>JAICQE010000217.1 GCA_025938035.1 Vicinamibacteria bacterium
AGTTCCGCTGGCGCGAGGTCTCGATCAGCCCGAGGATGCCGCCGACGATCGACGACTCGGCGCAGCCCGGCTGCAGCCGCGATGACAACACCTCGAACGTGTACTTGCCGAACGAGGCGTCGTCCGGAATGTAGCCGGAGCGTGCCGAGCCATTGCTCAGGGTGGCCATCATCGTGGCTTTGTCGGGCGACTCGCGCTTGAGCCGCTGCGCAATCGCGGTAAACACCTCGGCATTCACGGCGCCGATCATGACGTCGCCAATCCGCAGCAGCCCGAGGCGGATCTCCACCGGGCTGCCCTCCTTGTAGGTGCCCTCGAACCCCGCACGTCCCTGATTGGTCCGCTCGCGTCCGGGGCAGGTGACCGTCGAGTAGCTGCCGTCGAGAGAAACCGCGGTTTCAGTGCGATCGACGCCGCGCATCACGTGCAACACCTCTTCGCCGAGGAACTGCCCCATCGACAGGACCATCTGCCGCTGCTGATTCATCAACCGCGCAACCCTCGGGTCATCCCTGTTCAGGCCTTCGCCGCCGGGCGGCATGGCGTTGCTGATGTCGATGCCGCGGCTGGCGTACTCCTTCGTGCGGATGTCACGGAGGTCGTAGGTCTGCTGGTAATAGATCGGATTCTGGTCGCCTGCCGCGCCGCTCGACCAGACGGCAACGATGCGGCCGTCGTACGAGTCCTCGACGTAGGTCGACGCCGCCCCGGGGATGTCGGCGCTGAGCTGATCGAGCTGGCCGGTGATCACGGCATGAACCGCATAGTTGTAGTAGACGGCGATCGGCACGCCGGCGAGCGTGTCGAACCTGAGCACCGCGACCGTCTTGTCGGTCGGTCCCTCGCGGTTCGGTCCCTCCCACCACCGACGGGTCTGCGGATCGATGATCTGGCGGTTGACGTTGATGTACGACTCTCCCGTTCCATATCCCACTCTGGCGGGCGTCAGTCTCTGCCTGGCGAGACGAACCGATTCGACGATCTTCTGCTCGTAGTCGGGACCGCGCTGTCCGCCGGCACTGTGCGTATGCGTCGCGGTCAGCAGCACGTTGGCCGTCGGGATCCCCAGCTCCTTCTCGATTCGCCCCGTCACCGCCTGCCACAGCGCCGTCGGGATCGCTCCGGTATCCACCGTCACGAGCGCTGCGGTGGACGTGCCGCTCTCGAGAACAATCGCGCGTGCATACAGGCGATCGAGAATGCCTCGGCTGTTCTTCGGAAGCTCACCCGGCGACGGTGTGACATCGATTCGTGCCGCGCCGACGCGCAATGCCGCCGCGCCCGGCGTCTGGGCGGCTGCTGCCGGTGCCATCGCGGTTACAAGCAGAAGCGTGGCGAATACGGCGGTGAACGGGTGCACGGTGTATCGCATTCTCCCTGGGACTATATCTCCACAGCCCCCGGCATCCGTGAATCTGCTTGCACCGTCTGTACGGCACCATTTACGATCCCTCCGGCCGAGTCGTCGCCATCGTGCCAAAGGAACGCCGCTAAGGCGTTCCGGAAAACCAGGGAGCGTCAGCACCCATGCACTCACGTCGAAGACAGGCGTTTTTCGGGTGGACCGCTGCAGCCGGTCTTGTCGGCTTCGCCACCGCCTACGCCGCCGCAGCCCCTCAGGTATCCGCACCCGCAGCCACGGACATCAGCATCGCGAGTGACGTGTGCACCAGCGCGAAGGTCGGCAGCGAGGTACCCGTCGACCGGATCGGCGAGCCGGTGCGCCGTGTGACGCTGGCAGCGCCCGCCTGGACAGCCGCCACGGCCACCAGCCCTGGTTACTGCCGGGTCGACGGCGTGATCGAGCCAGTCGATAGTGCCCCAACGGCGCGTCCGATCAACTTTGCCGTGGTGCTGCCCGCACAGTGGAGCCGCCGCGCGGCGCAGCTCGGCGGCGGCGGCATGAACGGGACGATTCCGAACCTGACCGGCGGCGCCGGCCCCGGCGCGCCATCACTGCTCGCCCGCGGCTTCGTGACCTACGGCAGCGACTCCGGACATCAGGCCGGGTTCGGTCGCGGCGGTGGTCGTGCCGGCGCACCACGTGCCGGCGGACCGGGACCAGCCGGGGACGACTGGGCACTCAACGAGGAAGCGATCGCCAATCTCGGCTACATGCAGATGAAGAAGACGCATGACGCCGCGTTCGTGATCATCGAACGTCTCTACGGCGCCCGTCCTCAATTCAACTACTACATCGGATCGTCGCAGGGAGGTCGCGAAGCGCTGACCGTCGCGCAGCGTTACCCGGGAGATTACGACGGTATCGCCGCGAACGTGCCGATCGTCGGCTTCTCCACGCTGATGCTCGCCCCGGAGCTGATTCGCATCAAGGAGAAGCCGCTCGCCAACTGGGTCACCGCGGCGAAGGTCAACGCCATTCGCGGCGAGTTCATGCGCCAGTGCGACACGCTCGACGGCCTTGCCGACGGCATCATCAACAACTACATGGCGTGCCGCGCGATTTTCGACGTGACGCAGGGCAAGCGCGGACGTCACCCGTGGGCGGCGAAGCGCTGCCCCGGCAATGTCGATCCGAATCCGGCCGACACCACGGCCAATGCCTGTCTCACCGACGGGCAGATCGCGACGCTCGAGTTCACCTACTCCCGCTACGCCTTCGCCACGCCGCTCGCACACGGCGCGAAGACATTCGGGATGTGGGTGCCGAACACCGATCCATCCGGCAGCGGCCTCATCGCAACCGCCCGTTTCAAGGGACAGGAAGGCGCCGCCGAGACCGCCCCGAATCACTCGCACCTCGGCGTGCTCGGCGTCACCGGCTTTCTCATGAAGAACGTGACGGCCAACCCGCTCGACTACGTCGAAGGCGGCGCACTCAACCGGCGCCGCGAGGAGCTCTCGCGCATCCTCGATTCGACGAATCCCGACCTGCGTGCGTTCGAGAAGCGCGGCGGCAAGATGATCGTCACGATCGGCACCAACGACACGCTGGCTTCGCCAGGCGCGCAGCTCGATTACTACGAGGCCGTGCTGGACAAGATGGGGCGCCGTACCGTCGACCGGTTCGCGCGCCTGTTCGTCATGCCGCAGGCCGGCCACGGCCTCAGCGGCACGAGCTACAACGTCGACGGCACCGGGAAAACGATCACGTCCGCACCGATACCGAATCAGTATGATCGGAACGCGCTGCTGTTCGACTGGGTGGAACGTGGGACCGCACCGCCCATGTCGGTGGTGGTCAGCGCGGGCGAGCGCAGCCTGCCGCTCTGTTCATATCCGTCGTATCCGCGCTACGTGAGCGGGCCGGCCAATGCGGCCACGTCATATCGTTGTTCGCAGTAACACTGCACTCGCATCTGTCATCGAGGAGACGTGAACATGGCTAGACGAGGAACACGGCCGACTTCCCTGTCGGCAGTGATCTGTGGCTTGGTCCTGTGCGCAGCCACCCTGATCGCCCAGACGCCGGCAACGGCACCCTTTCCCAAGGCACCAGAAGGGTTCGACGTCCGCAGGACCGGCATTCCGGCTGGACGCGTGGAGCGCATCGAGTACGACTCGAAGGTCACTGGCAACAAGCGTCCGGCGGTCGTCTACCTGCCGCCGGGCTATTCGTCAGCGCGCCGGTATCCGGTGCTCTACCTGCTGCACGGTATCGGTGGCAACGAGAACCACTGGACCCAGTTCGGCAGGGCCGACGCCATCCTCGACAACCTGATTGCCGACAACAAGGCGCTGCCGATGATCATCGTCATGCCGAACGGCCGCGCCTCCAATGAGCCGTCGACGATGTTCGGCGGACGGGGTGGACGTGGAGCTGGCCGCGGGGCTGATGCGGCGGCTGCGGCGTCGGCGGGTGCACAGCCGGCAGCGGCGTCCGCCACAGGTGCGGCGCCCCAGGGCGCAGCCCAGGCCGGAGCCGCCGCGCCAGCCGCTGGCGGCCGCGGTGGACGCGGAGGCGCCGGGATGGGCGTGGAGTTCACGGCCTACGCCGCGTTCGAGAAGGAGTTGATTGGCGATCTCGTTCCGTTCATCGAATCGCGCTACTCGGTACAGGCCGACCGGGAGCATCGAGCGCTGGCGGGGCTGTCGATGGGCGGTGGACAGTCGCTGAATTTCGGCCTCGCGAACCTGAACACGTTCGCCTGGGTTGGCGGCTTCTCGTCGGCGCCGAACACCCAGCAGCCGGCACAGCTGGTTCCCGATCCCGCGGCGGCGAGGACGCAGCTCAAGCTGCTGTGGGTCTCGTGCGGCGACAAGGATTCCCTCTTCAACATCAGCGAGGGCGTGCACAAGTATCTCGACGAGCAGAAGGTGCCGCACATCTGGCACATCGACGTCGGAGGCGCGCACGACTTCCCCGTCTGGAAGAACGACCTCTACCACCTCTCTACGCTGTTGTTCAGATGACGCGGGGCAGCAGGTCTCCGATAACGGTCAACGTGTCCAGAGCCGTCATCGCCGCTGCCTTGCTGCTCACGGCGATGCCGCTCGTAGAGGCCCAGCCGGGTGTGCTGACGCCTCAGCAGCTGATCGAATACACCCCGGAGTGGAAGGGCGAGCGGTTTCCCGACGGCCGGCCGAAGGTGCCGGATGCAATCCTCGACCGGATGAAGGACGTGACGCTCGAGGAAGCATGGGCGGTCGTCACCGGCGCCGGCTTTTCGCATCAGTACGACGACAACTGGGTGTCGATTCACCCGGACAAAGTCCTCGTCGGCCGCGCGCTCACCTCGCAGTGGCTGCCGGGCCGGCCCGACATCCTGCGTGTGATCGAAGCCAAGGGCCGGCAGGCCGGTCGCGTCGGCGGAACCAACGCGTGGCCTGTGGATATGCTCCAGCCGCGCGACGTCTACGTGTCCGACCATTTCGGGCTCAAGGAGAACGGCGCCTCGGTCGGCGACAACGTCGGAAGCGCGATCTACGCGAAGTCCGGCAACGGGATCGTGTACGACGGCGCCGTCCGCGATATCAACGGGCTTCGGGAGTTGGAGCATTTCACGTCGTTTGTCCGCTCCTACGATCCCTCGCACCATATCGGCAACGCGAGCGCCGGGGCGCGTCTCAACTCGACGATGATCGGTATCAACGTGCCCATTCGAATCGGCGGCGCGTTCGTCATGCCTGGCGATGTCGTGCTCGGCCGGGACGGCGGTGTGATCTTCATCCCGCCGCAGCTCGCCGAGCAGGTCGTGCGCACGTCGGAGATCACCCGGCTGCGCGATGACTTCGGACACGCCCGGCTGCGCGCCGGCACTTACACCGCCGGCCAGATCGACGGCCGTTGGACCGACGCCATCGAGGCGGACTTCACGCAGTGGCTGCGGCAGAACATCGACCGCCTGCCGGTGGCGCGCCCACAGATCGAGGAGATCCTGAAGCAGCGGTAACGCGCCGGGCCTCCGAGGTGCCGCAGACTCGAGGAGCCATGATTGCCAGCCACCAGGCGCTCGCGGCCGTCGCTGTCGCCGTGGTGTTCGCGGCCACGTCCTCGTGTGCGCGCCTGCCGCCTTCGCTCGCATCGCAAACCGTCCCCACGGCACCGCGGTCCGCCAACCTCGATCAGCGGTACGTGACCGACGTGCAGCCGCTGCTGAAGACCTACTGCCACTCCTGTCATGGGGGCTCTTCGCCGGCAGCACGGCTGGATCTGACTGCGTTCGACACGACCGGGAGAGTTATTTCGGCATTCGACGTCTGGGAGCGCCTGCACGGACGTCTGGACCGTCGCGAGATGCCGCCGCGCAGCGC
>JAICQE010000213.1 GCA_025938035.1 Vicinamibacteria bacterium
CGGCGCCGGCGCGGGGCAGCATCATCCGTTCATGGCCGGCGTGTCGCGCGGGCTGGCGGCTCGCGGCATCGACGTCGTGACCTTCGATTTCCCGTACAAGCGGCTGCAGAAGAGCGCGCCCGATCGGCCGCCTGTCCTGGAGCAGTCGTTTCGCGACGCGGTCGCCGCGGCGCGCAAGTGGAGCAAGGCCGACCGACTGTTCATCGGCGGCAAATCGATGGGCGGGCGCATCGCCACGCATCTCGCCGCCCAGGGGCTGGACGCGTTGTCCGGCGTCGTCTGCTTCGGCTATCCCCTCCATCCACCGGGTAAACCGCAGCAGCTGCGCATTGAACATCTGCCATCGATCACCGTGCCGGTGCTTGTCATTCAAGGCGAGCGCGACGCCTTCGGAACGCCCGCCGAACTGCGGCCGCACCTGGAGGCGATGAAGCCCGACGTTCGCCTGCACGTGATCCCGCGCGGTGACCACTCGCTGGGTGTGCGCGGCAAAACGCCCGGAGAGACGCAGTCCGAGCTGGCCGAAATCGCCGCCGCCTTCATCGCCCCGTAACCGTAGCTTCCGCCTTCAGGCGGAAGGAACTGGATCTCCGAAGTCGTGGCTTCCGCCTTTAAGCGGAAGAAGCCGGCATGGCCTCTGCTGCGAGAGGTGTGACGTTTTGCACCGATCGGCGGAGCCTTTTCTTCGTTCAAGAGGCGCCGGTGGCACTGGTCCGCGCGCAGATTCTGCGCGCCGCGCGTGAAATAGGTTTTGAAATTTCCGCGTACTGTTTCATGCCTGATCACCTGCACCTGCTTGTTTCTGGGCTCCACGAATCATCGGACGCGAAACTGTTCATCAGTCGGTCGAAGCAGTATTCGGGTTACTACTTCAAGCGCCAGCACGGCGTGCGTTTATGGCAGCGTTACGGGTACGAGCGCGTCGTGCGTGATGATGACGAACTCGCACTGACTGTGGGTACATCGTGGGCAATCCCGTTCGGGCGGGGCTGGTCAGCGATCCGGCGCAGTATCCGTTCCTCGGTTCCGGGCAGTCCACACCCCCAGAACTGATGTTGATGTGTGAGTACAGCCATTCTGCGGAATGATGACTCCTTCCGCCTGAAGGCGGAAGCTACACTATCAATGTGGACCTACGCGATCTCGGCTGGGACGACGCGCTACGGCATCAGTTCGAGCCGTGGGCGGCGAAACCGCACGTCCAGCCTGGGCGCGTCTTCATCGAGTTCAACTACATCTTCCGCGTCTATATCCACGGCGGCGAGATCGACGCCGTGCTGGCGGGCCGGCTCAAGCATCACGCGACCAGCCGGGGCGAGCTGCCGGCGGTGGGCGACTGGGTCGTCGTGCGCACGCGTCCATCGGACGAGCGGGGGAGCATCGTGGCCGTGCTGCCGCGGCGCAGCCGGTTTTCGCGAAGGATGGCCGGCAACGTGACCGACGAGCAGGTGGTGGCGGCCAATGTGAACGTGACCTTCATCGTCATGGGGCTCGACGACGACTACAGTGCCCGGCGCCTCGAGCGGTACCTCCTCCTGGCGCGTGAAAGCGGGGCGGCGCCGGTGGTACTGCTGACCAAGCCCGACGTTGGCGAAGGCGTGGACGCCCGCGTCGCTGAAGCGCGGTCGATCGCAGCGGATTCACCGGTCCACATCCTCAATCCGAAGGCCGGCGAGGGGATCGAGCAGGTGATTCACTATCTGACCCGTGGGCGTACCGGCGCGCTGCTCGGATCGTCAGGCGTGGGCAAGACGACGATCATCAATCGGCTGCTGGGTTCGGACGCCCGGCGGACGCGCGACGTCCGTGCGGCCGACTCGAAGGGCCGGCATACAACGACGAACCGCGAGCTCGTCGTGCTGCCGAATGGGGGTCTGCTCATCGATACGCCGGGCATGCGCGAGCTGCAGCTCTGGGACGTCGGCGGAGCCGTCCGCGAGACGTTCGAGGACATCGAGGAACGTGCGGCGTCGTGCCACTTCAGTGACTGCGCGCATCGCGACGAACCGCGCTGTGCCGTCAAGGCCGCCGTCGACGACGGCACACTCGCGCCGGAGCGGCTCGACAGCTATCTGAAGCTGCAGGACGAGCTCGCCTTTCTCGAACGGCAGCAGGATGAGCGCGCGCTGCTGGAAGAAAAGCGGCGCGGCAAACTGGGCGCGAAGGCGGTGCGCCAGGCGCTGAAATTGAAGGCCGACCGGGGCTAGCGGATAATCACCCGCATGTTCGCGGTCGCGAGGATGTTGCTGCTCGGCGCGCTGGTGAGTCCGCTGGCGCTGGCGGGTCCGCCTGAAGGCGGACACTACGTTCAAGCGCGGGGCGCGCAGAAGCCGGCGGCGCCGACGCGCACGACCTTCTTCACGTCCGCCCTTCCCGCATCAGAGCTCCGCAACAAGCAGGCTGTTCTCGAGACCACGCTCGGGACGATCGTCATCGACCTTCTGCCGGACGCCGCACCGACCCACGTCGCGCACTTCATCACCCGCGCGCGCGAGGGCGCCTACGACGGCACCACGTTCCACCGTGTGATCATGATGGGGATCATTCAGGGCGGCGATCCGCTGTCGAAGGACCCGGCGCAGGCCGCGCGCTACGGCACCGGCGGCCTGGGCGTGCTTCGATTCGAGGCAAACAGCGAGAAGCACACGCGGGGGGCGGTCTCCGCGGTGCTGGTGCCAGGTAACCGCGACAGCGGCGGCTCGCAGTTCTTCATCTCCGTCAGCGATCAGCCGGCGCTCGACGGCCAATACACCGTCTTCGGCCGCGTCGCGGAAGGCATCGGCGTGGCGCAGAAGATTTCGACCGTGCCGGCGAGCGCAAACGTGCCGTCGGAGCGCATCGTGATTCGCAAGGTGACGATCCGCGAGAAGCCGGCCCCGGTACCGGAGCCGTTCGTGTCGGCCAGCGCGGAGGAGATGGCGAAGCAGCAGGTGGTGCTCGAGACCTCGCTCGGGAACATCACCTTCGAGTTGTTTCCCGATCGCGCGCCGAATCATGTACGGCAGTTCCTGCGGCTGGCCGCGGCGGGTGTCTATGAGGGCACGTCGTTTCACCGCGTGGTCCCGGGATTCGTCATCCAGGGCGGCTACCTGGCGACGCGGAAGGAACCGCTCGACGAGCGGCAGCAGGGCTACGTGCGCACGCTCGAACCGGAATTCAACGCCACGAAGCACGAACGCGGGATCGTCTCCATGGCGCGCGGCGACGAGCTGGTCAGCGCGACCAGCTCGTTCTTCATCGTCCTGGCGCCGGCCGAATCGCTCGACGGAAAATACACGGCGTTCGGCCGGGTCGTCTCCGGCATGGACGTCATCGAGAAGATCGAGGTCGCACCGCGTGAGGGTGAAGCGCCAACCGCGCGGATCGACGTGATGCGCGCCCGTATCCTGGCCAACTGATGCTGAAAGGATCCCGCGACGCCGTCCTGCACCGGATGCAGCCCGTGAGCATTCACGGCCAGCTGTTCTACGACCTGCACTACCGTTTTGCGGACGAACCGGACAGTCAGATGCGCGTGGCGCGTGTCGGCGGTGAAGCGCTCGCGCCTGCCCTGCAGGAAGGCGATCGCGTAACGCTCGACTTCCTCGTCGGCGTCGTGACCGCCGTTCACCGCTCATCGTAGTGTCCGCCTTCAGGCGGGCCTCCGGGTCCGGCTAAAGCCGGACACTACGTGTCGAACTCAAATCTCGAACGGCAGCCGCGGCTGCGGCCCTTCTTCCTCCTCGGGTTCCATACCGTCGGTGAGGTTGTGGACGCTCACGCCGAGCAGGCGAATCGGCCGCCGCCCGGCCTCCGTCTTTTCGAGCAGCGCCACTGCTCGGCGGCGGATGTCTTCTTCGTCGCGCGTCGGCGGCTCGCTGTGGCTCCGCGTGATGGTCGTGAAGTCGTTGTAGCGGACCTTGATCGTCACAGTGCGGGCATACAGCTCGCGCCGGGCCAGCCATCCGGCGGCGTGCCCCGCCATTTCCGAGATTTCTTCCTGAATCGTCGGCAGATCGGTGAGGTCGCGCTCGAAGGTGTTCTCACTCCCCGACGACTTCGGCTCGTATTCAGCGACGACCGGCCTGTCGTCGTGGCCGCGCGCGAGGTCCTGCAGCCAGTCGGCGAGCGATCCGACGGCGTCGCGGAGAACCGCCGGATCAGCCGCGCGCACGTCGATCAGTTTGGTGATCCCGCGCTCGCGCAGCTTCCGCGCCGTCACCGGACCGACGCCCCATAGCGCATCCACCGGCAGGCCGTGCAGGAAATGCTCGACCCGCTCCGGCGCGATGACCGTGAGACCGTCCGGCTTCTGCCAGCCGGATGCGATCTTCGCCAGGAACTTGTTGGGCGCGACTCCCGCGGACGCGGTGAGACCAGTGCGCTCGCGAATCTCCGCCTTCAGCCGACGCGCCACGTTCATGCCGAGCGGCTCGCCCCACGCGTTCTCGGTCACATCGAGATACGCCTCGTCCAGCGAGAGAGGCTCGACCAGCGGCGTCACTGACCGGAAGAGGTCGAATACCTGGTTCGACACGGTTCGGTATTTCGTGAAGTCCGGCCGGACGATGACCAGAGAAGGGCAGAGACGGACGGCGCGTGACATCGGAATCGCCGATCGGACGCCAAACGTACGCGCCTCGTAGCTCGCCGCCGCGACGACGCCCCGCTTGTCCGGCGCGCCGCCGACGGCAACCGGCTGCCCGCGCAGCTCCGGCCGATCGCGCTGCTCGACGGACGCGTAGAACGCGTCCATGTCTACATGAAGGATGCGACGCATACCCATTCGCGACCCACCGAGTCACCGAGGCACCGAGAACAGCAAGGATCCCCTCGGTGTCTCACTGCCTCGGTGTGCCGTAATCAGTTACCGGTCGCTCCAAAACCACCGCGGGTTACGGCCGCCACTTCGTCGACTTCGTCCCATTGCACCCTCGGCGCGGGCAGCACGATCCCCTGCGCCAGCCGGTCGCCGCGGCGAACCTGAACGTCGGCGCCGGTGAAGTTCAGCAGCTGAATCATGACTTCGTCTGCCGGCCCGCAATAGTCGGAATCGATGATGCCGACGCCATTGGCCACCATCAGTCCGCGCTTGAGCGGCGTACTGCTTCGGGCGAAAATCGCGAGGCAATGGCCGGTGGGAACCTCGATAATGAGCCCAGTGCGAACTAATACCACCCGGCCTGCCGGCACGACGACGTCGTGCGCCGCGGCGAGGTCGAATCCAGCCGCTTCATCAGTTCCGTAGGCAGGGAGGGGAATCGTGAGATCCAGCCGTTTGATTTTGAGCCGCATGCGCGCAGCATACCTCCGCGTGCGACCATGGGCCACGGAGGCACGGATGCACGGAGACCAACAGCGTTTGGATGTCCCTTCGTGTCTTCGTGTCTCCGTGGCAGTGTTGACGTTTACGGTATGTACGGCGGCTGGCTTCGCGCAGACGCCCGCCGATCTCAACGCGCGGCTGCCGCTCGACAAGGCGATCCGAACCGGCACGCTGCCGAACGGGATGACGTTCTACATCCGCAAGAACAGCGAGCCGGACGATCGGGCGATGATGCGGCTTGCCATCAGGGCTGGATCGGTTGATGAGGCCGACGACCAGCGCGGCCTGGCGCACGTGCTCGAGCACATGGCGTTCAACGGCTCGAAACACTTCCCTCCGGGAGAGCTCGTCAAGTATCTCGAATCGATTGGCGCGCAGTTCGGGCCGCACGTCAACGCCTACACCAGCTTCGATGAGACGGTCTACATGCTCGACGTGCCGGTGGACAAGGCCGGCGCGCTGACGAAGGCGTTCGAGGCGATGAGCGATTTCGCCGGCGGGATCGCGCTCGATGGAGCCGAGATCGACAAGGAGCGCGGCGTCGTGCTGGAGGAGTGGCGCGGCCGCCTCGGCGCGAACGAGCGCATGCTGCAGCCGCAGATGAACGCACTCTTCGGCGGATCGAAGTACGCCACGCGCAATCCGATCGGCACGCCCGAGAACCTCAAGAGCTTCCCGCACCAGCGGCTCCGCGACTTCTATCGCGATTTCTACCGCCCGGATCGGATGGCCATTGTCGTCGTCGGCGATATCGAGCCGGACGATGTGGAGAAGCAGATTC
>JAICQE010000003.1 GCA_025938035.1 Vicinamibacteria bacterium
CGAAGAGGTCGACGCTGACCGGCGAGCACCTGGCGGCATTCGTCGCCAGCCGCCCGAAAGTATCTCGAGCGCGTTAATCGGCGAACCAGCCGGAACTGCATAGGACGGCGCGCCGGATCTTTCTATGCTGTCGGCCGTCGAGGCGGCCGATGGAATCCACGCGCTACCGCATCCAGCTCAATGACGCCACGCAGGGCGTCGGGTTTCGACCGTTTGTCTTCCGGCTCGCCAGCACGCTCGCCCTGAACGGATACGTGCAGGATTCGCGCGAGGGGCTCGTCATCGAAGTCGAAGGAGCCGTGGACAGGGTCGCTCAGTTCATCGATCGCCTGGCGTGCGAAGGATCGCTGGCAGCGGTCGTCACACGAGACATCGATACCAGCAGGACCCGCAGCCACGTTCGCACCGGGATCCCGAACGACCTGGCGACGTGCGCCGATTGCCTGCGCGAGATTCTGGATCCTTCCGATCGACGCTACGGGTATCCGTTCACGGCGTGCACCGCCTGCGGTCCCCGGTTCACCATTACGCAGCGGCCTCCGTACGAGCGGGCGTTGACGACGATGCGGCGGTTCGAGATGTGCGACGTGTGCCGCGCAGAGTACGAAACGCCGTCGAACCGCCGCCATCACGATCAGTCCATCGCCTGTCCCGCATGCGGTCCCACGCTCTCGCTGCCCATCGACGGGATCGTTGGCGCGCTGCGCCGCGGATCGATCGTCGCGGTGAAAGGGACGGGCGGCTTCCATCTGTTCTGCGACGCCAGGAACGCAGCGGTGGTCGCCCGGCTTCGCAGCCGTAAAGGGTGCGACGCCCGGCCGTTCGCGGTGATGATGCCGTCGGTCGCGATCACCCGCGAGTACTGCGTGACGGACCAGGACGAAGAGGCGGCGCTCACGTCGCCGGCCGCCCCCATCGTGCTGCTGCGGCCGCGCCAGCTGTCCGATCTGGCCCCGAATGTATCGGATCCCGGCAGGCTCGTCGGTGTGCTGTTGCCGTACTCGCCGCTCCATCACCTCGTGATGCGCGGCTACGGAGCGCCGCTTGTTGCCACCAGCGGAAGCGTCTCCGGCGAGCCGATCGCCACGGATAACGTCGAGGCACGGAGGCGGCTCGGCGCGATCGCGGACGTCATCGTGACGCACAACCGCACCATTGCGCGTCCCTGCCACGATTCGGTTGTCCGCGTCGGCGCGGACGGCCCGTCGATCCTCCGGCGCGCACGAGGCTATGCGCCGCTGCCGATCGACGTGGCGCACGACCTGCCACGGGCGCTCGCCGTCGGCGGCCATCGGAGGAGCACCGTGGCGATCGGTGTGGGCCGGCAGGCCGTGGTCAGTCAGCATCTCGGCGATCTCGATGCGCCGGCGGCGCGAGGCGGGTTCGAGGCGGCGATTTACGACCTCTTCGGCACCTACGCCTTCGAGCCCGACCTCGTGGTCGCCGATCGCGATCGCGGCTACGCGTCCCGGCAGTGGGCGGAGGCGTCCGGCCTCCGGCTGGTTGCGATCCAGCATCACCACGCGCACGTTGCCGGCTGCGCGGCCGAGAACGGTGTGGCGCCGCCATATCTTGGCGTGGCGTGGGACGACGGCGGTCTCGGCGACGACGGCACCGTCTGGGGCGGCGAGTTCTTTCGCGCGCGTGCCTCCGGATTCGAACGCGTTGCGCACCTACGGCCCTTCCGTCTTCCCGGCGGTGAAGCGGCGATCTGCGAAGGGTCGCACGTGGCCGCATTCATGGAGTGGGAGGCCCGCGGCGCCGCGGCGCTCGAGGGGCGAGACGATGCGGCGGCGCTGGCGGCGACGCTGACGAGCGGCGTGAATGCGCCGTGGTGCACGAGCGTCGGACGGCTGTTCGACGCCGTGGCCGCGATCACCGGTGTCTGCCCGCTCAGTCGCTTCGACGGCGAGTCCGCGTTCGCGCTCGAGGCAGCGATCGATCCCCGCGAACAGGGGCACTATCCGTTCGGCGACGGATGCATCGGGGACTGGGAGCCGTTGCTCGACGTGATTGCCGCCGACCTGGACCACGACGTGCCGATCGGCACCATCGCGGCGCGTTTCCACCTCACGCTCGTGGACTGGATCGCCCGCGTCGCCGGCCGCGTGCAGGCGGGCGCCGTGGTGCTGAGCGGCGGGGTGTTTCAGAATGCGTTTCTCGTCGACCGCACGGTGACAGCGCTGCGCGCGCACGGGCATACCGTGCACACCCCTCGTCGTATTCCCGCCAACGACGGCGGCCTGTCGTTTGGCCAGCTCATGCTCGCATCCGATGCCTGAGCGCCGCTCCGTCCGACTTGCAATCCTACTATGATGATAGTAGAGTCTACGCTGTCGATAGGCGATGGCAGGCACCACGCGGCTGACCAAGCTCGAGCTCCGCATCCTCGAGTTGTTCTGGAAACGGGGCGCGTCCTCCGTGCGGGAGATTCAGGAGGAGTTTCCTGAAGATTCACGGCCGGCGTACACGACGGTGCAGACGACCGTCTATCGCCTGGAAACCAAGGGTGCCCTCCGCATCGTCAAGCGCATCAGCAACGCCAACATCTTCGAAGCCGCGGTTTCGCGCGATCACGCGCAGGGCCGCGTCATCGACGAGCTCGTCTCCATGCTCGACGGCCAGATCCAGCCGGTCATGGCGCACCTGGCGCGCACCGGCAAGCTGACGCTCGCCGACATCGAGGAGGCCGAGCGCATTCTCCGGGAGCATCAGAAGGCACAGAAAGAGCGGCGCCGGCGATGACGAGCGACCTCGTGTTCGTGCTCAACCACCTGTGGCAGTCAACGGGCATGGGCCTTCTCGTCTGGCTCGCTGCCGCGACGTGGTTGAAGGCTTACAGTCCGCGCCTGCGCTTTGCCGCCTGGATGATGGCGTCGCTGAAGTTCTTGTTCCCGTTGTCTCTGCTCGTCACTGCCGGCCGGGCGATCGCGGCCCCGGTGGTGGTTCGACCGTCCGAGTCGCAGGTGGTCTTCGATTTCGTGACGACGAACGCTCCCGTGGTCGCGGCGCCGTTTGCGACCTCACCCGCACCACAGGCGCCGACTGATTGGGAGCGGTGGTTGATCGCGGCGCTCGCGGTGATCTGGCTGAGCGGCGCACTGCTCGTCGCCGTCCGCTGGCTGAGGCAGTGGTGGCACGTTCGCCAGCTGTTGCGAACAGCGCACCCGTCAGGCGACTACCGCGGGATTCCGTTGCGGCATTCGTCCACGATGATGCGTCAACGGATCGAGCCGGGTGCCGTCGGCATCTGGCGCCAGACGATCCTCGTTCCGGATGGTATCGAGGACACGTTGACCGCGTCGCAATTGCACGCCGTGCTGGACCACGAATGGCACCACGCCCGCCGCCGGGATAACCTGACCGCCACACTGCACGCGGTCGTTCAGGCGTTGCTGTGGTTTCATCCGCTGGTCTGGGTCATCGGCCGCCGGCTGGTCGAGGAACGCGAGCTCGCCTGTGACGAGGCGGTGTTGATGTCCACCACGCCCGACGACTACGCCGAAGGCATCCTCAAAATCTGCAAGACCTACTGGTGCGCGTCGCCCGGACACGCCAGTGGCATCACCAGCGCGGATCTCAAGGCGCGAATGGAGCTGATCGTGCGGAACGAACGACCGAACGAATTGGGACGTGGCGGCCGCTGGGCGGTTGGCCTGGCCCTGGGCGCGATGTTCGTCAGTCCGGTGCTGGTCGGCTTTGTGACCGGACAGGCCGTCTCGCCGCAGAACAACAGCTTCGTCGGCATGGCGACGTCCGCCGACAAGAAATTCGAGGTGGCAACCATCAAACAGAACGTGTCGGAGAGTCCGCAGTGGCGGCTTGGACCGCCGGGACGCGGCCAGATCAGCATCCTGAACATGACCCTGATCGACATCATTACGCAATCGTTCCGTACCAGCAGGCCGATGGTGTTCGGCGGCCCCGACTGGATCCGCACGACGTACTACGACATCGAAGGCCGCGGGCCCGATCCGACGGTCGGCAATCCCGAGGTCTGGGAGATGATGCGCTCGCTGCTGATCGAGCGCGCGCAATTGAAGTACCACGTCGAACAGCGCGAGATGCCCGTCTACGCCCTGACCGTGGCGCGAGGTGGGCACAAGCTCACGCTCGGCGAGAACGGCCGGTGCGCTCCGGCGATCAAGGAAGGCAAGCCGTGCGGCGACATTCTCATTCCGCCATTCGGAGCCGCCATGTTCAACATGCCGATTGGCGCGCTGCTCAACGGGTTGACGCGGCGAGCCGGGCGACCGGTTGTGGACAAGACGGGGCTGACGGGCCGCTACGACGTCAACGTCACGTTCCTGCCGGATGGCGTGAAACTGGAAGAGCTGGACCTGACCAACATCCCGCCTGAATTGCGACCGCAGGACATGAGCATGTTCGAGGCGTTGGAGCGGCAGGCAGGTCTGAAGCTCGAGCCCACGCGCGAGCCGATGCCGGTATTGGTCATCGACAACGTGAGCCGGCCGGGCGACAACTAGGGTTTTTCAACGACCCTTGCTTTCAAGTCGAGCGGCAGCCCGGCAACGACGAGCACGACCGACTCCGCTTCGGCGGCCAGTATCTGATTCGCCCATCCCTGCAGGTCGCGAAAGCGGCGGCCGACGCGTGTCGTCGGCACGATCCCTCCGCCCACTTCGTTGCTGACCACCACGACGTCCCTCGGCCGCGACGCCTCGGCAAGCTCGCGAACGGCGGCCATCAGAATGTCGTGCTGGCGCCGCGGCGGCGTGCGCGCTTCGCGCTCGAAGAGATTCGACAGCCAGAGCGTCAGGCACTCTACGAGTACGGGCGCGTCCATCGGCGTGGCCGTGCGCACGACATGGGGAACTGATTCGGGCTCCTCGATGGTGGTCCATAGCGACGGGCGGTCCGCACGATGCCGCTCGATGCGTCCGGACATTTCCCGGTCGCGCGTTCGACGGGCCGTGGCGACGTAGATCGCCGGGCGCTCGCCGACCAGCGCCTGTGCATAGCGGCTCTTCCCGCTGCGGGCCCCGCCCAGGATCAGCGTCAGCATGGCGTCACCGTCATGTTGACGACGAGCACCACCGCCTCGTCGGCGACGTAGTCGATGACGTTCACGCACGCGTAGGCCTGGGCCAGTCTGAAAATGCGGCACGGATGAAGGTCGAGGGCTTCGCTCAACGCGACACGATTGACGCCTCCGTGCGACACGATGGCGACGGTCTCGCCGGAGTGGGTGCGGCGGATCTGTTCGAGCGCGTCACGCACTCGAGTGGACATCGTCGGGAAGCTCTCACCGTCCGGGAACGCCACGCTCGCCGGCCGCGTCATCCACTCGTCGTACTTCCGTGGATACCGGTTCGCGATCTCCTCATAAGTCAGGCCTTCGAACGTACCAAAGTCGATCTCGCGAAGACGGTCGTCAACCGTCGCCGTCGGGGAAGCGGTCGATCGCAGACGTGCGCTGTCCACGGCGCGCCGGCGAGGGCTGCAGTAAATCGCGGCGAAGGACTCGTGTTTCAACAGGCGCCACGCCCGCGTCATCTGCTCTTCTCCATGACGCGACAGGCCGGGATCGAGCCTTCCATAGCACCGCCCACGGACGGTCTCGTCCGGTTCGCCGTGTCGCAGCAGGATCAGCCGCGTCGCCCCAGTGCCCAATGGAGGAAGCGCGACCGTCACGGGTGTCCTGTCACCAGCACCCCACACACGAGCACCGATGCCTCGGCCAGCTCGACGCTCGCGCCGAACACATCGCCGGTCACTCCTCCAATTCGCCGCCGCGCGGAACGGCCGATCCAGACCGCCGCCAGTGCGGCGAATGCCCACGCGATCAGCGCATCGGCGCCCAGCGCCCCGAGAGCGATAAGCGCTGCGACCAATGTGGCCACGATGAGACCCGCGGTGTCTCGTTCGCGCGTCACGGCCTGTCCGAGGCCTCCGTCGGTCCGCGCGTAGGGCAGCGCGGCCGCCAGAGCCGCGATGGTCCAGCGGGAAAGAGCCGGCGCCGCGACGACGAAGGCCAGCCCGCCGGCCCGATCGAGCAGGGCGGCGACGGCCGTCACCTTGACGCCGATCACGAATACCAGGGCGGCGGTGCCGTACGAACCGATCAGCGGATCGCGCATGATGCGAAGCGCCGAGTCGCGGTCGCGCCCGCCGCCAAAACCGTCGACGGTGTCGGCCAGCCCATCCAGATGGATGGCGCCGGTCACCCACGCAGCGAGGCCGACGACCAGCGTCGCCGTCAAGGTGGCCGGAACATCCACGATCGCGGTCATCGTCCACGCGACCGCCGCATTCGCGCCGCCGAGGACGCCGCCGATGAGCGGAAACCAGCGTGCGGCGCGTCCGACGTCGGCCGCGTCCGCGACGATTGGCACCGGCACCCGCGTGAGAAAGGCGGTCGCCACCAGCACGTTCCTCACGACCACCGGCCGGCACCCTCCGCGAGGTCTTCGGCGCGGCGGTCGACCCCCGCGCTCTCGAAGGTGGCCATGTCGTTCATCATCGCGACGGCGGCGCTGAACAAAGGCATTGCGAGCGCTGCGCCGGTGCCCTCGCCGAGCCTCATGCCAAGATCGAGCAGCGGCTGCTGCTGCAGGAACCGCAGCTGTAACGCGTGGCCCGGTTCGGGCGAGCGGTGGCCGGCAAACCAGTAGCCGAGAAATGACGGGCACATCATTGCGGCGACCAGCGCCGCCGCAGTCGCGATGAAGCCGTCGCCGACAACGGCTATGCGATGTGCCGCGGCGCCGATATACGTACCGGCGATCGCCGCGATGTCGAGGCCACCCACGGTGCGAAGCACGGCAAACGGGTCGCACCCGGGGCGATTCGTCGCCAGTGCCCGGGTAACGGCATCTACCTTGCGCGCGAACGTCGCATCGTCAACACCGGTACCCAGGCCAGTGACCTGAGCAGCCGGGAGTCCAAGCATCGCGGCAGTGACCGCGCTTGCCGCCGTGGTGTTGCCGATTCCCATCTCGCCGCAGGCGATGACGGCAACGCCTTCGTTGGCCGCGACGTCGGCGACGTCGAGCCCGGCGTTGAGCGCGGCGGTAAGCTCGCCTTCGGACATCGCGGGCCCGTTCGTGAAGTTAGCAGTGCCGCCCCGCACGCGCCGCGGGACGAACGCCGCCGCATCTCCAGTGGCGTCAATGTCGCTGCCAACGCCCACATCCACGACCGAGACGTGAGCGCCGGCCGCACGCGCCAGCGCATTGATGGCGGCGCCACCGCGGATGAAGTTGCCAACCATCTGCGCCGTCACCGCCGAGGGGTACGCGCTCACGCCTTCCTCCGCGACGCCGTGATCCGCCGCAAACACGACGATGTGGCGCGGCGCGGCGCGTGGCGTGATGGTTTCCTGGATCGCGCACAGCCGCGTCGCAATCCATTCGAGACGACCGAGACTGCCCGGCGGCTTCGTCAGCTGATCGAGGCGCGCCTCGGCACGCTGGTGCCACGCGGTGTCGATCGGCCGCACACGGCGAATTGCCTCGTCGAAACGAGTCGCGGTGGTCGACGTCATGGCCACGCCGTCGACCACCGCGGCCCTCCAGTGTCCGGACGCCGCAATGCGGCATCAACGCCGTGATCCCGCTCGACGAGGCGTCCGAGCAGCCATAACAGGTCTGCCAGGCGATTGAGGTAGACGATGACGCTGGGATCGATTGGTGCCCCGAAGTCCGATAGACGCACGACCTGCCGCTCGGCCCGGCGGCACACCGTGCGCGCAACCTCGAACGCGGCACCACCGGCATCGTCGCCCGCGATCGCCCAATCGATCAGGATCCCGTCCTGGGTTTCGATGCGATGCACCTGGTCCGTGAGGTCGAGCACCCGCGCCTCGTCCATGCGTTTAGGCGGCTTGTCGTCACTGGCCAAGGCCTCGGCGACGGCGAAGAGATCCCGCTGGAGCTGCTTCGCGATCGACGCGGCCTCTTCGTGCGTGCACAGGGCGCGCGCCAGTCCGATCTGCGCGACGAGCTCGTCAACGGTGCCGTAGGCTTCGACGCGCGGGTCGCCTTTCGACACCCGCCTGCCGCCGACGAGGCTTGTCTGTCCCGAGTCGCCCGTCTGTGTGGCGATGCTCATGCCGCCCCCCGCAAACGCCGTCGTGCGTGTCCCTGAACGAGCATGGCCAGGAAAAACGGTCCGCCGATGAGCGCCGTGATGATGCCGACCGGAATCTCCACTGGCGCCACGACCGTGCGCCCCAGGGCGTCGCACGCCACGAGAAACGTGCCTCCCGCCAGCACCGAAAACAGCCCGAGGGTCCGATGTCCAGGACCGACGAGGAGCCGTCCAATATGCGGCACCACCAGTCCGACGAACCCGATCGGCCCGCACGTCGCGACGACGCCGCCGACCATCAGTGATGCGGCGGCGAAAATGAGTTTCTTCACCGTCGCCACCGCGACGCCTCGCGATGCGGCCGACTCCTCGCCGACGGCGAGCAGATCCAGGTCACGCGAGACGGCGAGAAGAATGGCGATGCCGATCGCCGCAAATGGCAACACGTGAACGACCGGCTGGAAGCCGACAACGTCGAGGCCGCCCAGCAGCCAGCGGCCGATCCGAAACGACGTCGTCACGTCGCCGACGTATTGAATCGCCAGGATGACGCTCGTACACACGAAGCTGATCGCGACTCCCGCCAGCAGCAGTGTGGAGGACGAGAAGGCGTAGGTGGCCTGCGCGACTGCGTAGACGAGCGCGATCGCCAGCAGCGCGCCGGACAGCGCCGCGAGGGCGTATCCGGGAATTCCTGCCAGGCTCGCGGCCAGGCCCAGATGGGCGTAGACCGCCGCGCCCAGCGAGGCGCCGGCGGACACGCCGAGGGTGTATGGCGTGGCGAGCGCGTTGCGAAAGACTGCCTGAAAGGCCATGCCGGCGGTGGCGAGCGCCGCGCCGGCAAGGAAGCCGAGCGTCACGCGCGGAAGGCGAAGTTCAGTCAGAATGCGTGTCTCAATCGGATCGTCCGGGACGAGCGAGGAGACGGCTCCGCGCGGCCCGAGCACGATCGCGCCGGCAACCGTGATCGCCGCCACGATCGGCAGCCATGCGTGCGTCAACACGGGAATCTGTGGCTTGTCAGTCACCGCTGATCGCTCGTGCAATCGTGCCGGCGAACCGCACGAACCGCGGACCTGGCACATTCAGACGTTCGTCGGTGAACACGTGGACGCGTCCGTTCCTGACGGCGCGCAGCGAATCGAGCCGGCGCCATTGATTCCGTCGTGCCGCGGCATCGACGCTGCCCGACGAGAACTCGATGATCACGTCCGGGTCGAGCCGGATGACGCTCTCGGCGGACAACGTCGGGTACGAAACACTGCCGGACGTCAGCGCGTTCACGCCGCCGGCGTAGGTAATCAGGTCGTCGTGGATGGTCCCTGGTGCCGCCGCGGTCAGGCGGCGGAAGTCCTCGGCGCGGCCAAAGCAGATCAGGACGCGCGGACGTGGAGGGGAGATGAGGCGGCTCGCCGCCGCCAACGTCTGACGAAGCGCGCCGGCCGCCCGTTTCGCGCGTGTCGCCACGCCGCACCGTTCACCCACCTGCTCGACGCTGCGAATGATGCCCTCGAGGCTGCGGTGATCGACCCGAAGAATCGGGATGCCGAGCGCCCTGATCCTCGGCTCGAGATCGGCGTGCTCGGCAAGCGTGACGACGAGATCTGGCTGCAGCGCGACCAGTGCCTCGTAGTTTGGCGTGAGGTATCCGCCGATCTTCGGCAGCGAGAGCGCGGCGGGTGGGAATCGGCAATAACTGGTGACGCCGACCACGCGTGCTCCGGCGCCGGCTTCGAACAGCACTTCGGTGACGCTTGGAGCCAACGACACGATCCGCGCGGGTGACTGCGCGGCCGCGGGCAGGGACAGGAGCAGGGCACTGACGCTGCTCCACAGAACACGGGACAGATGTGGCGCGGACATGGTTCCTCCTCGCCGCCCCTCGCGGCGCAAGGACGAGCCGGTCCGAACTGAAAGGGACGAGGAAAGACGCCGACGCGGCGTGCCTCCCACCTCCCCCTCGGAGGTTCGGGTCGGCGATGACACGTCGGCAGGTCTTCGGACTGACGGGCGGAGGCGTATGCCGTGCCTACTAGCGTCGCTTCCCAGCTCGGTAGACAGTGAGCCAGTGCTGTTGACGCGTTCGTTCCCGATTACCGCTGCGGGGCAGTCCCGGACTTTGCACCGGGTTCCCTCTTGCGACGCCTGGAACACAGGCGAACCGACGCAGTGGTGAGCACTCTATTGGCGTGCGAAGCTGCCTGTCAAGCTGACAGATATGCGATCAGGACACCGTGATGACGACGCAGTCGCCGGCGGCGGCCGCTTTGTCGACGAACCGTCGCACTTCCTCGAAGCACTCGATCAACCACTCCAGCGGCGAGTCGTCCGGTTCCGCCTGCCGCTTCCAGATCGCGTCGGGATAGATCCCGAGCCTGGTCATGCGCTCAGGATCGTAACGGCGGGCAAGGCCGTCGGCGTCAAGCGTCGAGAGATACTGCGAGAACCGCTGTACCTGGCCGGGCCGCAGGGCACGGGCGACGCCTTCGTCATCGAGGTCTTCGCCGCCTCGCAGGAGATAACACGCCGGCTCCTCGCCCTCGTCCGCCGTTCCGGTCAGCAGAAAGTGCAGCCCGTGCCATCCCTTCTCGATGTCGATACTTCGATCGGGATCGGGCGCGGGATGCGAATCGTCATCTGCGGAATCAGGATCCACTTCGCTGATGGTGATCGGCGTCAGTCTCAGGAGCCAGCCGAGAGGTCCTTTCGGGCGGACCTCCCGGACCCGTGGCGCGCTTCCATCGTCGGGGTCGAGAAAGCCGCCGAGTGCCGCCGGGTCGGCGAGCAGACGCGCGATGTCCGATTCGGTCGCGCGGTGCAGGCTGCACGTCATGCCCATATCGGAATTGTCTCCATTTAGGATGTGTATGGGATCATCGGTCGTGGCGAAGCGATACACCCGATGCGCCTGGGCCGGGACGAACAATCCGTTGATGCTCGAATACCACGATCGCGAGTGGGGCGTTCCGGTCACTGACGATCGCACGCACTTCGAGTTCCTCGTCCTCGAAGCGGCGCAGGCAGGACTGAGCTGGTCGATTGTGCTGGGCAAACGCGACGGCTATCGCCGCGCGTTCAGCCAATTCGACCCGGCCAAGGTCGCGCGCTATACGAAGCCGCGCGTGGAGAAGCTCGTCGCCGATCCCTCCATCATCCGCAACCGCATGAAGATCGAGGCGGCCGTACGCAACGCGCAGGCATTTCTTGCCGTTCAGGACGAATTCGGGAGCTTCAATGCGTATTGCTGGCAGTTCGTCGATGGACGGCCGCGGCTGAATCGCTGGAAGACGATGGGCGAGATCCCGGCGACATCACCGGAGTCCGACGCGTTCAGCAAGGATCTGAAGCGCCGCGGGTTCAGTTTCGTCGGGTCGACCGTCATCTACGCACACATGCAGGCGGTCGGCATGGTGAACGATCATCTCGTCAGCTGCTTCAGGTATCGAGAAATCACGAAGGTGTGACGCCTGGCTTCGGAACCGTCATCCGATTGTCGTGTGGTGGGGCCCGGCGTCCAAATTCAGGCGTGATTCTGTTTGTATCCTGCTTTCCTGGCGTAGGCGTAAGGGTTGCACGCGCCGGCCCGAATGCGCGCGTCCGTTCGGGCCGTCGTCATCGTCCTGGCCGTCACCGTAGTCGGCTGTGCCTCTCGAGCGAAGGCTCCGGCTCCCGCTCCAACGCCAACTCCGCGTACTTCGTCAGCGGGCGGCCGTACGCTTGATGTGCGGGAGGGGCTGGCGTCGTATTACGCCGACTGGTTCAACGGGCGGACGACCGCCAGTGGAACGATCTTCAGCAACAACGAGCTGGTTGCCGCGCATCCATCGTACCCGTTCGGTTCTCTCGTCCGGGTGGTCAACCTCCGAAACAAGCGATCCATCGATCTCCGCATTGTCGATCGTGGACCCGCGGCCGCCCCTCAAGCGCGCGGTGTGATCATCGACATCTCACGTGCCGCCGCCGAACGGCTCGGGTTCATCAACGCCGGCCGGACGCGCGTGCGTGTCGAAGTGCTGCGGTGGGGCGATAACTAGCGTGTAGCGCGGATTTGTGGGGCGAGCCTTGTCAGGCTCACCTCGCGAACCCGAAGGGTTCGCGCCACGCTTGCCGTCGAACGACATCCTGAGTTCGGGTTTCACGTTCATAATCAGGGGTCGGTGAGGAGACCATGGCGAGGTGCATAACGGCAGTGATCGTGCTGGGCGTACTGGGCACATCGATGGGAGCGGCACAAGTCGCGGCGCCGCGTCCACCGCTACCGCAGGATGCGATCGCGGCGATCGTCAACGCGTTCTCCACACACGATGTCGTCGCGGTCAGCGACCCTCACGGCAACGTGCAGATGCAGGCGTTTCTGCTCTCGCTCGTCCGCGATCCGCGATTCGCCGCCGCGGCGCCCGACATCGTGATCGAAACGCTGAGCGCGCGTTACCAGGACGCGATCGATCGATTCGTCCGCGGCGACGACGTTCCTGCCGCCATGCTGCGGCGCGCGGGGGAAGACCACTCCGTGGCCACCAACATGGGATTCCAGGGAGAGGAACTGCTGCGCGCGGTACGGGCCGTCAACGCGCCGCTGACGGGCCGGAAGCTGCGCGTGATTGCCGGCGACCCGCCAATCGACTGGGACAACATCGTCTCTGACGATGATCATCGGCGCTGGATCGAGCTGCGCGACACCTACCCGGCGGATCTGATTCGCCGCCAGGTACTCGACCGTGGACGGCGCGCGCTGGTGGTTTACGGTCAGATGCACCTGCAGCGTCGGCACATCACCAGCAATTACGACATGTCCACCTGGCAGGCGCAGACGATCGTCAGCCTGCTCGAGCGCGACGCGCGCGCCCGCATCTTCAACGTGTGGACGGTCCTCGACCGTTCCATCGCTCCGCCGGCCGAGGTGGCCTCGTGGCCGGCGCCGCGTCTGGCGATTCTCCAGGGCACGACTCTCGGTGCGATGGACTTTGGATCGCTGACGGCCGGAATCGGCGGCGGGCGCGTTGCCGTCACAGACAAAGGGTTCGTCCCAATCCCGAAGCAGGACTGGAAACCCATGCGTCTGGAGGATCAGTTCACAGCCCTGTTGTATCTCGGGCCGCCCTCGTCCATGACGTACGCCACAATTCCGGTTGAGTATTGCCGGGACAAGGAATTCGTCGCGCGGCGGCTGCAGCGGCTGGCGCGCGGTGTCCCTCCATTCGAGATCGAGAACTTCAAGAAAGCGTGCGGGGTGCCGTAAAGGGCGCGTGCCGCGCCGTTGACCGGGCCTCTGCATGCACGAATTTGATCTCATTCTTACGCTGACGGGTGGTCTCGTCGCCGCCTTCGTCGGCGGATACATCACGCAGCGCCTGCATCTGTCCCCGATCGTCGGGTATCTGGCGGCCGGTATTCTCGTCGGGCCGTACACGCCGGGCTTCGTCGCCGATCGCGCGCTGGCCGAACAGCTCGCGGAGATTGGCGTGATCCTCCTGATGTTCGGCGTCGGGCTGCAGTTTCACGTCGAGGATCTCCTTGCCGTGTGGCGCGTGGCCGTGCCGGGCGCCATCGTGCAGAGCGTGGTCGCGACGACGCTTGGCGCCCTCGTTGCGTCCCTGGCGGGTTGGGATCCGACCGCGGGCGTCGTTTTCGGTGTCGCGCTGTCGGTGGCCAGCACCGTCGTGCTCGTCCGCGTGCTGGCCGACCACCGGCAGCTGCACACGCGAACCGGTCACATCGCCGTCGGCTGGCTTGTCGTCGAGGACCTGTTTACCGTGCTGGTGCTCGTGCTCATGCCGGCCGTCGTCGGCTCCGCCGGAGGTTCGTCGCCGGTTCTCGGGGTGGTCATCGCGCTGGTCAAAGTGGGCGCGCTGACCATGTTCACCATCGTGATCGGCGGCCGGGCGCTGCCGTGGCTGCTGGCGCATGTCTCGCGCCTGCAGTCGCGCGAGCTCTTTACTCTCGCCGTACTTGCCATCGCTCTCGGTATCGCCGTAGCGGCCGCGGAGCTCTTCGGCGTATCGATGGCGCTCGGGGCGTTTCTGGCCGGCCTCGTCGTCGGCCGCTCGGAGTTCAGCGTCCGTGCGGCCGCCGATGCGCTGCCGATGCGCGACGCCTTCGCCGTGCTGTTCTTCGTCTCGGTCGGGATGCTGCTCGATCCGAGCGTGCTCCTGGCCACGCCCGGCATGATGGCGGCGACGCTGGCGGTCATCCTCGTCGGAAAGCCGCTGGCGGCCTTCGCCATCGTGAAAGTGATGCGCTATCCGCTCAGAACGGCGCTGTCGGTGTCGGTCGCGCTGGCACAAATCGGCGAATTCTCGTTCATCGTCGCCACACTGGGCAACGCCATCGGCGTGCTGCCGGTGAGTGCCACCAACACGCTCGTCGGCGCGGCGATCGTGTCGATCACGCTGAATCCGGTGTTGTTCCGGGCCGTCGAGCCGGTCGATCGATGGTTGTCGCGACGGCGGGCGGCCGCGCCCGCCGCGCCAGCCGCTGTCACCGCGCCGCCGGTTTCACACGCGCATCGCGCGGTTGTCGTCGGCTACGGGCCGGTCGGACGGACGGTTACCCGCCTGCTGCGCGAGAACGAGATCGCGCCGACGGTCATCGAAATGAACGTGGACACAGTGCGGACCCTGCGCGACGACGGCGTGGACGCTATTCATGGCGACGCGTCGCACCCCTCGGTGCTGGCCGCCGCGCGTGTCGAGCAGGCCGGCCACTTCATCGTCAGCATGGCGGGTACCCCCGACGTAGCGGAATCGTTTCGCGTCGCCCGGGAGCTGAACCCGTCGGTCCACATCCTTGCCAGGGCGACGCACCTCCGGGAAGCGGCGACGCTTCGAGCTGCGGGAGCGGACGTTGTCATCTCCGGCGAGGGGGAGGTCGCGCTGGCGCTGACGGAGAGCATCCTTCACCGCCTTGGCGCCACGCCCGATCAGATCGATCGGGAGCGCCAGCGCGTGCGAGGGGAGCTGACGGCCTAGATCCGCGCCACAATATCCGCGCTCTTCACCCGTCTACAGATCAGAAGGACGCGCGACGCCACTGGACCGCACACCCACCGATCCGGCGGACCGGCTGACCGACGTCGTCAATCGGGAGCGGCCGCGGCTGCGCAACTTCATTCGCCGCCGCGTCGCCGACCCGCGCGACGCCGAGGACATCCTGCAGGACGTCTTCCACGCCCTCATCGAAGCGAACCGCCTGCTGATGCCGATCGATCACGTCACCGCCTGGCTCTATCGGGTGGCGCGGAATCGCATCACCGATCTGTTTCGTGCGCGGCGGACCGAACCGCTCGAGGTCGAGGACCTGCTGCCCTCGGCGGCCGGAGGACCGGAGGCCGAATTCGCGCGAACGCTGCTGTTGAACGCGCTGGAGAAGGCGATCGCCGAGTTGCCGGTGGAGCAGCGCGACGTCTTCATCGCTCATGAACTGGAAGGGCGCAGCTTCAAGGAAATGTCCGCGGCGACGGGCGTGAGCATCAACACCCTGCTGTCGCGGAAGCGGTATGCCGTGCTGCGGCTGCGCGAGCGGCTGCGGACGATTTACGACGACATCACCAAGGCATGAGGACCTGCATATGAACTTCAAGCGTTTCATGAAATGGCCATTCATCATCCCGACGCTGATCGTGGTCGGGCCGATCATCGCCGCGATCGTCGTGTTCGTCTTCGGCGGGATCGTGATGCTCCTCTGGAACTGGCTGCTGCCGCGCCTCTTCGGGTTTCCCGAGATCACGCTGCTGCAGGGATTCGGTCTGCTGGTGCTGTGCCGGATGCTGTTTGGCGGCTTCGGCGGCGGTGGCGGCGGGAACCATCAGTCGAAACACATGACGCCCGAGGAGCGCGAACGGTTGCGGGACCGGTTCTGTAGTACGCCCGGCGTGGATCAGGGCACGGCGATCGACAGTTCGAGCTCGACACCGAAGAACCCGGCGTAGGCATGGGCGGCGGCGTCCACGGCGGCGGCCTCGCTCCTGCGGAGCGGCGAAAACGGGGTGACCGTGATCGTCATTCGCTCCGCTTTGAGCGACCGGCGCCAACCACCGATGACCTTTCCGTTCACGACGATTGGAGCGCTGAAGGGATCGCGCACCATTCGCACCCAGCGGGACTGATCGAGCGCGGCGCTGCGATCCTTGTATGCGATCAGATATTCGTCGTAAAGCCCCAGCAAATACGCCGTCTTGTCGCCGCCGCGTGCCGCCGCAGCTTTGCGGAACCAGTAGGTCTTCCCGTCGATAACCTCCTCATCCAGCTCCCGACCGACCAGCTCCAATCCGCGGCGAACGTCGCCGGTCGTCAACCCGGACCACCACGCACAGTCGGCGACCTGCGCCGGCCCGTGGCTCGTGAAATAGCGGCGCGTCAGCTCCGCGAGCGCGTCATCGTGCGACCGCGTGGCTGCCGGCGGCACGCGCTCGTCGAGCAGCGCGTAGGTCGACTCGGTGCCTCGCCGTGCCCCGCTGCAGATGACCGCGTCGATTTCCGCCTGCATGACGATATGCGCGAGGCGCTGGACGCTGTCGGCGCGGACTCCCGCTCGCTGGAGAACCGCCTTCAGCTCCTGCCTGGTGAGGTGCACGCCGCCTCGAAGCGCGCGGACGATGGCCGCCTGACTGCGGCGGAAGACGGCGGCGTCGAGCTCGAGGTGCCGGTTGTACGGAGACATCCTGGCGCTGACACGCGGCCCGGTGAGCGCCAGCATCCATCGGATGTCCGCGGGCGCCACCAGATGCCATGTCGGCCGCAGCACATGTGTGCGAAGGATGGCGCCCTTCGTCAACGCGCGTTCGATCGCGGCGTCGGTGGTTCGCCGCGTTCGCAGCGCCAGCGCCCACTTGGTGTCGCTGTACTCCTGTGCCTGCACGGCGCCGAGCCAGCTGACGGCGTCTTCAGGCCTGGTGAAGCGGCCTCCGGACAGACGTTGATTGCGAAGGCGTGATTGAACGATATCCGTCATTGGGTGGCCTGGCCAATTCCGTCGTGGGGCGAACCCTTCGGGTTCGCCTGGCGAGCCTGAAAGGCTCGCCCCACTGAGATAGTCGTTGGCACCGATCAGGCGGAAGATGCCAGACGGAACGGCGGCGGCTGCGTACCGTTGATGTCAGTGAAGCCGTACTCGGTCGCGAGCGCGCCAACTTCCAGCAGCTCGCCAGACTTGTCGAGGACGCGCGGATCTGACGCCAGCGCGATGATCGCCCGGCCCAGGTAAAACGGCGTCTCCTTGGGCCCGCCCGGTCCGTCGAGCGCGTGCGCCGCACCAGCACGCGTGAAGGCTTCGACGATGCGTTCGGTGCGCATGAAGCCCGGCGCCAGCGCCACGGCCGCAACGTTGTGCTCGCGCAGTTCCTGCGCCAGGGCCCACACCAGATGCGACACGGCGTTTTTCGAGAGGTCGTAAAAGAGATTCTTCATGTACGGCAGCGCGCGCAGGTTCGCGGTCGTGCTGACGATGAGGCCGCGCCGCTGCGGGACCATCAACGGAGCCGCCAGACGGCTGGCGGTGAGGTGGGCGCGGACACCTGCGGTGAACATGCGGTCCCATTGCTGCAGCGATTGCTCCCAGAACGGCGCGATCGTCAGCGGCCGGCAGTCGGGATGCTCGTAGCCGCCCCACACGTTGTTCACCAGCAGATCGAGCCGCCCGTGGTCGTCGCGGATCCGGGCGAACAGCGATTCGACGTCGGCGTCGGACGTGTGATCGCAGCGTACGGCAACGCCACGGCCGCCGCGTTCAGTCACCTCGCGTGCCGTGTCGTCGATCGTCCCCGGCACGTTGTCCGTCGTCGGCTTGCCGTGGGTACTGTGGCCGGTGACATACACGGTTGCGCCGGTCGCTCCCAGTTCAAGGGCGATTGCACGGCCAGCGCCGCGGCTGGCGCCTGTGACGAGGGCGATGGTGTCTTTCAGTTCAGTCATGGATCCGCGAACCGGCGATTATACCGTTGGGCCATCGCCCAGTTTATCTGCGGTTCATCTGCGTCACGCTAGGCTCGATCCATGGAGGGTGTCGTGGGTCGACTGGCGCGCAACGTCGCAATTCTTCTCGCAGTGGTCCTCATGCCGTGGTCGGAGCCATTGTCGATTACTCATGCCGCTCCACAGACCGTACGGCAGTGCACGGCGACAGCCACACTGGTGAAGGTCCCTCAGCTGACCGAAGCCAGTGGCCTGGCGATCAGCCGCCGAGTGGCGGGTCGCCTGTGGGCGCACAACGATTCGGGACAACCGGTGCTGTTTGCGCTCGACACCCGTGGTGCAGTCACCGGGCAGCTCCGCGTCACCGGTGCAAAAGTCGAGGACTGGGAGGCCGTGGCGGTCGGTCCGTGCGATGGAGGCTCGTGTATTTACATCGGCGACATTGGCGACAACGAAGCCAAACGGCGGGGTGTGACCGTCTACCGCGTGCCGGAGCCGGAGGGCGCAAGCGGAACGGCAGCCGTCGCGGACACCCTTCGCGCGACCTATCCGGATGGCGCGCACGATGCCGAGACGCTGCTCGTGGCTGGCGGCCGGCTGTACATCGTCACGAAAGGGGAGACCGGCCCGGTCGGACTGTATCGCTTCCCGGCGCAGTTGCAGTCCGGAACGACCATGAAGCTCGAACGCGTCGGCGACCCGTCGCTGAAAGTGGACGGCGATTCACGGATTACCGACGGATCCGTGTCCCCCGACGATCAGTGGATCGTGCTGCGAACCAAATCGGCGCTGACGTTCTACCGCGCCTCCGACCTGCTCGCTGGGCGCTGGCGCGCCGCGTCAACCGTGGACCTCAAGCCGCTGAACGAACCGCAGGGTGAGGGTCTGGCACTCGGTGCGGAAAACACCGTCTTCCTCGCCGGAGAGGGCGGCGGCAAGAAGCAGCCGGGCACATTCGCACGCTTCGCGTGCGCGCCGAAGGGATGATGGCTCGCGCACTCTTCCTCGTGGTCGTGCTCGCATCCGCCGCCGCTGTCGGCTGCGGACGGATCATGCGCGATGTGCGCCTCGTACCCGACCCCGCGGCGACGATTGCGGAGTTGTGGCAGGAGCCGGACGATCTCGGCCGGCGAAATCTGTACTATGGCCCCGGCGGCCTGGAGACGATGCCGCGCGACACGACGTTCACGTTCGTGGCGCGGGATACGAGCGGGTGGAGTCCCGGATTCGACGTTCGCGACGGCACTAGTCTCGAGTGGAGCGTCAAGCTCGGGCCCGAGGCGCAATCAGAAGTGGTCGCGTCACGAATCCTCTGGGCGATGGGTTTTCATCAGCCGCCGATCTATTACCTGGATCAGTGGGCGCTGACCGGCGCTGAAAGTGGACCACAGCCTGCCGGGCGATTCCGTCCGTCGCTGACAGATCAGAAGGTCGTCGGCGACTGGTCGTGGTACGAGAATCCGTTCGTCGGGACGCGGGCGTTCGGTGGCCTCGTCGTTGCCAATCTGATCCTCAACAGCTGGGACTGGAAGACGTCGAACAACAAGGTCTACGAATTGTCCACGCCCGTGAACGGCGTCGGGCGCTGGTTCATGGTGCGCGATCTCGGCGCGTCGCTTGGAAAGACCACGTACCCGACACTCCTGAGGTGGTTTCGGCTGCGCGGTTTCGGTCAGGGGACGCGCAACGATCTGGCAGGATTCGAAGAGCAGGGTTTCATCGTTGGAGTCGATGACGAATTGCAGCCGGAGTTCGATTACCGTGGCATCTACCGCGACGTCCTCGACACCGTCACACTGGCCGACGTCGAGTGGGCCTGCGGCCTGCTGAGCCGGCTCAGCGACGAGCAGTGGACGGATGCGTTCCGCGCCGGCGGCTACAATCCGGACGAGACGCGTCGGTTCGTCGCGAAGATTAAGGCCAAGATTGTCCAGGGTCTTCGGGTCGCGGCCGGCGGACCCATCCATGCGAATTCTGGTCGTTGAGGACGAGCCTGTCGCCGCCACCGTGCTGGCGAAAGGCCTGCGCGAGCACGCGTATGCGGTGGATGTGGCGGGCGACGGCCCCGCCGCGTTCGAGCAGGCAACCATCAACGACTACGACCTGATGATCCTGGACGTCCTCCTGCCCGGCATGAGCGGGCTCGAGCTGTGCGGGCGGCTGCGGGCGGACGGCGTGACGACGCCGATCCTGATGCTCACCGCGCGCGGTGAGCCGGATCAGCGCGTCGAAGGACTCGACGCCGGCGCGGACGACTATCTGTCCAAGCCGTACCACTTTCCCGAACTGCTCGCGCGCGTCCGCGCGCTGCTGCGGCGCGGGCCGGCGCTCGCCGCGCAGGTCGTGGACGTCGACGATCTGCGGATCGATACCCGCGCGAGGCGAGTCGAGCGTGCGGGCCGCCAGATTCCGCTCACCACCAAGGAGTACACGCTGCTGGAGTACCTGGCGCGACGCCGCGGCGAGGTCGTCGGCCGGGCGGATATCGCCGAGCACGTCTGGGACGACAGCTTCGATCCGCTGTCGAACCTCATCGAGGTCTACATCCAGCGGCTGCGCCGCAAGGTGGACGACGATCACCCGGTCAAGCTGATTCACACGCGCCGCGGCGCCGGCTACACGCTCGACCCTGCTGATGCGCACGCCGCTGAGGATTGAGAGTGTCCGCGGCCGGCTGACGCTGTTCTACGTCAGCGTCCTGGCAGCGGCGCTCATCGTCGTCGGCACGCTGATCTACGTCCTGCTCGCCCGCGCGCTGTTCGTCCGCGTGGACGAGAACCTCCAGGCCCGTGTCGGCATCGCGGCCACGTCGCTGTCGAACGATCTCGAGGAGGGCCAGGATTACCGCGACGCCGCCAGGAGTACGGTCGCGGAGCAGGCGTCGAGCGCGCAGATGCTCGCGATCTACGACGGCGCCGGCCGGCTGATCGCCGAAAACGGACGGGATCCTGAATTGGACATCACGCTGCCGGCGCTCGATGCCCTGTCGGATACCGAGCCGCTGCTTGAAACGCTGCTGGAACGCGACGGCGACGATCGGCACCGGCTGGCGTTTCGCAGAGTCTCGATCCCGCCCGCGGAGTACATCGTTGTCGTCGGCGCCGACCTCGACCCGATGGACGAGGAACTCGTCTTCCTGCGCCGCATCCTCGGGTACATGGTGCCAATCGCGCTCGGGTTGGCGGCGATGGGCGGCTGGTTCCTGGCGCGCAAGAGTCTTGCGCCCGTGGTAGCGATGGCCGACCGGGCGCGGCGAATCGGCGTGAAGAATCTCAGCGAACGTCTGCCGGTGGCGAACCCGCGCGACGAGCTTGGGCATCTCGCGGAGACCTTCAACGAGCTGCTCGGCCGTCTGGAACAGTCGCTGCTGCAGCAACGACAGTTCATGGCCGATGCCTCGCACGAGCTGCGCACGCCGGTGACCGTCACGCGCACTGCGGCAACGGTGGCACTCCAGCAGGACCATCGCGACGAGGGTGACTATCGCGAGACCCTGAAAATCGTGGAGCAGCAGGCAGTTCGTCTGTCCCGCGTCGTCGACGACATGTTCACACTGGCCCGCGCCGACGCGGGCAGCTACCCGATGCGCATGATGCCGATGTATCTCGATGAAGTGATCGACGAAGTGATACGCGCGACGCGGGTCGTGGCCGCCACCAGAGAGGTGTCCGTTGAATCGACGGTCCTCCCGTCCGCCTCGTTCACGGGCGACGAAGAGCTGATCCGCCGCATGATCGTCAATCTCGTCGACAACGCCGTGCGCCATACACCTGGCGGTACGAGCGTGCGGGTGGAGCTCGATCAAACCGATTCCGGGTACGCGATTGCGGTCAAGGATCACGGTCCGGGCATCCCGGTCGAGATCAGGGAGCGGATTTTCGAGCGTTTCTTCCGCGGCGATGTCTCGCGCCGCTGGAGCGCGCGGGAAGGTGCCGGGCTCGGCCTGGCGCTGGCGCGCTGGATCGCTCGAGCCCATGGCGGCGACGTCGTGCTCGCGCGCTCCTCGCCGTCGGGCTCCACTTTCGTGATCTCGCTTCCCTCACGCGGATGAGGTGCTCGTTTATCTCCTGTTCATGCTCGGCCGTCTACGCTGATCCAACAGGGGGACGAGCCAATGGGATCGACACGGCAATGGATTCCGGTGGGGGGGCTGCTCACGACGGTCGCGGCGGCAGCCTATGCTGTCGTGCAGTTGAACGGGCAGGCACAGGCGCCGACTGGCGACTTCACCAACGCATCGACAGCCTTCGTTCGAGACGCTCAGGGACAGACGGTGCTGCAGGGACAGTTCACCGCAGCCGTCGAGGAGGACGGTGGTCTCGAACGGCGTGCGACGCTCGCGGCGGCTGGAAGCGATGCTGACGCAGCCGGAGAGGCGGAGGTGGAATTCGCGAAGACCGGCGCCACGACGCAGGAAGTGGAGTTCACGGTGCGGAATCTGCAGCCTGATACCAGCTTCGTGTTCGCGATCGATGGAACGGACGTCGCTTCCGCCAAAACCGATCGGCGAGGCCGAGCGGAGGTCGAGCTCAACGTCCGGATGCCTGGCACCGCCGCGCGCTCGAAATGACCCGCCGGCAGGGGATCGGGTCGCGGACCCGACAGGGTCCGCGCCACGATCATTCCAGCCGATTCGCAGAAGAACGGTTACTTGGCGGGGGTCTTCGCGTCGGCCAGGCGGGCGGCCGACAGCGAATTGCGCATGCTGTAGTTGCCCTCATGGCAGCCGTTTTCGTGAATCTGGGCGTTGACGAGCGCCATCGGAAATGACAGGTCGATGCGATCCTTGAACGATTTCGGATCGACGACAGAGGCGGCGTAGTCGATCCGGTTCGCCGCGGTGCGCGTCAATCGCTCGGTCACCACCTTGTCGCGTCCGGTGCCGACGCCGGCAAAGCTTGGCTGTCGATCGTTGAAGTTCCGCGTTTCGATGACCAGCGTCTCGCCTTCCCAGCGGCCCCGCGACATCCCGGGCCACGTGCGCAGCGTGTCGGCAACCTGCGGCTTGCCGTCGAGAGGAATGATCCGGCGCCAGTAATCGGTGATCAGCACGACATGATCCGGGCCCTGAACGATCTGCACGAAGTTTTCGTCGAGCTGCGGCACCATCGGGACGAGGGCATCCAGCAGGCAGCGTTCGGAGGGCATGAAGTCGGTGTAGCTGTCCCTCTTCGCGCCTTGAAACGCCGCGATCAGCGCGCCCAGCGCCGGAGGCACCTTGCCATCCTTCATCTCGGCGAGCGCGATGATGAAGTCTTCGGCCTGCGGCAGCCGGCGGACGCCTTCGACCGCGGCCGGGAGCCGGCCGTTTTCAGGATAGGTAATCAACGACGTGCGCAGATCCTCGACGTGCACCTTGTTGTCCATCCAGTCCAGGCCGATCGCCTCCACGGGAGCGATCTTGGCGATGAGGCCGATGACGTTCTGGAGCGAGGCGCGGCGTGCCTCCAGTTCTTCCCTGGTGAAGAGTTTCTTCCCGGCCGCCGACGCGGGCCGCTGCAAGGGCACCGCGGTGTTGAAGTTCCACACACCCTGGAGGTCGGGTTGGCGCGATTCCGTGCGCGGCGCGCGGTATTTCGGGTCTTGTTCTGCGGAGACGCCGACAGCCGTCACGAGGAAAAACAGCAGCGCAAGCGTTCGTGTCATGGTTTCTCCATCTGTTACGACGCCCGTGGGCCGATGGTTCGATCGTGTAGACGGAAAGACCGCGCGGATATTGTAGCGGGGCGTTAACTCGAGGTTTTTCGGCTCATCCCCTCGCGGATCGTCTTGGCGATCGCCTCGACGACGATGCGCTGCCCGGCGTCGTTCACATGACAGCAGTTGTCCCGGTAGAGGACGTCGCGCGTGGTGGCATAGACGTTCGTCAGGTCGACGAAGGCAACGCCGCGGCGGACCAGATCCTGGCCAAGTTCCCGCAGCACCGGGTATCCCTTCCTGACGTTGGTGGCATACGGATGATCTTCGCGGATGGCAACGCGACGCTCCTCCGCGTCCATCGGCTTCGATCCCTCGAGGTATTGATTCGGCTGCAGAAAGTGGAAGTAGCGGATCCCGCGGGCCTTGGCGAGGGCGTGCATCTGATACGAGCTTTCGGCCCAGAGACGGGCCAGGGCCTGATACATCTCCGTGTCGCTCGCGTACCGTGCCGGCGGGCCGGCGGCCGCGTAGCCGTTGACGGCCGACATCTGCGGCAGCAGCGCCCGGTTCGCCACCGCCTGGTTGTAGAGCAGCTGATCGCCGATCCGCCAGATCGTGTTGGCGGTGACGCTGTAACGGAGCGGTCCGTTGCGAAACACGCCCGTCCACTGTTCCGACAGCGAGTCCCAGAATTTGATCTTCCCGACGGTCGTCAGGAACTCTGTGTCGGGCACGGTCCGCATCCGCAGATGCCATTGCCGCGGGAAGAACGGATTGGTGTTGGGAAGGTTTTCGAGACCGGGAAGCGCCACGTCGTTGAAGCCGTCGAGGTTGATGACGACGTCGAACTCGCCGCCGAGCGCCGTGAAGTAGTTGAACGCCATCAGCTGCTGCGGCTGCTTGTAGCCGCCGATGGTCCCCTTCACGAACACGAACTTCCGGCCGGGGAAGCTTGGCTTCAGCCTCTCCGCCAGTTCCTCCGTCCTGGCGTAGGCGATGTCGTCCGCGAACGATCCACCGAAGATGCCGACGATGACGGTGTCGGCGCTGCGATGCTGGACGGGGGACACGTCGCTGATGCCATACGGCGACGCCGACCGTTCGACGGTGGGGTCGTAGACGTAGCCGAGATACGGATGAACGATTTCCTTGCGGATGCGGAGCCGGGCCGGCACATCCGCCATCCCGAACGGGTCGTCGCCGGCGTTGACCTCGCGCCGCTGCGCCTCGAACGCCGTGAAGTTGAAGACGCGGCCGAATTTGATGGAGATCGCCGCGAACAGCAGCAGTTCCGTGACGGCGTACATCACGGCGATCATGGCGAGCGCGAGGGCGAATTTCCGCCGTCTGCTCGGCGGTCGAGGCGCGTCGGAGTCCGGCGCGAAAGACAAGAAGGTCTATCTCGAGGCGCCTGTCGGATGGCCTCCCCAGAAGAACACGCAGTGGTGCACGGCGTCGCGGACCTTCCCGTCGCCTTGGCTGGCGATGGCAATCATCAGCGGGATGGTCGAAGCCGGCGCGTGGCACTCGATGAATGCCGGCGGCGCGGCGGCAACCGATGTGTGAAGACCTGCGGCAAGGGAGAACGCAGCCAGAGCCGATCCGATAAGGGGTCGAAGCATGCGGAATAGTTTACGGCCATTTGCCTGCCGCGCTGCGCCGCGTTTGCGCGCTCTCGATTTTTTCGAATGCGTCGTGGGGCGAGCCTTGCAGGCTCGCCTCGCGAACCCGCAGGGTTCGCGCCACAGAAACGGAACGTGCTAATTGCGCTGCTCGGGCGCCTGATTCGCGGGTGTGACGTTCGGCTCGGTCGCCGCTGGTGGCGGAGGCGGGAGCGACGCCTTGCCATCGAGCGCGAAGACGAACATCATCGGCGCGTTCTCCACCGCGTCGCTCGTGGGACCGAAAGTGCTATTGGGCCGTCCCAGTCCTCCGGCAAACGCGACATACTGAGTGCCGTCCACCTCATACGTGATCGGCGGCGCCATCCCCGTGCGATTCGTCTGGACCTCGTAGAGCACGTCGCCCTTGTCCGCGCTGAGCGCGCGGAAGCGCCCGTCGTTGATCACCTGGAATACCAGGTTGCCGGCCGTGGTCGCGGTGCCGCCGCCGATACCACCGCCGCCGGCGATGTTCCACCGCAGCTTCTGGGTGACCGGATCCCACGCCTGTAATCCGCCGCGCGCGCCCGCCGGCGGCTCCGGGCCGTACGCCGGTTCGACGAGGCGCGTGTCGCCGCGCGGACGAACGTAGCCGGTGGAGCCGGGTTTGTATTCCGCCTGCGCCTGAAGGGGAAAGCTGCTGTAGAACGCCGGAATGTAAACGAGACCGGTGCCCGGGTTATAGGACATCGGCGACCAGTTGTGCCCGCCGCCGGACGTCGGCAGGATCGAGATGGGATTCGTGTCGTAGTAGGCCTTGGGATTGATGATCGGGCGGCCTTGCTTGCTCATGCCGAGCGCCCAGCTCACCTTCACGAACGGTTCGCCGGAGATGAACTCGCCGCTGATCCGATCCAGCACGTAGAAGAAGCCGTTTTTCGCCGCCTGCGTGATCACCTTCCGCGGCCGGCCGTTGATCGTCAGGTCGAGCAGCATCAGCTGCTGCACGTTGTCGTAGTCCCACGTGTCGTTGGGAACGGCCTGATAGTGCCATTTCAGCTGGCCGGTGGTGAGGTCGACCGCGAGAATCGAGCAGGTATACAAGGCGTCGAGACCCTGCGGCGTGCGGAAGTTCTGGACCCACGGCATCGGGTTGCCGGTGCCGACGTAGACCAGATTGGCATCGGGATCGTAGGCAAAGCCGTCCCACACGGCGCCGCCGCCGCCGGTCTTGTAGAAGTCCGGCCCCCACGTTTTTGCCGCCGCGCGCATCGCCTCGTTCTCGAACGGCTTCGACGGGTCGCCGGGGACGGTGTAGAAGCGCCACGCCAGCTTTCCGGTTTGCGCATCGACCGCAACGAAGTTGCCGCGCGTCGGCCGGTCACCTCCTGAGGCGCCAATGATCACCTTCCCGCCCGCAATCCGCGGCGCCATTGTCAGCGTGAACAGCTCCTTCGTTTCGACGACCTGCGTTTCCCATATCAGCGTGCCGGTGAGCGCATCGAGCGCGAAGAGGCGGCCATCGATGCCCGGCGCGATGATCATCCCGTTGTAGATCGCGATGCCGCGGTTGACCGTGCCGCAGCAGATCGCCGGGCGGGTGACGGGCTGGTCGATCTTGGGATCCCATCGCCACAGTTCCTTGCCCGTTCGCGCGTCCAGCGCGAACACGACGCTCCACGTCGTGATCCCGTAGAGCGTGTTGTTCCACATCAGCGGCGTGCCTTCCTGGTTGCCGCCGCCGGCGCCCATCACGTACGACCAGGCGAGACCGAGCCGCTTCGCATTCGCGCTGTTGATGTGTCGAAGCGTGCTGTAGCGCGTTTCCGACTGCGTCCTGCCGTAGCTGAGCCAGGCGCCGGGCATGGCATCGTTCGCCGCGCCGGCGCGCTGCAGCACGTCGCCGGTGACGTTGGCCGCGCGGCCCGGTTGCGCCAAGACCGCCACACCGACGCCCAACGCGATCGCCAACGCCGTCGCTGTGACTGGCCACGGGCCACGGAGACACCGAGACACGGAGCTGAAGGAATTCCGGGTCACCGTGCCTTCGTGTCTCCGTGGCGTCTGTCGTGGGGTGGTTGCCATGCGCGACAAAATACCACGAGGGAACATGCGATAATCGCCGTCTCGACCTCAATGCATGATGACTCGCTGCGAGCGCTTGCCCGCGAGATCCGAGTTGCGGTTCTGACGGGCGCGAAGCGGGCGAATGTCGGTCACATCGGTTCGGCGCTCTCCATCGCCGACATCATCGCCGCGCTGTACGGACGCGTGCTGCGCATCGAACGTCCGGACGATCCGGACCGCGATCGCTTCATTCTCTCCAAGGGTCATGCGGCGCTGGCGGTCTACGCGGCGCTTCGCGCGCGCGGCTGGATAGACGAGGAGACGTTGTCCGGCTATTGCACCGACGCCACCTTCGCGGGCACGCACCCCGATCACCACTTGCCCGGCATCGACTTTTCAACCGGATCGCTTGGACAAGGGTTGTCGTTCGGCACTGGAGCGGCACTCGCCGCGCGGCTCCAGGGCTCGGGCCGGCGGGTGTTCGTGCTGGTGAGCGACGCCGAGTGCAACGAAGGCAGCGTGTGGGAGTCGGTGATGTTCGCGGCGCACCACAGGCTGTCGAATCTGGTGGCGATCGTCGACGCGAACGGCCAGCAGGCCCTGGACCATACGCATCGCGTGCTCGATCTCTCGCCGCTCGAGGCGCGATGGGCGGCGTTCGGCTGGCGGGCGCATCTGGTGGACGGCCACGATCTGCCCGAGTTGTGCGGCGCGCTGAGTGGCGACGATTCCTCCGCAGCACCGCGCGTGGTTCTCGCCCAAACGGTGTTCGGCAGGGGCGTCTCGTTCATGGAGCGGGCGATCAAGTGGCATTACATGCCGATGAACGACGACGAGTACCGGCAGGCGCTGGACCAGGTCAACCACTGACGTGCGGAAAGCGTTCATTCGCACGCTGACCGAGCTCGCCGAAGACGACGAGCGGATCCTGCTGCTGACGGGCGATCTCGGCTACACGGTGATCGAGACGTTTGCCGAACGCTTCCCGCGCCGGTTCTTCAACGTTGGCGTGGCGGAGCAGAACCTCGTCGGCATCGCGACCGGCCTCGCCGAGGCCGGATACATTCCCTTCGTCTACTCCATCGCGACGTTTGCGGTGATGCGCGCCTACGAGTTCATTCGCAACGGACCGCTGGCGCACGACCTGCCGGTGCGAATCATCGGCATCGGCGGAGGATTCGAGTATCCGTCCGCGGGATTCACGCATTACGCGGTTGACGACGTTGGCGTGATGCGCGTTCAGCCACGGTTGACGATCATCGCGCCGGCCGATCACGAGCAGGCCGTCACTGCCCTGCGCGCCACATGGCGGCAGAAGGGCGCGATCTACTACCGGCTTGGCAAGGACGATGTGAACACCGTACCGGGATTGAATGGACGGTTCGAGGCGGGCCGCGCGCAGGTGTTGTCGGAAGGCAGAGACATCCTCCTCATCGCCATGGGACCCATTGCGCGGCAGGCCGGCGAGGCGGCGCGGCGCCTGACCGCGCACGGCCACTCGGTGGGGTTGATGATCGTCGATACCGTGAATCCGCCGCCGGTGGATCATCTCCGGCACGCGTTGACGGCCGTGCCGGTGGCGATGACCGTCGAGGCGCACTATCGTGTCGGCGGGCTCGGCTCGCTTGTTTCCGAGATCGTCGCGGAGCACGCGCTCGGCTGCCGCGTGGCGCGATGCGGTGTCGCGGATATGCCCGTCGGCCGGACCGGAAGCGACGCCTGGACGGCGGCGCAGCACGGGCTCTCGACCGAAGGGCTGGTGGCGTCAGCGCTGCGCGCACTGTCGTGACGTCAAACCCCACGATCTCGGTGATTCTTCCCGTTCACAACCAGGCCGCTCACATTGCCGCGATCGTGGAGAGCTATCGTGACGCGCTCGGACAGCTCGGCCCGCCCTACGAGATCGTGCTGGTCCTGAATGGATGCCGCGACGAGTCGCCCGCGGTGTGCCGCACGCTGGCAGAGACCCGTCCGGAGATCACGGTGATCGACGATCCGCGCGCCGGGTGGGGGCTGGCGGTGAAGGCGGGCCTGCGCGCGGCTCGCGGCGATCTGCTGTGCTATACGAATTGCGCCCGCACCAGCGCCGCCGATCTGCAGCTGTTGATCGGAAAGGCACTCGAGCAGCCGGGCACCGTCTTCAAGGCGATTCGCCGCGTGCGCGACAACTGGAAACGCCGGCTCGGATCCTTTCTGTACAACACGGAATGCCGGCTGCTGTTCGGGCTGCCGACGCGCGACGTCAACGCCACGCCGAAAGTGTTCTCGCGCTCGCACGCCGCGCTGCTGACGCTGAGGTCGGACGACGACCTGCTCGACGCCGAGTTCATGCGCACGTGCGTTCGCGAAGGCATCGCCGTCGTGGAGGTGCCAATCTTCTCCAACCGCCGGCAGGGCGGGTCGTCGACGACGAACTACACATCCGCGGTGCGCATGTACGCCGGCGCCTGGCGGCTGTGGCGGGGAACTCGATGAAGCGGGTGCAGGCGGATCGCGACGATCGCGCGTGGCGTCATCCCGCACAGGTGGCTGCGATCTGGAACGGCGCGGACGATCCCGACCCGGCGCTGCTTCGCTTTCGCGCCAGCGGGTCGTGGTGGGACACGCTGGAGGCGGCTGGCATCACGCTCCTCGTCACGAGGGAGTACGAGCACCTGCTGCTCGCCATCAGCGCGTCCCGGGGAAAGCCGCTCGTCTCGTATCTTTCTCTCCCGCATCCATCGGGTCTGGCCGTCGATCGGCGGCATAACATTGTTCACGTTGCCAGCACGCGCAATCCGAATCAGATCTACGACCTCGCTCCTGTGAACGATCTGCTGCCGCGCGCCGACATCCGCGCGGGTGCGGTGAAGCGGCCGACGCTCGTTCCGATGCGGGCGAGGATGCTGCCTGGTTCGCTCTACACGCACGATCTCGCCTTTGTCGGCGGCAGCCTGCATGCGAACGCGTCCGGCCACAATGCGGTCGTCCGCATCACTGATGGCGCGGGGCGCCCGTTCAGGAATGCCGTCGGTTTCGAATACGCATGGTGGCCGCGGTGTGTCGAGACGAAATCGGGCGTGCTCATCCAGCAGAACCATCTGCAGCTGAATTCGATTGCCGCCGGCGCCTCGCTTGCCACGTCGTACTTCTCGGCGTCGACGGATCGCATTTCCCGCCGGCGGCCGGGTCATGCGAACTTCCCGGTCGATCGCCGCGGTGTCGTGTTCTCGGGCGCCACCCGCGAGCCGATCGCGTTCGGGCTGACGCGGCCGCACTCAGCGCGCCTGCGGGACGGACAGGTGTGGGTGCTGAACAGCGGCTACGGACAGTACGGACGGATAGACGCGGGCGCCTTTCACAACCTGGCGGCGCTTCCCGGGTGGACGCGCGGGCTCGCGTTCCACAAGCGCGTGGCGTTTGTCGGAACGTCACGCGTGCTGTCACGATTCCGGCAGTACGCTCCTGGGCTGAGGCTGGATCGCGCCGTCTGCGGGGTTCACGCCGTCGATGCGGAGTCGGGCCGTGTGCTGGGAAGCCTGATCTGGCCGCGCGGCAATCAGATTTTCGCCGTCGAGTGGGTGCCGCGCCGTGTGGCCGAAGCGCTGCCGTTTGTGATGGGTGCGTCAGCGCCGCCGCTGTCGCTGTTTTATGCATATCGCCCGGCAGGCCTTAGGTTACCTGGGTAGCCTGGGTAGCCTGGGTGGCCTGGCAACTCAGGCAACCAAGTAGGGCGCGCCTTCAGGCGCGCCAAGAGAAAGGGACATGAGCGAATTCAGGCTGTTGATGATTTCGGCGATGTACGAGAACGGCGGCAACGTCACGCACCGGTTTCTCGACGGCCATCCGGAGATGCTCGTCTACCCGTTCGAGTCACAGCTGGGAACGGTGCTCGTCAACGATCCGCTGACGTCGATGTTTCCGGTGAAATACCGGTGGCCGGTGTTCGATCTGGCCGCGACGCCGCAGCAGGACTTCCACGCGATCATCGACGAGGAGTGCCGCGTGCGCATCCGCACGCCCCACGTCAGCAAGTTCCGCGATGCCGCAATGGATCTCTCGGATTCCGAACGCGAGCGGCACTACGTATCGCGCGTCGAGCGGTCCGGCCGTTCGCCGGGCACCAATGTGGCGGCGTTTTTCGGCGCAACCTTCGACGCGTGGAAGGATCATCGCCGCGGCTCGGACGTCCGCGTCTACGTCGGCTACAGCCCGATCATCGGCGTAGACACGGCGCGGATTCTGCGCGATCTGCCCGACGCACATGTCCTGCACATCGTCCGAAACCCGTGGGCGGCATATGCGGACACGAAGAAGAGACCGAAGCCGCTCTCGCTGGCCAGCTACATGACCGCCTGGGTGACGGTGCAGTACCACGCGCTCCTCAGCCGCGATCAGTACCCGAAACAGGTCTCCGTTATGCGCGCGGAGGACGTGATGGCGGATTCCTTCACGGCGCTTGGTGGTCTCTGCCGCCAGATCGATGCGGCGCCCGCCGATACGCTGCGCACGATGAGCTGGAATGGCGAAGCGTTGCCGGAGGCGTATCCCTGGGGAACGATCCGGCGCGCCACCTCCGAGGCGAATGTCGCCACGGCGCGTGAGCTGTCCGCCGCCGAGCGCGACGAGGTCGCGCTGCGCGCGTCACATTATCTCGACGCGTTCGACTACCAGTCCCTTCGTCGTCAACTCGGATGAAACGGGTCGTCCTGACGGGCGGCACCGGTTTCGTCGGAGCGAATCTCGTCCACCGACTCGTCGCCGATGGACATGAGACGCACCTGCTGGTGCGGCCTGGCTTCGCTTCCTGGCGCATCGAGTCGATACGAGACCGAGTCACGCTTCACGAGGTCGATCTGTCCGACACCGATCGCGTGAAGACAGCGGTCGCCGCCATCGAGCCGGAGTGGATCTTCCACCTCGCGGCGCACGGGGCCTATTCCTGGCAAACCGATGCCGAGGAGATCACGCGCACCAACATCATCGGCACGAGAAATCTGCTCGCGGCCGCGCTCGACGCCGGCGTCGAGATGTTCGTGAACACCGGCTCGTCGTCCGAGTACGGCCGGCAGGATCACGCACCATCCGAAACCGAGCACGGAGCGCCGGACACGCCATACGGGATTGCCAAGGCGGCCGCGACGGCGATGTGCGTATACGTCGCGACCGTGCACGGAGCAAGAGTCTGCACGCTTCGCCTGTACAGCGTTTACGGCCCATACGAAGATCCCCGCCGCTTCCTGCCGTCGCTGATCGTCCACGGATCGAGAGGCGCCTTTCCGCCGCTTGTCAGCGCAGAGACCGCGCGCGATTTCGTGTTCGTCGACGACGTGATCGACGCCTATCTGCGCGCAGCACGACATCCACCCGCGGAGCCGGGCGCGATCTACAACGTCGGTACCGGCGCACAGACGACGGTCGGCGAGGCGGTGGAAGTGGCGCGGCGGGTGCTGCGGATTCCCGGTGAGCCGCAATGGGGCAGCATGCCGGCACGGGTGTGGGATACCGACACATGGGTGGCGGACTCGCGAAAGATCCGCGGCGAGCTTGGCTGGGCTCCGCGCGTGACATTCGCCGACGGATTCGAGCGGATGGTGGCGTGGCTGGACGGTCATCCCGAGTTGCGGGACAGGTACGAGGCAGCGTGGCCGTGACGGAGAAAACACTCTCGCGGGCACCGTTCCTGTGGGCGCTCGGATACGTCGGGCTGTTCGGGATGGTGTTTTCGACGATTGCCTGGTCTCTTGGCGACACCTATTCCCATCTGGCGAGGCCGGCGCTGGCATCCTGGACGCAGGCCGTGGCGGACGCCTTCACGAGCGGCCGCGAGTATCGGCCGCTCTTCGACCTGGCGATCAAGACGTCGTACGAGACGGCCGGCACGTGGCTGCCGTTCTATCAGGCGCTGGTGATGCTCCTGTTCGCGGCGCTGCTGCTGCTGGTCGTCTGGCTGTGCCGGCCGGTCGGCCCACGCCGCGCGCTTGCCGCGTGCATCGCCGTCAGCTGCGTCTCGGCACTGCATACCTCGCGAATCCTCTTCGGCTTCTGGCCGCTCAACCACTACGCCGCGGTCATGGTGCTCGTGCTCATCGTGATCGCGCTCGCCCTTCGTCCTGTGCCGCGCGGGGCGGACCTCGCCAGGTCGGCCGATGGAGATCGTGGGGCGGACCTTGTGAGGTCCGCCAGGAAGGATCGTGGGGCGGACCTTGTCAGGTCCGCCAGAGGAGACTGGCTCTTCGGCCTGCTCGCGCTTGTCGCCATGCTCGGTCTCGAGCTTGGCGCGTTGATCGTCCCGCTGTCGATCGTGCTCTGGTGGTTCGGTGCGCCAGGCATCGGCCGGCGGGGTGTCCTCGCTGTCGCTGCGGGCGCAGCGGCGTATCTCGTGATCCGTCTGACGTTCGCCGAGTATTCCGGCGAGTCGTTGTACGCGGATACCGGGTTCATTTTCCAGACCGTCGACGCCGCGTCGCTGCGCGCCCGGTTTGGCAGCTCGCCGTGGGTGCTGTGGATCTACAACGCCGGAAGCACGTTGCTGACGATCGTCGCATCCGAGCCGCGGGAAGGCGTGTTCTCGTTCGTCGAGTCGCTGCTGGCGCACGACATGGAAAGCTGGCGCTGGTTCCACGTGGGGCTCTCCGCACTCACGACATTGGTCATCGCCGGAGGACTCGTCCGCGGCTGGCCGTGGCAGGAACGGGATCGTCTTCTCGTCGTGGCCGGCTGCGCCCTCCTGGTGTTCGGGAGCGCGTTGGGGTTTCTCTACACGCGCGATCGGATCGGCCTGGCGGGAGGCATCGGCTATGCGCTGCTGCTATACGTCGCCTGCGCGTCATGGCTGGAGAAACCCAGGCACAGCATTGTCACCGCCGTGATCGCGCTCGTGGCGGCCGCCTGGGTGATCCGCAGCGGCGAAACGTTCTTTCAGCTCCGCGACCTCGCCTGGGACTACCGCACGGAATGGACCGAGCGGTTCGAGGAACTGGGCGCCCGCCAGGAACAGACGGCGCTGCTGTACCAGCTTCGTGCGGCCGCGCTGGCCAAAACGCCCGCTGACCCGCGGCGTGATCCCGCCTGGACCTATTTCCTGTTCGAGCGCCGCTTCCGCCGATCGCAGACATCCCCGGGCGGGACCCCTTAGTATGTCCCTATGACGATGCGTGGAACCCTTTGCACGGTCCTGGCGGCGTTCCTCCTGTGGGGCGCGACGAACAGTCCGATCAACGCAGGACAGCTCGCCGCGTCGAGCGGTGCCGCGACCGCCCCGCTCGACCGGACCGTTCCTGTCGATCCGCGGATCACCGTCGGCACGCTGCCAAACGGCCTGCGCTATTACATCCGCGCCAATCAGGCGCCGCGCAATCGCGCCGAGCTCCGGCTCGTGGTGAGCGCCGGCTCCGTGCTCGAGGACGACAATCAGCGCGGGCTCGCCCACATGGTCGAGCACATGGCGTTCAACGGCTCGAAGAACTTCCCCAATCAGCGCATCGTGTCGTTCATGCAGAGCATCGGCATGCGCTTCGGCGCGCACGTGAACGCACACACCGGGTTCGACGAGACGGTCTACCAGCTGCAGATCCCGACCGAGAATCCCACCGTCATCGACACCGCGTTCCTGGTGATGGAGGACTGGGCGACGAACGTGACCTTCGATCCTGCGGAGATCGAAAAGGAGCGCGGCGTCGTTCTCGAAGAATGGCGGCTCGGGCTCGGCGCCGATGCGCGCATGCGCGACGCACAGCTCCCAGTCGTCCTGAAAGGGTCGCGTTACGCGGACCGGCTGCCGATCGGCACTCCGGACGTGATCCGGTCCTTCCGGCCCGAGGAGCTGAGGCGGTTCTACGCCGACTGGTATCGTCCGGACATGATGGCGGTGATCGTTGTCGGCGATTTCAATCCGGCGACGATCGAAGGCCTGATCAAAGCGCGGTTCGGCCGCATCCCCGCGCGGCTCGATCCGCGGCCGAAACCGACATTCGACGTTCCTGGTCATGCCGGCACGCTGTACGCCGTGGCCACCGATCCGGAAGCGCGGGGCACGATCGTCAACGTCACCAGCACGATGCCCGCGCGCGATCAGACGACGATCGGCGCCTACCGGCAGAGCCTGGTCGAGCGGCTCTTTGCCGGCATGCTGTCGGACCGATTCGCTGAAGTGGCGCAGTCGGCAAATCCGCCGTTTCTCGCCGCGGAGACGAGCCGATCGTTGTTCATCGGTCCGGCAGAAGCGACCTCGCTCGTCGCACTGGTGACGGACAACGGCGTCGAGCGCGGGCTCAGCGCGATGTTCGCCGAAGCCGAGCGCGTCCGGCGGTTCGGCTTCACCGCCACCGAGCTGGAACGGCAAAAGGCGAACATGCGCCTGTTCCTCGAGCGCGCATCGATTGAAGAGGCGAGCTGGGAGTCGGGGCGGCTTGCCGACGAGTACGCGCGCAACTTCCTGCAGAAGGAGCCGATCCCGGGAATCGGCTATGAATACGCGCTGCACCAGCGGTTCGTCCCCGAGATCACGCTCGCCGAGGTCAACGTCCTGGCTGCCGACTGGATGCCCGATCGCAGCCGCACCGTCACGATCAGCGCCCCCCGCAAGACCGGCGTGACGATGCCCGACGACACCCGGCTGGCGGCAGCAATCGCGGCGGGCGGCAAGGCGGTGCTCGAGGCGTATGTGGATACCGTGAGCACGAAGCCGCTGCTGGCCGAATTGCCGTCTCCCGGCCGTGTGGTCAAGACGACGCCGCGAGCTGACCTCGGGATCACCGAGTGGGAGCTGTCCAATGGTGTGCGCGTCGTGCTCCGGCCGACGACATTCAGGCAGGACGAGATCCTCTTCCGCGCCGTGAGTCCCGGCGGAACCTCGCTCGCGTCCGATGCCGACTTCATTGCCGCCGAAACGGCGGCGGCCGTTGTCAGCCGCAGCGGCCTTGGCGCCCTCACCGAAAGCGCGCTCGACCGGTCGCTCGCCGGCAAGAACGCGTTCGTCGAACCGCAAATCAGCGACACGGACGAAGGGCTGCGCGGTGGCACCACGCGCGGCGACCTCGAGCTCGCCTTTCAGCTGATCTACCTCACCTTTACCCAGCCCCGCGCGGATCCGGAAGCCTTCAAGACGCTCACGTCGCAGTGGGCCGCCACGCTGGCCAACCGCGAGGCGCTCCCCGACACGGTGTTCAACGACGCCGTCGAGGACGCGATTACCCAGGGCCACCTGCGCGCGCGGCCGTTGACGCTGGCGCAGCTGCCGCAGATGCGGCTCGACACGTCGCTCGCGTTCTACCGCAGCCGGTTTGCCGACGCGGCCGACTTCACGTTCGTGTTCGTCGGCAGCATCGATGTGGAGGCGATCAAGCCGCTGGTCGAACGCTATCTGGGCAGTCTGCCGTCACTGCGGAAGCCCGAGAGCGTGCGCGACGTCGGCATCCGGCCGCCGGATCGCGTCGTGGAGCGCCAGGTGCGCAAGGGCGTCGACCCGCGAAGCCAGGTCTCGGTGGTGTTCTCCGGACCGTTTCAGAACGATCAGGCAAACCGGATCATCCTGCGGGAGATGGCCGAGGCGCTCGAAGGCAACCTGCAGCGCACGCTGCGCGAGGATCTCGGCGGCACCTACGGCGTGAGCGTGGCGCCTGACTTTCAGCAGCGGCCGCGCGGCATGTACCGCGTGACGATCTCGTTCGCGTGTGATCCGGCCAGGCTCGACGGCCTCGTCAGCGCGCTGTTTCGCGAGATCGAACAGTTCAAGCGCAGCGGGGCATCGCCGGGCCAGCTGGCGGACCAGCGGCTGGCGCTCACGCGCGATCTCGAGACGAACAGCCGCAGCAATTCGTACCTGTTGAATCAGCTGACCTATAAGTACCAGTACGGCGAGGACCCAGGCGAAGTCTTCCGGCTGCCGCAGTTCTACGCGCAGATCACACCGGCGGCGATCCGCGACGCCGCGCAGATGTACCTGGATACGTCGCGCTATGTGAAGGTCACGCTGCAGCCGGAGCGGTGAACGGCGTGGATGTTGAGGGCAGGCATCCGTTGTGGGGCGAACGAGACGCCGATCGGCTGGCCGCGGGCGCTGCGCGCCGGAAATCGGTCTCCGACTCGCTATCCTGACGCTGGCGCGGCGAGTAGTCGCTGTCTCGGTGCCGCATCCGCTCCACGGCTCAAAACGCCTGTCGTACCTCGCAGCAAAGAGAACGCGTTGACGGAACTCGCCGCCGAAGGCTCGCTCCACCCGATTTGCTGCAGCGCAGTACGTGGCGCTGGCTTACGCGTCCGCCGATCGGCATCTCATTCGCCTTAACGACATTGCAACGAGGCGCGACAAACCCGCACGGCGGACCGGCCCGCGGGGCGAGTGATCGCCGCGCGTTCGGCGTGCCGAGCCGATCGACGAAGCGAGATGTCAGGCGCTCAAAGCGGCGGGAACGATTTACGGTCGTCGCGCGCGGCCTGTCCTTGCAACGCAAGAGTGCGTTAATCTCCTTCGCGCTACCACCGATAACGTGACTGAAACAACGACCGCCCCGGGCGCGGTGTGCGCGAATTGCGCGGCAACGCTGACCGGACCCTTCTGCGCGAACTGCGGTCAGAGCGCCCGCGATCTTCATCGTCCGTTCAGGACGATGGTCGCCGACGCCGCTGACGAACTCTTCAATCTCGACGCCCGTCTCGCCCGGACGCTGTGGCCGCTGCTGACCAGGCCCGGGCGGGTAACGAAGGAATACCTGTCAGGACAACGTGCTTCTCACGTCCCCCCGCCTCGTGCCAGTTGTCGAGGACGACTTCGTCGGATGCTTCTACCGCAGCTGCGATCTGGCTTGTTATCGCCATCACGACGATGTCGCGCCGACGTTGATGATAGGCGTCTGAACTGATGACGACGGCGGGACGCTTCTTCGATGTGGACTGATCGGTGAACGGAAACGGCACGAGGACGACGTCGCCGAAGCTATAGCCGGTCGTATTCGGCATCGTCCGCGTTGTCCCAGACGGCGCGGAACGACGCTTCGGACAGGCGTTCAGCGGCGTGTGTCACCTTGCGTTCGCTGTCCCGTGCTGTGAGAAAGTCGACGAAGTCTTCGACTTCCGCCGCTCGGTCGGGCGACAGTTGCTGGATCTTGTCGATGAGCGCGCCACTTGCTGGCTTCGTCATGTCCGCATTGTACCGCGCAGGTCGGCGGAGGCTTGGCGTCCAGGCTTGCGCGGTTTGGCACGTGGCCTTTGTCCGGCTCGTTTGGCCTCAGCGGCCGAACGTCCGCGCTCCTCACGCTCTACAGCGATTCGCCTCAGGAGTTCAGATGCTGGTTCGTCGTTTGGATCCTGGGGCACGATTTTACCGTCGAAGGCGTGACGCAAAATGGCCTGACGGAAAGCACGCGCCGCGCTGAGCTTCGCACTGACCTCAGATTCAATGTGATCGATGATTGAGAGCTGATCGTCGGTCATTTCCGTAATTAGAGCCTGTTCACTCGCTGGCGGTAGAGGAATGCAATCCTGTCTCAGATCCTCGAGGTGGATGTGCACCAACCCAGATCCTTTCGGCACCATTTGCGCTTGGACTTGCGGCGATGAAAGAGCCACGCTGAGGTACTTGCTCATGTCCTTGTCGACCGGTTTTACCAGTGCGACAGAAACAAAAATGCTGAACACGACGTCTGTATCGACCACTCGTACGACACCGAGCGTGCCGTCCTTCGAAATCAGTATGTCGCCACGAGCCGGATCGGCACGTTTGATGAACTCGGAATGGTCGGCTTCGCTGATGTACTTCAGACGCTCGAAGCTGATCCCGGGGCCTGCTGTCAGATTCCGCACGGTCACGAACGGAATCCCAGCCGGCCGGTAGTCGGGCTTCTTGTGAACGCCATCGACGACTTTGGTGGAGATCTGTTCTATCGACGCCCAGCACCATCCATCCGGCAATGAAGGCAGTGCATTAACGTCTGGTCGATACGGTTCACGATATCGATCTTTCCAGTTCCTCGACGGAGTCCGTCCAGTCTCTTCGAACTTGCGGAGCTGTTCTTGTTCCCAGCGGCGGCGCCGCGCGACGAGGATTCTCGCGAGCAACTTGTCCGCTGGCTCAACATGTGGGTTGGTAGCGCGCCACTCTGCGGTGAGGTCTCCCTCCACAGCGGCTTTCAGCACCGACGCGCGATAGAGGGACAGCTTCGTCTGCACACGTCGCAACGTAGAAACGCTCGCTTCCAAGTCAGACAGCAGTTCGTCCATCACCTCGGTAATTCGTTGTTGCTCGCGAAGTGGTGGTATGGGCAGCCTCCATTCACGGACGTCCTTTGGTCGTACGGCGGGATAGAGCACGCCTTGAACCGTCGCTGCCATCGAGTCGATAAACTCCCGAGTCTGCACGGCGAGCAAAAGCCATCCTGGGTTTACGCAATTCGACCGCAGCACATGAAAGCCTGTGGAAGCGATGGCACCGTCCAACTGATCGGGCACGCGTGCTACAGCGTTGAGATTCGGTCGGGTCATCGACACTACGACATCACCTGTCCGAAGGTTTTGTCGCGCACGACTCGGGGCTTCGGAAACTGGCAGCACCCTGGCGTTGACGATTTGTTTCGTGTGGTTATCCACGCTAGCGATGTCGACGTACGTGAAGGAGGTGGTGTCTGGGGGACCGTTCTGTTCCACGAATTCCCCTGCGACTTCGTCAAGTGTCGAAGTTGCCCACCCTAGTGGCAACGACGGGTTACTGCTTTTCACGCCGCGAGCCTCGCATTCAATTCTTCAATCAGCGTCGCAAGCTGATGTCCAAACAGCGTGTGTGCTCGACCGAGACTTCCGTGCTGACCAAACCAGCCTGTTTCAAAGTCCGCTGGCTGAATTGCGAGGCTTGTTGCGACGTGATCTCGCATGCGCTCCAGCCATTCGCGTTTCTCGTTGCTGAAGGTAACGCCGGAACGTTCCTTCTCGCGAATCCAAATCGCAAAATTCAGCCGCACCTGTGCCGCATACGGTTCGAGCGGACTACTCGGCTCGATGGCATGACGAACGAGTTGAACAAGGTCGGTCAGCGGCTCGCCACCTTGGTGGAAATCTGTTCCCCGCGCGTGTGTCACCTCCGTGGCAGCCATGGCGCGCCAGAGCTGCGAGGGTGTTGACGACAGCGGTGGACGTGCCAGCGCATCGCGCAGCTCGCGCAACTGTTTCAGCGACAGCTTCAGCGGGCGGGTTCCAGCATAAATGACCTGCAGCGCCGTAAGTTCGTCCTTGTGCTCGCGGATCCATGCTTTGAAATCGCGCACCTTCGCACGCGCTTTGTCAAGTGCCGATGCGTCAAAGCCGGCGTAGAGCACGTCGTCGATGGTGTGCCGATCGACCAGTTGCTCGTTCTGCTGCCGGATCTCGAGAATGCGTCGACGGAACGCCGCCTTCAGGAACGGCTCGGCCGCGGCGCGCTTTGCCTCATCGCTGCCGGTGTCCGCCGCGCACGCCTCGAGCAATGCGTGGGAGAGGTCCGCGAACGACCGTCCTCCGGCCATCTCTTTGAGCTCCGCCAGTTGACTCGCGCTGAACTCCCGCTGCAGCCGTGCGAGACGGCCTGCCAGAGTCGTGAGCGCATCGTCATCGGTCCCGCCGGCGGCAACGTAGTTGAAGATCTCTTCGAGCGTCGCCGACGGCTGCCTGTTCAACGTATGGGAATCGGTTTTGTCATGCTCGCAGACGCCCACGGCATCGACGATGATGAAGCGATCCTTCACCTTCGCGCTCGGCGTGACCGTGCGCAGCTTGTCCGGTGAGATGACGCGTACGCCGCGACCCTTCATCTGCTCGAAGAACCCGGCCGACTTCACGTTGCGCATGAAGAATACGCACTCGATCGGCTTGACGTCCGTGCCGGTCGAGATCATGTCCACGGTCACGGCGATGCGTGGGTAGAAACTGTTGCGGAAGTTCGCCAGTATTTCGTCCGGTGTGAGTTTGGAGGTCTTCACCCAGTCCGTCATCTCGGATTGCGTACCGTCCTCGTTGGTGACAGTCTTCTGGACTTTCGTGAAGCCGGTTCGATAGGTGATCTTCTGGCAGAAGTCGTTACCCGCGTCGAATACGTCGCGTGTAATCCGCACGATGTCGTCGGCGTGTGAGTCGTCCTTCGCGAAGATCAGCGTCTTCGGAACCTCTTCGCGGCCAGGGAACGCATCAGGCAATACCTTGTTGCGGAATTGGTGCAGTACGGTCCTGATCTGGCTTTCGGATACGACGTCGCGGTCGAGTTGGGTGGCGGTGTATGTGAGGTCCTGATTGAGGAGTTCGAGGCGCTCGGCCCTCGTCAGCTTGTGGCGCTTGTCCACGTAAACGCCGGTCTCGCCGGCCGAAATCGTCGCACCCTGCTCGGTGACCTTCGTGCGGATTCGGTAGACGTCGAAATCGACGTTCACGCCATCGGTGACGGCCTCGTCGTGGCCGTACTGCATCACCAGGTTCTGATTGAAGAACCCGACCGTCTTCCCGGCGGGCGTCGCCGTCAGTCCGACGAGAAAGGCATCGAAATAGAGCAGCACCTGACTCCAGAGCTCGTAGATGGAGCGATGGCATTCGTCGACGATGATGAAGTCGAAGAATTCGGGGGGAATTGCCGCGTTGTAGACGACGTCCGGCGGCTCACCGTGCCAGGGGCGTGCCGAGTCGAACGCGGATGCCTCCTCGTTTCCGGCGTCGAACTCGACGTCTCCCCGCAGCATCGAGTAGAGACGCTGAATCGTTGTGATGACGACCTTTGCGGCCGGGTTGATCGAGTTGGTCTCCAGTCGTTGAACCGTGTAGAGCGCCGGGAACTTGCGCGCATCGTCCGCCGGCTCGAAGTTGGAGAATTCATCCCACGCCTGCTTGGCGAGGTTCCCGCGGTCAACCAGAAACAGAATTCGCTTCGCGCCGGCGTGCTTCAGGAGCCGGTAAGCGACGTTCACGGCGGTAAACGTCTTTCCGGAACCGGTGGCCATCTGCACGAGCGCTCGTTGTTTCCCCAACGCGAACGATGCTTCGAGGTTCCCGATCGCCGTCGCCTGTACCGTCCATAACCGCGATTCGTCGAGTTGTGGCAGATCCCTGAGGCGACGTCGGAGCGGCTTTTCCTCGCTGACGTATTCCGCGAGCGTTTCCGGTCGCGGGAAACCGAATATCTGGCGGCTGACGGGAGTCGGATCAAGCCCGTTCGTGAAGAACGTGACGGATCCGTTCGACTCGAACAGGAACGGGAGCGGCCGCCGATGCGCCGGGAGGTTGCCAGGCAGGCCCGCGGCGTACTTGGCGGATTGGGCCTCGACACCCGTCAGGGTCCCTTCCGCTTTTGCCTCGACCGCTCCAAGAGCTTTGCGATCGACGTACAGCAGGTAATCGGCGAATCCAAACCCTGGTTTCATTTGGAACTCGCGCACCGCGATTCCGCGGCCCGTCGTGAGATCCAGCTCGTCGCGGCTCTGTACAAGCCAACCAGCGGCAGTCAGTTCTTCGTCGATTTCGCGTCGGGCTCTCGCTCGGGCGTTTCGGGCATCCGAATGGACTGGGGCATGTAGAGTATCGCAGACGTTCGTGGCACCATTGGCGCCATCATGCGGAAGCCGCTCTTCGCACTTCTGTCGTCCGCTGCGGTTGCGTTGCTCGTTACCACCAACCATGCCCAAGCTCCGGCGCGAGCTGCGCGCGACTTTTCGTCCGCGGCGTTGACGGCGCCACCGTCCGCCGGCTGGCCGACCCACGGTGGCAACCTCTACAACCAGCGCTACTCGCCGCTCAAGACGATCAATCGCGACAACGTGGCGCAGCTCAAAGGCGTCTGGCGCACGCATCTGCGTGGCTCGGGAACCGCGCCGCAGTATTCCGGGTTCGCGCAGCCCGTCGTCCATGACGGCGTGGCGTACGTGAGTACCGGCGCCAACGACGTGTTCGCGCTGTCGGTGGACAGCGGCGAAATCCTCTGGCAGTACGAGGCGCAGCTCGATCCGAAGATCACCTCGGTCTGCTGCGGCTGGAACAACAAGGGCGTCACGCTCAGCGAGGACAAGGTGTTCATCGGCCAGCTCGATGGACAGCTCGCCGCGCTCGATCGCGCGACCGGCAAGGTGGCGTGGAAGATCCAGGCCGAGCGATGGCAGGACAACTTCTCGATCACGTCCGCTCCGGTCTACTTCGACGGCCTGGTGATCACCGGCTTCGCCGGCGGCGACCGCGGCACGCGCGGCCGCGTGAAGGCCTACGACGCGAAAGACGGACGGCTCGTCTGGACGTTCTACACGATTCCCGGCCCTGGCGAACCGGGCCACGACACGTGGCCGAAGGGGAGCGACGCCTGGAAGTACGGCGGGGCGTCGGTATGGCAGACGCCGGCGATCGATCCGCAGCTCGGGCTGGTCTACTTCTCGACCGGCAACGCTGCCCCTGACTACAACGGCGCGGTCCGGCCGGGCGACAACCTCTACACCGTGTCGATGGTCGCCATCGAGTTGAAGACCGGAAAGTATCGCTGGCACTTCCAGCAGGTGCATCACGACATCTGGGATTACGACTCGTCGAACCCTGTTGTGCTGATGGACGTGAGCGTCGGCGGCAGAACACGGAAGGCGATTGCCGAAGTCAGCAAGACCGGCTGGGCGTACATCCTCGATCGCGAGACAGGCAAGCCGCTGATCGGCATCGACGAACGTCCGGTGCCGCAGGAGCCGAAGCAGGCGACCGCGAAGACGCAGCCGTTTCCGCGCGGCGATGCCGTTGTCCCGCAGCTGATCGAAGTGGCGCCCGAAGGCTATCAGCTCGTCAACGACGGGCGCATCTTCACGCCGTTCGTCGGAGCACGGCCGACGATCATGCTGCCCGGAATCTGGGGCGGCGCGAACTGGCCGCCCAGCGCCTACGATCCGGCGCGCCAGCGGCTCTTCGTCTGTGCGTCGTCTGTGGTAAATGGCTATGCCGGCGGCGGCGATCCGAATCTCGTGCCGCCGGGCAACGGGGCCGGTGCGCTCTTCACCGGCGGCAACATCACCTTCGCACCGGTTCCGCGCAGCGGCATCGTGGCGGCGCTCGACGTGACGACGAACACGATCGTCTGGCGATTCCGCTGGGCCGATCAGTGCTACAGCGGTCTGCTCGCGACAGGCGGCAATCTGCTGTTCGTCGGCCGCGCGGACGGCCGCCTGACCGCGCTCGATTCGACCACCGGCACGCAGCTCTGGGAGTTCCAGACCGGCGCCGGCATGCACGCGCCGGTCAGCACGTTCGAGCGCAACGGGAAGCAATACGTGATCGCCTACTCGGCGGGCAGCGCGCTGATCGGATCCGCCCGCGGCGACAGCGTGTGGCTGTTCGCACTCGACGGAACGTTGCCGCCCGCGACAGCGGGCCGTGCCGTGTCGCGGCTGGAAGGTGCGGCGAATCCGCCGCCAGCCGCGGCGACTCCCACGCCAGTCGCAGCGAATTCCGCGCCAGGCGTCGCGGCTGCCGTGGCGGCGGCGATCGCCGCCGCGAATGCCGTCCGCGGCAAAGAGCTGTACGAGCAGGCGTGCGTCGTGTGCCACGGCGCGGATGGGAAAGGCGGGCACGGCGTCGGTGCGCCCCTAATCGGCGTCACCGATTTCGCCGCCGTGTTTCGCACGGTGGGCGACGGGCGCAACACCATGCCGCCGTTCAAGTCGTCATTCACGTCGGAGCAGATTCGCGACGTGAGCGCGTACGTGGTCCAGACGCTATCTGCAACCGCCAAGTGACAGTTAGATAGTTGGGTAGTTGGATAGTTCGTAGTAACCCATTTACGAACTACCAACTATCGAACTAGCTGACTATTCCCCAGGCGGCCCTCTCAGCTCGCGGCATGCGCCGCCGATTGCGCGTCCATGCGACGCTGCATTTCTTCCGGCGAGACATCCTCGACATGCGTCGCGATCGTCCAGACGTGGCCGAACGGGTCGATCACCGTGCCCGATCGATCGCCGTAGAACTGATCCTTGAGCTCCTGGTGCGTTTTGGCTCCGGCATCGACGGCGCGCTTGAAGACACGGTCCACGTCCTCGACGTACAGCATGATGCTGGTGGCGGATCCGCCGAGCGCCGTCGGGCTGCGATAGCCCATCTGCGGGTGCTCGTCCGCGAGCATGATCCGCGAATCGCCGATCTGGATCTCCGCATGCCCGATTGTGCCCTCGGGCCCCGCGAACCGCATCAGCTCCTTGGCGTTGAACACCCGCGTGTAGAAGTCGATCGCCCCCGCCGCGCCGGCGACGATCAGATACGGCGTGACGGTTGAATAGCCTTCGGGAACTGGTCGCACAGGCATCGTGGTCCTCCTTGCGTGACAAACGTGCAGCCTAGCACCATCTCGTGACGTCGATGTATCCGCACGGCGGCACGGCCGACTCTGCTGCTCGACCGTTCGAATCGATCTCAGTCCGGACTCGGTGCCTCCGCGTGGTCAATGACGACGACTGTCATCGGCACGCGGCGCGCGTCGTGCCGAACGATTCGAACGTTTCGAACGACTCGAACGACTCGAACGACTCGAACGACTCGAACGATTTCCCCCGACCGGGGGATGCGTGCGGTTCAGGCGCTCAATAGACTCTGCCACATGCCGCCTGACACTCACCTCGGCGTTCGCCGGGCGTACGAGCGAATCGACACCCGCTCGGTCCTGTTCGTCTACGCCGCCATAGCGGTCGTGGGCGGCCTCACCGTCACGGGCACAGGCGTTCGCGGCATCCCCGGAATGCCACTGCAGTTCGCGTCGATCATCTGGATCGCCGGAATGGCAATCTTCGCCGCCGGTTGCGCGGCGGCCGGTCTCTCGCTCAACGAGAATCCGGTCACCCGCCGGCACTCGCTGTTCTACTTTGCGACCGGCCACCTGCTGCTCGGTCTCCTTGTGTGGATGCAGTGGGGTGTCTACTGGGGCGAGCAGGGGCTGCCGGTGTTCGTGGCGCTCTTGCCGCTCGCCGCCGGCGCCGTCCTGCTCTTGACCGCGATTCCCCAACCGGCGCGCGCCGACCACGAATCCTCAGGATCGCGGTTCCGATCCGCGTACGACGAGCACATCCGGCAGATTGCCCGGCGTGAAGAGCGGGCGCGCCTCGCGCGCGACCTGCACGACGCGGTCAAGCAGCAGCTGTTCGTGATCCAGACCGCCGCGGCAACCGCGCAGGCACGGTTGGAACACGATCCGGCTGGCACGCAGGAGGCTCTCACGCAGGTGCGCAGCGCGGCCCGCGAGGCGACGACAGAGATGGAGGCGCTGCTCGACGAGCTGCAGGCGGCGCCGATGGAGAACACAGGACTCATCGAAGCGCTGAAGAAGCAGTGCGAGGCGCTCGCGCTGCGCACCGGAGCCGATGTCCGGTTCGAGCCCGCCACGCTGCCGGCGCAAGGTCTGTTACCTCCCGGGGCGCACGAAGCGATCTATCGCGTGGCCCAGGAAGCGCTCGCCAACGTGGCGCGCCACGCTCGCGCCACTCGCGTGGTCGTGTCGGCGCATACAGACCCCGGACGGTTCGAGCTGCGCATCGCAGACGATGGCCATGGATTCGACGCCATGACACGCAGAAGCGGCATGGGAATCGCCAACATGGAGACTCGCGCGGCCGGAATCGGTGGCCGGGTGTCGATCACGACCGGATCATCCGGGACGAACATTCGGCTGTCGGTACCGCTTACTGATATCCGTGTCGGACAGGCCTGGGCTGTCGCAACGATATTCGGGCTTTGGGTCCTGAGTGATCTTGTCTACTACAGCGTTCGCGACCGGGCACCCGAACGGGAAACGCTGTTGGTCGGCGCGGCGGCGGGCGGCTGCGTGGTTATCTTCCTCGTCGCGGCGTACTGGCGACGGTGGCGTCAGAGGTCGAGGTGAGCGTCATCACGGTCGCAATCGTGGACGACCATCGCGTCGTTGCCCGGAGCCTGAAGGCGTACCTCGAAACGTTTCCCGATCTGCGCGTCGTTGGGATGGCCGCAACCGGCGAGGAACTGCTCGAGCAGATCGGGGCATGGCGTCCGCAGGTCGTGATTCAGGATCTGCTGATGCCGGGAGGCATCGACGGCATCGAGACGACGCGCCGCGTTCTGGCGCGTGTGCGGGCGGTGCGCGTCGTGGCGCTCACCGCCTCGTTCGACGAAGCGCGGATGATGGGCGCTTTGCGCGCGGGCGCGTCCGGCTACGTCCGCAAGGACGCCGATCCGGAGATCCTGCCGGCCGCGATTCGTGCTGTTGTCGCGGGGAGGACGTTTATCGATCCCGCCATCGGACGCCACCTCGCCCGCGTCCAGGAGGCCGATGAGCTGACGCCGCGCGAGGGCGACGTACTGCGCCACCTGGCTGTCGGCGCCTCAAATCGGACTATTGCCGCGGCGCTCAATGTGTCCGAGGAAACGGTCAAGACACACGTCGCCAAGTGCTGGCAAAGCTCCAGGTCGAGAACCGCGCGCAGGCGGCGGTCCAGGCGCTCAAGCGCGGGCTCGTCTCGATCGACGATTTGTCCTGAAAACCTCTGGTTTTTGCCGAAACCGGACCTCGACATCCTTCGTCCTGCGTGCGATCCGTGAGCTCGGTCCGGGGTGGATTCGTTAGTAAAGGCCGCCTAAACTGATGGTTCGCTGGTGGTCCGCCTGAAGGCGGACACTACGACGGAAAGGTCCGCCTAAAGGCGGACACTACGTGGACAAGATGGCGCTGGAAGAGAACATCACACGCAGACAGGTATTGAAGGCCGCGGTTGGCGGCGCCGCCGGGATTGTGCTGGGTGGCCGCACGCGCGCATTCGGCGCGCAGGGCGACGCGGTCCGCCTGAAGGCGGACACTGCGACGGCGGAGACGCTGAGGCTTGCCGACGATCTTTTCGTGCTCCGGATCCCCGGTGAGGCGAACGTCGTCGCGCACACGAGCAGCGCCGGCGTGCTGCTGGTCGATGGCGGATCGGCGCGGGCGGCGGATGCGGTGATGAAAGCGGCGGCTGGTCTTCCCGGCGGTGGGCAGGTTCACACGCTGTTCAACACGCACTGGCATCCGGAGCAGACCGGTCTGAACGAGCAGCTCGGCAAAGCGGGGAAGACGATCATCGCGCAGGAGAACACGCGCCTGTGGCTTGCGGCCGACGTCACCTGGCCGTGGAACGGGCGGACGTTCGACCGGCTGCCGAAGATCGCGCAGCCGAACAAGACGTTTTACGACAAGGGGCAGCTGGAGTCAGGCATTCGCTACGGCTACATCCCCGACTGCGCGCACACCGACGGCGATCTGTATGTGCACTTCCCGCAGCAGAACGTGCTCGCGGTCGGCGATGTGATCTCGGGCGAAGGGTGGCCGGCCGTTGACTGGACGACGGGCGGGTGGATTGGCGGAATGGTTGGCGGCCTGCAGCGCGTGCTGAGCCTGACCAACGAGAAGACGCGGATCGTCGCGGGACGCGGTCCGGTGCTGGGCCTCGAGGATCTGAAGAAGCAGTTCGACATGTATCAGACGCTCTACGATCGTCTGACACAGCTGCTGAACAAGGGCCGCGGGCCGAGCGAAGCGGTCGAGGCAAAGCCGGCGAAGGAATTCGAGGCGCAATGGGGGAACTCCGACGAGTTCGTGCGCCGATCGTTCGAGAGCCTCTGGGCGTATTTGTCACCGGACGCGTAAGAAATGAACAGACATTCCACCATCGTCGTTGGACTGGCAGGCGCATTGTTCATGGCGTCGCTGGCGAATGTGTTCACAGACGCTCAGGCGCCCGCGCCATCGCAGCCGGCAGCGGCGCAAGCCCCGGAGGTCCGCCAGAATCCGGAGGTCCGCCTAAAGGCGGACACTACGACAAACGACGCACAGGCACATCTCGCCACCATCAATCAATACTGCGTCGGGTGTCACAACGATCGCACCAAGACCGCGGGCGTGAGCTTCCAGGGCCTCGCCGCCGACAGCATCGGCCAGCATGCGGAGGTGTTCGAGAAGGCCGTGCGCAAGATGCGAGGCCGCGTCATGCCGCCGCCTGGCGCGCGGCAGCCGGCGCCGGCCGCCGTGGACGCCCTCGTGGCGTGGCTCGAGACCACGCTCGACCGTGCCGCCGGTCAGGCGCACGTGCGCGACAAGATCGTCCTGCACCGCCTGAACCGGAAGGAGTACACGAACGCCGTCCGCGATCTGCTGGCGGTCGATTTCGACGCCGCCACGATTCTTCCCGCGGACGACACGGCGGAAGGGTTCGACAACATCGCCGAAGCGCTGCAGGTCTCGCCGTCGTTCATCGAACAGTACGTGCTCGCCGCGCGGCTGGTGGCCGTGAAGGCGATGGGCCGCCCGGATGCGAGACCGAGCGGCTGGACGTTCCGTGCCGGTCCCGGCCAGCAGCTCACGCACGTCCCCGGCCTGCCGCTTGGAACGCGCGGAGGCATCCTCGGCCACGCCGATCTGCCCGCAGATGGTGAATACGTCGTCGACGTGGCCGACATGGCGACGCACATCTGGGGCAACGGGATGGAGTTCGAGAACCCGCTCGTCGTGACGCTCGACAACAAGATCGTCTACGAGACGGTGATCGGCGGCGAAGAGGACATGAAGCTCTACGATCAGGTGCAGAACGGCGCGCTTGATAAAGCCAATGCCAAGCTGAAGAACATCCGCTTCTTCGCCACCGCCGGGCCGCACCGGATCGGCGTGACGTTCAAGCGCCGCACGTTCGCCGAGTCCGACGACCAGCTGCAGATGTTCGCGGCCGGCGGCGGGCAGGATCGCTTCTATCGCGTCAGCTCGTTCCAGGTGCGCGGACCATTCAATACGAAGGGGCTCACCGCGACGCCCAGCCGTCAACGGATCTTCACGTGCACACCCGCGGCCGGCGCCACGCCCGAGACGCAGGCGAAGTGTGCGAGGCAGATCATCGGCACGATGGCGAAGCGCGCCTACAGACGGCCGGTGTCAGCCGAGGACGTGAACGAGCTGTTCGCGTACTACGAGGACGGTGTGAAGGCCGGCGGGTTCGACGAAGGCATTCGCAGCGCCATCACCGGAGTCCTCGCCAGCCCGTTCTTCCTCTACCGCACCGAGCACCTGCCGGCGAATACGCGTGCCGGTCAGAGCTACGCCATCAGCGATCTCGAACTGGCGTCGAAGCTGTCGTTCTTCCTCTGGAGCACGATTCCGGATGACGAGCTGCTGCAGCTGGCGATCGACGGCAAGTTGAAGGACGCCTCCGTGCTCGACCGGCAGGTGAAGCGGATGCTGGCCGACCCGCGTGCGCTGACGCTGGCCAGCAACTTCGTGCCGCAGTGGCTGGACATGAAGCGGCTCGACGAGATCGTGCCGGACTCGTCGGTCTTCCCGTACGCGTCCGGCCGCTCCGATCCGCGCGACGACTTCAACGAGGAGCTGGTGCTCTTCGCCGACAGCATCTTCCGTGAAGACCGCAGCATCGTCGACCTGCTCCGCGCCAGGCACACGTTCCTCAACGAGCGCGTGGCGCTCCATTACGGCATCACCACTGTGAAGGGCGATCGCTTCCGCCGCGTGGAGCTCGCGCAGTCGGCGCGGTGGGGTCTGCTCGGCAAGGGCGCGGTGCTGATGGCGGCGGCGTATCCGAATCGCACGTCGCCCGTGCTTCGCGGCGCATTCATCCTGAAACACCTGGTTGGCGTGCCGCCGGCGACGCCGCCGCCGGACGTCCCGACCCTCGACGAGAAGGACGTTGGCACCCAGAAGGCGCTGACCGTTCGCGAGATGATCGCGAGGCACCGGGCGAGCCCGACGTGCGCGTCCTGCCACGCGGTCATGGACCCGCTCGGCCTCGCGCTCGAGAACTTCGACGCCACCGGCATGTGGCGCGACCGCGACCGCTACGCCGGCGCCGTGATCGACGCCACCGGACAGCTGCCGGACGGCACGCCGCTCAACGGCCCGGACGACGTGCGGAATGCGCTGTTGCGCCGCCCCGAGCAGTTCGCGCAGACCTTTACGGAAGGCTTGCTGACCTACGCGACCGGGCGCAAACTTGAGTACTACGACATGCCGACCGTGCGGCGCATCGTCCGCGGCGCGGCGGCAACGGATTACCGGTTCTCGTCGCTGGTCCAGGCGGTGGTGAAAAGCGAGCAGTTCAGAACGCGGCGCGTGCCTCAGGCCGCAGCTGCGGGGTTGAAAGCGAGCAACTAAATGACAATCTTCAAGAAGCACATCTCACGCCGCGCCGTCCTCAAGGGTGTCGGGGCCAGCATCGCGCTTCCGCTGCTCGACGCGATGAACCCGGCGTCCACCGCGTGGGCGCAAACCCCGGCCGGCGCGCCGCCGAAGCGGTTCGCGTTCGTCGGCTTCCCGCACGGCGCGATCATGGACAAGTGGTCGCCGGCAGGGACGGGCGCGAACTACGAGATGTCGCCGATTCTCCAGCCGCTCGAACCGTTCCGCCAGCACCTGACGATCGTCTCGGGGCTGCGCAACAAGCCGGCCGAGACGCCGGAGCCGCACGGCTACATCGAGATGACGTGGCTGACCTGCGTCAAGCCATGGGACCGCGGCACCAACGGCGCGGACTGGGGCGTCAGCGCCGACCAGCTGGCGGCGCGGCACATCGGCCAGGAAACGCGCGTCCCGTCGCTCGAGTTGACGACCGCCCTCGGCGGCGCGCGGCTGGCGTGGCGCACGCCGACGCAGTCGCTGCCGCAGGAAGGCAACCCGCGCGCCGTGTTCCAGAAGCTCTTCGGCCACGGCGACACCGACAAGGAGCGCGCCGCGATTCTCCACGAGACCGGCAGCATCCTCGATCGGGTGAAAGATCAGGCGGCGCGGCTGCAGGCCAGCCTCGGCGTCAAGGATCGCGTCGTTGTCAGCGATTACCTCGACTCCGTCCGGGAGATCGAGCGGCGCGTGCAGATGGCCGCGCAGCAGGACATGTCGCGGCTGGAGATCCCGGATGCGCCGGTCGGCACGCCGAACGATCTGACCGAGCATTTCAAGCTGATGTTCGACCTGATGGCGCTCGCATTCCAGGCCGACATCACGCGCGTCATCACCTTCTCGATGGACCGCGAGGCGAGCATGCGGACGTACACGAACCTCGGCATCGCCGAAGGGTTCCATCCGCTGTCGCATCACGGCAACAACGCGCAGAAGATGGAGCGGCTGGTGCAGATCCAGCGGTATCACAGCGAGGTGTTCGCGAAGTTCATCGACCGGCTGTCGAAGGCGAAGGAGGCCGGGGGAACGGTGCTCGACCACTCGACGATCCTGTTCGGCAGCAACATGAGCAACAGCGACCGGCACAACAACGACCCGCTGCCGGCGGCGATCCTCGGCCACGCCAACGGGAAGATCAAGGGCGGCCAGCACGTGAAATACCCGCAGGACTCGCGCTTTGCCGATCTGCTCGTGACGTTGTTCGATCGCAACAACATCCCGGTCGAAAAGCTCGGCGACAGCGGCGGGATTCTTTCTGAGATCTAGCAATGCGGAATGCAGAATTCAGAATTCAGGCACCACGCAGACTGCATTCTGCTCTTCGTCTCCTGCATCGCCGGGACGTCTTCATGCGGCTTGAATACTTCATTGCCGCGCTCGTTGTGATCCTGGTGATGATGGTGGGGATCGCGACCGGCGCGGAACCCACACTGCTCGACGCCGCGGAGCGCGGCGATCGCGCGGCGGTGACGCGCATGCTGTCGAAGGGCGCCGATCCGAACACGCCCGGGCCGGACGGCACGACCGCGGTCATGTACGCCGCATCCAACGGCGACGTCGAGCTGGTGCGCGCACTGATCAAGGCCGGCGCGAACGTCACGCTGAAGAACCAGCTCGGGACGACCGCGATCACCGAGGCCGCGATCGTCGGCTCGGCGCCGGTGATCGATGCGCTGCTCAAGGCCGGCGCGGATCCCAATACGAAGAATCCCGAAGGCGAGACGCCGCTGATGGCGGTGGCGCGCAGCGGCAACGTCGATGCGGCGAGGTTGCTCGTCGAAGCGCGCGCCGACGTCAACGCGAAGGAGAGCTTCGGCGGTCAGTCGGCGCTGATGTGGGCGGCCGCGCAGGGCCAGGCCGAGATGGTGAAGTTCCTGGCGTCGAAGGGCGCCGACGTCAATGCCCGCGGCGTCGTCCGCCAGTGGGAGCGCAAGGTCATTACCGAGCCGCGGCCGAAGGACATGAACAAGGGCGGGTTCACGCCCCTGCTCTATGCCGCGCGTGAAGGATGTGTCGACTGCGCGCGCCACCTGATTGCCGCCGGCGCGGATCCCGACCTCGAGGATCCGGAGCGGATCACGCCGCTCAACATGGCGCTGCTCAATCTGCACTTCGAGTTCGCCGCGTTCCTGATCAAGGCTGGCGCCGACGTGAACAAATGGGACCTCTTCGGACGGTCGCCGATCTACATGGCGGCAGACGTCAGCACGCTGCCGGTCAAGGGCAATGGCGCGATGGCCGTGATCCCCAGTGAGGATTCGACGACGGCGCTCGACGTCGCGCGGATGCTGCTCGCCGCCGGCGCCGATCCCAACATCCGGCTGAAGCGTCGCCCGCCGTACCGCGACGTGCCGCAGGATCGCGGCGGCGACGCGATTCTGATGCAGGGCGCAACCGCGCTCCTTCGCGCCGCTCGCGCCGGCGACGCGCCGTTCGTCGAGCTGCTGCTGAAGAACAAGGCGCTCGTCGATCTGCCGAGCAAGGAAGGCGTGACGCCGTTGATGGCGGCCGCCGGCGTCGAGTTCGGCGACCGCGTGACGCGTGGGCGCAATCGTACGACCGAGGGCGTGCTGGCGACGATGAAGCTGCTCGTGGACGCCGGCGCGGACGTCAACGCCCGCATGGTGACCGAGCGGCGAGCCGTCGTGCCCGAAGGCGCGTCAGCGGCCGCCGAGTACGGCATTCGTCTGCGTGGCCGTCCGAGCCAGGTGCCGAGCCCGTACGCCGTGCCGCATCAGACGGCGCTGCACGGCGCCGCACAGCGCGGCTTCACGCCGTTCGTGAAGTTCCTCGCCGAGCACGGCGCCGATCTTCAGGCGAAGGATGCCAACGACCGCACGCCGCTCGATCTGGCGAAGGGCATCGGCGTACCCGGTGTCCGGCAGGCGGCCGGCGATCCGCATCCTGAAACGGTCAAGCTGATCGAGTCGCTGATCGCCGCCAAGCGCTAAAAAGCACCGACTTCATCCTTCCGTGGCGCGAACCCTTCGGGTTCGCGCGGCGAGCCTGACAAGGCTCGCCCCACGATTTGTCACTGGCGTCGGCGACACGTGCGCCAGGACCTGCAGAAACAGGTGGCTGATTACCAGGTAGGACCAGAACAGCATCCATGGCACCAGCGGCACCAGCACGATGGCGACGGCGCTCACCATCAGTGCGCCGATCCACGCCTGAAGGTACAGCGCGGGCGCGGCCGAGACGAGGCCAACGACGCGTCCGAGGTGGAACGCCGCGCTGAAACGGCGGCGTTCGGCGACCTGGAGAAATGCAGCCGGCAGCAGGACGATTGGACCGAAGAACAGCACGCCCAGCAACGCGATTTCCCCCGCTGAAAACTGCAGCCAGTCGTAGCGCACTGCATACAGCACGGGCATTCCCGGAAGCGCGAGCGGCGGAAATACCACGACGGCTGCGACGAAAATCAGCAGCTCGCGCTGATGCGCCGCGAACACGTCGAACGATCGGGCGCCGAGTGCCCAGTAGGCGATGACGAAGGGCGTGAGGTAGGCGAGGATGACGCCCGACGACGCGGCTCCGCGCCGCAGCGCGGATCCGAACAGGCCCGCCCACGACGGCAGCAGCGAGTGCTCGCGATCGACGATGCGCTGTCCGACAATGCTGCGATAGCCGAGCGCGAGCATCCAGCCGACTGGCGGCAGCAGGAGCATCAGCAGCCCGCCGGTGCCGACGCGCAGCTTCCACGCCGGCTCGCGCGCGACGAAGCCGACCGCACTCCGCCAGTCGATCCGCGGCTGACTCGCCGGTCCCACCTTATGGCTTCTGGACGGTGATCGCCGTTCCTCCGTTGCTGTCGCCATCCGGGTCGTGATTATCGGCTGCCGTGTATGTCAGGCTGTTCGTGACGCTGGTCACCGTGAACGTCGCGTTCTTCTTCGAGTTGGCGATGGACGCGCTGAGGACGCTGCACGAGCCCGTGGCGTCCGTCGTACAGCTCCCCGTACCGCTGACACCGCCGCTCCACAGTCCGGTCACCGTCGCGCCCGATACCGCCGCGTGATTGGAGTCGTGCACCCGCGCAGTCACGGTGGCCCTCCAGTTGCCCCGACCCATAGTGCTGCTCGAGCGGTCCAAATCACCAACGTGCATCGTCGTCGTGGGCGGTGCAGTGACCGTTACTGTGACCGTCGCGGTGTTGCTGTCTGCCACGCCGTCGCTCGCTTTGTACGTGAACGTGTGGATTCCGGCTGCCGCAGGCGTATATATGACGCGGGCCGTGTCGCTGTTCGGATTACCGGGCACACAGGCGTCGTTCGCAATCGCGCCCAGCGTCCCGCTCGACGGCGGCTGCACGACGGAGAACGTCAGTTCGCAGCTCTCCGGGTCCGTGGCACCCATGAGCACAGTCACCCCTGTCCCGACAACCGCCGTCTCGCTCCTGTTTGCGGCGGTCGGCGCGGTGTTCGAGGCGACCGGGTTGACGGCGATGGTGATGGATGCGGATCCGGAAAGGCCACCGGAGTCCGTGACCGACGCCGTGATGGTGTGCGAGCCGACCGTGAGTGCGCTCGTCGAGAAAGTACCGCCCGACCCAATCGCGCCGTCGCGACTGGACACCCATGAGAGGTTGCCGGTCAGGCTGCCGTCTTCGGTATCGGTGGCGGTCCCTGCGAAGGCGACCGGCTGACCCAAGGTACTGCTGGAGCCATTGCCGGGCGCTGTAATCGTGACTAGCGGTGCGACGTTGCTCGGCACCGAGCTCGTGTTCAGCCGAATGTTGTCCAGCTGGAAGAAGCCGAAGCCGGTTCCCGGCTCGGAAATGTTCCAGACGAACTTCAGCCGCACGCTCTGGGACGCAAACGCACTCAGGTCGATCACGGCAGGCGGGTAGTCGCCCACGCCGCCGGACGGGTTGTCGGTGTCTTCTTCGTAGGTGTTGACCGGCGCGGTCAGGATCGTCCGCGTCAACAGCGGCTGACCGCCGCCGGCCGGCAGGATTTCCACACCGAACGTCCGCGGCTGCGTGTTGCCGAACCGGAACAGCTCCCACGCCGCCCGGTAGTCGAACTCCAGCGTGGTCGTCGACGCCGGCAGGGTGATGTCCTGATACAACTCCCTGCGGTTGACGAACGTGGCGTCCGGTGTTGCCGGATCGTCGCCGTTGAAATCGTTCAGCGCGGCGTACTGACCCTCGGTCGGGGCGCTGGTGAAGTAGTCGAGCGTGATGAGGAACGGGAACGAAAATACCGTGAACGTCGGCGCCGGATACTCGACCCCCGCGGGGTGCACGCTGAGCGGCAGGTTGGGATTGGATTTCGGCGTCAGCTCCTTGACCGTCCAACCACTGAGATTGCCGGACTCGAAGCCCCCGTTCACGATCGGATCGAGCGGATTCGGCAGCACCGTCGTCACGTTGGCGGCGGCGATCCCGTTGTCGCTCTCCGAGTTCTCGACGACCTGATTCTGTCGATCGACAACGAGGCCCACGTAATAGTTCCCCGGCGCGGCTCCGGAGGGAACGGGCACCGACCCGTTGCACTGACCAATCGCTCCTGCCCCCAGATTCGGAACGGCGCAGCTGAACCCCGAGAAGAGGTCGCTCTGGTTGATGGTCGCGTCGGTCGAAAAGTAGATACCGGCCTGGAACGCACCGGCCGCGGCGCTTCCCTGGTTGGCGAACGTCGAGGTCACGGGGATCTGGGTTCCCTTGTACGCCGTCGCGGGCGCGGTGACCGACTGCGCGACGAGGTTCACCGGCGAATTCGGATCCGCCACCGTGCAACCAAGAATGCCGACGTCGCCGAGGGCGCGCGTTTCGCCCGCCGCAAGGGAGTCGATGGTGGCGAGCTGGTCGAACGTCCGGCTCTGATTCTGCCCATCGAGCAGGTTCGAGTTGATGGTCGTGTAGTTGTACCGGTTAGCGGCTAACACACCGGAGCCCGTTTCAAGGGTTCTCGCGTAGATCGTGTACGACTCGCCCGCTGCCAGCGGCGCGACGTTCAACGTGACGGAACCATTGAATGGCTGATGCGGCGTGACCGCGCGCAGCTGCGATCCGCTGAACATCTCCACACGGTTCGCACCGTTGATTCCGCCCTGCGTCCGGTAGGCGACGACCGACACGCCGGTGGCGGGGACGCAGGCGTTGTCCTTCACGAGCCTGAGGGTGATCACGCCGCGGCCGCCGACGGTTGGCGGGATCGCGCCGCTGTATCGATTTCTCGCGTAGATACGAAGTACCGCCGCCTTGTCGTCCGCTTCCAGGGTGCGCGGGTTGGCGTCTCCCGGCGCAACCACGGGGAGCATCGTCGCGCTCATGGCGTTCGACGCGGTGAAGTCACCCAGTGTCGAGTGGGACACGGCGATGAAGTGTCCGGCCTCGTGTGTGGCGACCCCCTGCACGTCGAAGGCGCCCGGGTCAGGCTCGGCGGTTGTCGACCAGGGATCCAGGCTGTCGAATCGCATCCCGCAATCGATGACGGTGCCGACGGGATAGGTCACTCCCGGAGGGCCGGGGAACGGGATAGACGCTCCGCCCTCTACGGGCAGCACGGTTTGTCCCTGCGCGTCCGTGGTCGTGGTGGTGGGCAAGTCCAGCCCCCAGCACGGGGTCACGGCGAGCGTGCCGTCAGGAAAGTCGGGTAGCCAGGCGACGAGGTTCACGCCGTCGAGCGCAAATGCGTCCGTCGCCGCGTTCTGCCCCCCGAAATTCACCACCGGTACAAGCGGCTCCTCCGGAACGCCGTCGTCCACGCTTTCCCATGTGTTGAAGCTGGCCTCGATGGTCGCTTCGAACGAAGCCGGGTCGAGGTTGGACCGTATCCCCGAACGGTTGTGGTGCCACACGATCGCTCCGGGAAACCCTGGTGTTCCGTCGAACAATCGCGAATCCCAGACGATCTCGACGACCTGACCGTTGATGGCGAAATCGAGGTTGTCGCTTGCGCGCATCGTCGTCGTGAGCCCGGCAGCGATAGCCAGCAGCAGGCAGACTGCTATTACGAGCGCGCCGGATGAACGTCGCGAGCGTCTCTTTGAATGGCAGGCCATTATTTGCCTCCCGCGCGAACTTCCTGGAGGAAGGCGTCCAGAGGCTCCGGTCGTCCCCGCGGCGCCACCGTGGCGACGCCGTTGCCCTGGCGAACGCGCACGACGCCGTCGAATGTCCCGATGGGGGTGAAGGTCGCGCCCTGAAGCGTTCTGGCAAAGATGACGACTTGTTCCCCGTTCTGGAGGTCCGGAGCGCCCGGCACGGTGAGCCGAACATTCCCGCGCGCCCCACCGACGACGGCAACCGAGACGCTGGTTCGTGGAGCGCCCTTCAACGTCTCCAGGACGGAAACGTCGTAGAGCGTGTAGATCACGCGGCCGACCCAGGTGGTGGTTCTGCCCGTGACCAACCCATGAACGGCGAGATCCGCGCGTCGAGTGAGCTCTGCGACGTCGACCGGTCCGCCCTGGATCGGGCGCGCTCCTCCGGGAAGATTCTGCGCGTAGCTGCTGGAAGTCCCGAGCAAGCTTGCGCAACACAGGGCCGCTGCCACAGTGAGGGGTAGCCTTGCCATCACTCCTCCAAGCGCGATTCAGGGGAGAGTCGTCCGGGTGGGTGGACTAGCAAGGGCGCAGCCACCTGTCGAGCCATTGACGAATCGCGGAAACTGTTTTCAACGAAGGACTTCCCGCCTTGGCCGGCGCCGGGATTCCGGTAACGAAGGACAGAAATGCGGTTCCATGTTGACAAATGTCGATTGGGCACAAGCCGCCGAACCGGGGTGGCTCCCCGCCTGTGTAATGATTCGCATGCTTTTCATGCCTTCCGCCGCAAGGCGGAAGCTGCCGGGCGAGGAGGGTTCGTGTCGCGACTTTTCATGTGCATTGTCGGTGGTGTGATCGCACTGGCCGGAGCGGCCGCACCTGCATGGGCGCAGCCGGCGGCGGCATGCGATCGAGCCTGCCTGCGGACGATGCTCGATCAGTACCTGGCCGCCGTCGTCAAGCACGACCCCGCCGCGGCGCCCCTCGTCGTCGGCTTCCGTCAGACGGAAAACGCCGTCAACACGCGTCCGGGAAACGGTGTGTGGAAGAGCGTGACCGGTCTTGGTAAGGTGCAGCGGAAATACTTCGACCCCGTCTCCGGCCAGGCTGCGTATTACGGGACGGTTCAGGAGGGGAGCGAGACCGCCATCGTGACCATCCGTGTCCGTGTGGAGAACCGCCGGCTGACCGAAGCCGAATGGTTCATCGCGCGGGCCAACGATCCTGGCCTCAGCGGTCCGCGCCGGCAGGGAGGGCCGCCGGCCAACCTTCACAATCCGGATTACCTCGCGCAGAATCCACCGCCGGATCGTGTCGTTCCCCGGAATCAGCGCTCCGATCGCGACACGTTGATCCGGATCGTGGACAGTTACTTCGACGCCATCACGTCGCATGACGGGTCGGTCGCGTTGACGCATCAGGGCTGCGGCCGCGTCGAGAACGGTTCGCCCGCGCCGGCCGGGGCGTTCCTGCCGCCGGGTCCACCACGCGGGGGCGGGCCAGCCGCGCAGCCCGGGGGACGACAGAACGCGCCGCCGGCAGCGCCGGGCGCACCCGCGGGCCAGGCGCAACCAGGGCCCGCAAGCAATGACTGCGTCGGCGGTCTGCAGAACTTCAACCTGTCGATGGTCGTCGCGCGCCGGGTTCCGCTCGTCGACGAGGAGGCGCAGGTCGTCCTGGCGTACGCCGTGTTCATCCGGCGGCCCGGATCTCCGACTCCCCGCAACGCGTTCAGCGAGTGGTTCGTGATCGAGGACGCGAAGATCAAGACGATCTATACGGCGATGTTCTATCCTCCGGCGGAACTGGCGGTGCCGAACTGGCCGCCGTACGACGGCAACTGGCCGCTGCCGGCCGGCACCGTGCCAAGCCCGCCACAGCCCAAATAGTTGCTGGTTTTCTTCATCAGGGAGATTGAACGTGACGCCCTCAAAACGAATTGCCGCCGTAATCGCGATGCTCGTCGCCATGTCGTCGCTGCTGGCGGCGCAATGGCCCTCATACCCGACCAAGGACGTACCGCGCGATCCCAAGGGCGCGCCTATCCTGACCGGCGCTCCTCCGCGCACGGCCGACGGCAAAGTTGATTTCTCCGGGATCTGGATGCGCGGCGGCGGCGGCGGGCGCGGCGGCGGCGCGGGCGCTACTCCGGCGATCACTTTCTCGACTCCGCCCGATGGGGTTCCCGTCTCGAGCTTTGGCGAGGTTGCCGGCCGTGGCTTCGCCCTGCCGATGCTGCCATGGGCGGTGGAGCTGAAGAAGAAGCGCATGGCCGACAACATGAAAGACAACCCGGATGTGTGGTGTCTGCCGATCGGCCTCATGCAGTACCACAACCACCCGCAGCCTCGTCAGATCGTGCAGACGAAGAACCTGATGCTGATCACGTACGAGTCGAATTACGGACTCCGCTATATCTACATGGATGGCCGGCCGGCGCCGAACAACGACCCGCAGCCGTGGTGGTTCGGGTATTCACGCGGCTGGTACGAAGGCAACGACACACTGGTCGTGGAGACCACGAATTTCATTTCCGAGGAGCGCGCGACGTGGCACGACGTCAACGGCACGCCGTGGTCCGATGCGCTGAAGATGACCGAGCGCTTCCGTCGTCCGACATTCGGCACGCTCGAGATCGACGTCACCATCGACGACCCGAAGACGTTCACGAGGCCGCTCACCGTCCGCGTGAACCAGCGGCTCATGGTCGATCAGGAGATGATCGAGTTCATCTGCAACGAGAACGAGCAGTCGACCGACCA
>JAICQE010000103.1 GCA_025938035.1 Vicinamibacteria bacterium
CGACGTTCGGCCTTCCGTGCCCGACGACGATCTTTACAGCTGGCGTGTTGATGCTGGCGACGCCGCGGTGCTGGAGCCTCTTGGTGGTTCCGGTGATCTGGGCAGCGATAGGCGGATCCGCAGCGTTCCTGCTAGGGGTCTACGCTGACGTGGCATTACCGATTGCAGGCATTGCACTTGCGATCTTTTCGGTCCGGAGAGCCACGCCTGAGCAGCGGCGAGCTGGTCGAGCCGTTCCAGGTGAACGCCCCTCAAGGAGGTGCATCGTGGGCATCACCAACTTTTCACGGCTGATAGCGGTGGCAGTAGGAGTCGGACTCTTTGCGCTCACGCCGGCACGCGCGCTCGCACACTGTGACGGCCTTGATGGCCCAGTCGTGAAAGCTGCGCAGCGCGCACTCGAGACCCGCAATCCTGCGCTTGTGCTGATCTGGGTCCAGGAGCAGGACGAACCAGAGATTCGAAAAACCTTCGAACAGACACTCGCGGTCCGCCCGTTGAGCTCTCAGGCGAGGGAGCTCGCTGACCGGTTCTTCTTCGAGACCCTGGTCCGCGTGCATCGCGCTGGCGAAGGGGCGCCGTTCACGGGCCTCAAGCCAGCGGGTCGTGATCTCGGCCCGGCGATCCCAGCGGCGGACGAAGCCGTTCGCGTCGGTTCCGTGGAGCCGGTCCGTCACTTGCTCACGGTCGCGATTCAAGAACGGCTGCGCCAGCAATTTGGCGAGGTGATGGCGACAAAGACCTTCGAACCCGAAGATGTCGCTGCGGGCCGCGCGTACGTGAAGGCGTACGTGGAGTTCATTCATTTCGTAGAGCTCCTCTACGACAGCACGATGAAGATGCCGAACGATCATTCTGAAGAGCGTGAGGCGCCCGCGACACACCACTGATCGTGGTGCTCAGGCGGCGAGTCAACCGTGTCCGGTCGACGAGGGCGGCCGAGCATTCGTGCGCGTCGCGCCGGGGAGAATCGCGAGGATTCGGATGGGCGGCAGTGAACGAAACGAAGCGCCGTAACGGCCTGTGACTGAAGCGCTTAGAACCAGAAGTCGCGCGCCATCACCAACTTGGAAAACAGTCTCGCTCCGAGTTCGAATCCCTGCCTCCAGCCAGATAATGCTCGTCATGCGTTACGCCCTGGTGATCGCCGCCGTCGCCGCCGCACCGATCCTCGCCGGCGCGCAGAGCGGATCGCGTACGCCGTGGGGTGACCCGGACCTGCAGGGTATCTGGCCGAGCGGGCAGCTCATCACCGTGCCGTTTGAGCGGCCCGTCGAGTTCGGCACCCGCGCACGCCTGAACGACGCAGAGTTCGCCGAGCGCGCGGCGGGATTAAAGAAACAGGCAGACGCCGACGCAGCCGAGTTCAGCACTGGTGGCGCCAGTGCCGTCACTCCACCATCTCACTGGCTCGAGGCCGGACGCCCCTCGCGACAGGCGTCGCTCATCGTCGATCCTCCGGACGGACGCTTACCGCCGATGACAGATGACGGCAAACGGCGCGCGGCAGCGTGGCCGTCGACGAATCCGTCCGTGCCGTACGCACGCGCGCAGGAATTCAACATCTACGACCGCTGCGTCACGCGCGGCGTCCTTGGGTCGGCGTTTCCGAACATCTACAGCAGCGGCATGGAGATTCATCAGACGCCAGGGACGGTCGTGCTGCGCTACGAGATGATCCACGAGACGAGAATCATTCCGCTCGACGGCCGTTCCCACCTCGCACCGGCGATCCGTTCCTACATGGGCGATCCGCGCGGCCGTTGGGAAGGGCAGACGCTCGTCGTCGAGACAACCAACTTCAACGGCAAGACCGGATCGCTCGGCAGGAATGGAAACGGCAACCCGACAAGCGAAGCGCTGCGGCTGGTGGAGCGGTTCACGCGCCGCGACGCGGACACGCTCGACTACTCGGTGACGGTCCACGACCCGCTCACCTGGACGCGCCCCTGGACGGTGGCATTCCCGCTGACGCGCGACCCGGGTTACGTGATGTACGAATACGCCTGCCACGAAGGCAACTACGCCATCGCCAACATCCTCAGCGCCTTCCGCGCTGCTGAGCGCGATCGTTAGTCCTTCGTCCTGTGTGCTTGCTCGCCCAGAGCTGCTCGCCGACCTCGGACCAGGAACCGAGGACCAAGAACGGACCAAAGGACCAGGAACGGACCAAGCACAAAGGACTAAGGCCCAAGGACCGTCCGTACAAAAGAAAGGCGGCCCGGCGAACGCGCCTGGGCCGCGGAAAGGTAGGCGAAAGACAGACGAGCACCCACCGGCGCAGTGGCGCGGCGGCGTGCGCAGAAGTCAGCGAATCCGCTCGTTCGAGTCGTCGCCGCCGGAACGTTCCATCGAGTCCGGCATCATCTCCGACGACTCGTTGCTGCCGCTGCCGCTCGTCTGGTCCAGCATCTCCTTGCGGCGGCGATGGCTGGCCATGCCACCCTTGCGGCCGGCCTCCCGTGCTTCCTCGCTGGTCCACTCGTGGGCCGTGCCCTTCTGATGCGCGGCCTTGCCGCCCTTGCTTGCAATCTCGCGCTGCTTGGCGCGGTCCATCGAGGCGAATCCGCGATCCTCTTTAGCCACACTTCCCTCCCTGATTCACTCGCGAGTCCTCCGCACACGCCCGCGAGGAGAACCCTGGTCCCATTTCCAGGCCTGCGCCGCGCAGCCGCGCCGCGCGCCCATCAAAAGCTTCGGGCTGCAACGGATGTGCCACGGCTCAGGAGTGGTCGTGGATAACCGCCATCCGTGCATCGACTTACCGGGAGGCGAGCGTGATGTGTGCCGATGGCATGCATCTGCAGCATGCCAGGGCGCGGCGGGTTGTCGTTGATGCCGTGCTACTTGCGGGCGGCGAGGAATGTAATCAGCGCGTTCAGCCGGGCAATTGTTTCTTCACGGTCGAGCAGCGCCATCCTCTCGACGAGGCCCGGACTCGCGGTGCGACCGGTCAACGCGACGCGCGGGGATGGATGAGTACCTCGGTCTTGATACCCCGTCCGCCTGCCGTTCCACGCACCGCGGCTTCCACATGTGGTTCATCGAATGGACTCATCCGCGAGAGGGCCTCGCGAGCCCAACAATATGGGTGCAACCGGCCTGCGCGCGGCTTGCGACACGTTCATCCAGTCCAGCTTGTCGATGGTGACCACCGCCGTCGCCGCCATCGGGGTCAGGCGGATGGACGCCTCAGCGCTGCCCTCACCGTGGCGGGTTCGATGACGAACGAGGCGACGAGGATGGCGACGGACGCAGCGACGAACAGCATCGCGAATTCGGGGTGGCCGCCGCTGATTCCCAGCGCCGCTCCAATCTGAACGCCGGCGAAGACGACGTCGCAGACGCGTGTCCATCGCTGCGTCGATGCCTGCTGTTCGGCAAGCTGCTGCGGAAAGGTGATTGCCGTAAACCACAGATGCAACCGCAGGCTCGCGCCGGCCGCCGCGGCTCCCAGAAGCGCGAGCATGAAGACGCTGTTCAGCGGCGCGGCGAGCCAGCCGCGCGCGTACCAGGCCGGATACAACAGGAGGACGTACACCACCGACATGATCACGTGGTGATTGACGAGCCATTGCCGCGATCGTGGCGGAGCCGGTTCCGGCACGGTGCCGCCGATCGCATCGCCGGACGATGCGTGTCGCGATCGCTCGGCGCGTAGCCGTTCGAGGTCGGCGATGATCTCCTGCGTTGACCGGTAGCGCTCCAACGGGTCCTTGCGCAGGCACCGGTGAATGATTCGATCGAGCGCGGGAAAGCTGTGCGGCTGCACGGCGGAGAGCGGCGGCGGATCGTCGTTGACGATGCGCCCGATGGTGGCGGTGATGGTCCCGGCCGCGAAGGGATTCGTGCCCGAGGCCAGCTCGTAGAGCAGGAGTCCGAGCGTGAAGATGTCTGTGCGGAAATCCGTTTCCTTGCCAAGCGCCTGCTCCGGCGCCAGGTAGGCCGGCGTGCCGACGATCATTCCCGGCTGCGTCAGTCCCTGCCGGGTGGCGTACTCGGCGCGCGCGAGGCCGAAGTCGAGCACCTTGATGACACCGCTCGGCGTCTTGATCACGTTCTCCGGCTTGATGTCGCGATGGACGATGCCTTTGGTATGCGCTTCGGCGAGGGCCCGCGCCAGCTGGATCCCGATGTCGATCACTTCTTCGATCGGCAGCGGACCGGATGCGACCAGCGCGCGAAGCGGCGCACCGGGCACGTATTCGCACGCGAGATAGAGCTCGCCCTGAATCTCTTCGAGCGCGTAAATCGTCGCGATGCCTGGATGCGTCAGCGCCGCTGCCATCTTGGCCTCGTTGAGAAGCCGCTGGCGAACATCGGGCGAGTGGCTATAGGCGGGACTCAGGGCCTTGATCGCGACGGTGCGGCCGAGACGCAAGTCGTGAGCGAGGTAGACGACGCCCATGCCGCCGCGTCCCAGCTCGCGCTGGATGACATATGTACCTATCTGCCTCCCGACGAGGCCGTTGCCGGTGTCCGCGGTGTCCGGCGATCGCACATGCCCGATGGATGTTTCCGTTTCGCCGAAATCGAGCCCGTGCGAATCGAGCAGGGCCGAGACCCGGGCCCTGACGGCGGAATCCGGGCATGCCCGCTCGAGGTACGCGCCGCGTGCCGCGGGCTCGTGTTTGAGCGCGGCCGCATAGAGTTCCCAGATCAGGCGCGCTTCATCGTCGTGCATGTGGGAGCGGGCATCCTATCGCGATCACCCCTGTCTTCACATATTCGCACTCTCGTAGCCGGCAACAGCCTGCCTCGCCGTAGCCGCAGGCGAAGGCGGGGCGCGGCAGGCTGTTTACGCGCCGGGAGGCTGACCCGTCTTACCTGGTGAGTCGATAAAGGAGGACGGGAGTCATGAAGCATTTTCGAGTCATACCGGCGCTGCTGGCCCTGGGGCTGATGGCGGTTGCCGACATCGCGCCCGCGTCGGCGCAGCAGGTCACCGCGGGGAACCCGGAAGTCGAGAAGATCGAGCGCGACCGCGACCACGAGCGTCGCCGGCGGCACGACCGTCGTCCCGACCGTCGTCACCGCCGTGACGACCGGGTCGTGCGGGTGGATCGACCGGAGCGTCGTGATCGGCCGGAGCGGCCGGAGCGGCCCGAGCGCCGCGACCGACCCGAGCGGCCGGCGCGGGCGGATCGTCCGGCGCGTGGATAGGAGAACGATGTCGAAGACACCACACGTGCTGCTGTGGGTCTCGCTGCTGCTGTTTCCCCTCAGCGCCTATGCGCAGGGGGAACAGTGGCAGGTGGGAATGACGCCCAGCTTCTCGAGCGGACGCTACGGGACGAGCACGCGAACCGACGTGTTTTACACCCCGGTGACCGCCCGGCGCCTCTTCGACAGCGGCGACGTCACGCTGGTCGTGCCGTTCACGTGCATCCGTGGAAACGGCGGCATCGTGATCGTCAACGGGATGCCGGTGCGGCAGGAGCGGCTCGACGGCGCGCAGACCGACACGACAACGCGAACGTCCGGCGGCACCACCCGGACCGCGACAACGACGACGACAACAACGGTACAGCCTCTCAGGCATTGCGGACTCGGCGACGTCGTCCTGCGCGGGAGGTATTACGCGATAGACGAGCGCGGCTGGATCCCGACGATTGCCATTCGTGCACACGTCAAGATGCCGACGGCCAGCGAGGAACATGGGCTGGGCACCGGACGACCCGACGAAGGCGTCGGCGTCGAGATCACGCGGACGATCGGTCGTGGCCTGGTGGCGATGGTGGACGGCGGCTACACGATCATCGGCGACCGCGCCGGCGATGAGTTCAACAACAGCTGGTGGTACGACATTGGGCTCGGGCAGGATCTTGCCGGCGGCGTCGTGAATCTCAGCGTCTTCGTCGAGGAGTACCGGGCGCTCGTCCCTGGAGTCGAAAACGCGCGCGAGGCCCTGGCGGCCGTCTCGTTGAAGAGCGCGAGCGGCTGGCGCGTGCAGATTTCCGGCGCCGTAGGACTTACAAGTGGTGCGCCCGATCACGGCTTTACGGTAGGGGCGAGCCGGAGGTTCTGAGCGTTCGGATGACACCTGGCGCCGGTCCGGACGACGCGTCGCTGGTTCGCGCCTCGCTCGCAGGCGATCGGGAGGCGTTTGCAGTGCTGGTTTCGCGGCACGCTCATTCGGTGCTCAGCGTCACGACCCGGATGCTGGGATCGACCGACGCCGAGGATGTGGCGCAGGAGACGTTCGTTTCCGCGTATAAGGCGCTGCCGGGATTCCAGTTCACCGCGAAGTTCTCGACGTGGCTGTATCGAATCGCCGTGAACAAGTGCCACGACGCGCTGCGGACACGCCGCGGCGGGATGGTCTCGCTCGATTCGGAGGACGGTGAGGAACTCGCCTGGAAGGCGCTCGAAGACGAGACGCCGCGCCGTGACCTGGAACGGATCGAGCTCGCCTGGGAGCTCGACAGGAGCATCCAGGCGCTGCCTCCGCTCTACCGCGAGTCGTTCGTGCTCAAGCACGTCGAGGGGCTCGGTTACGACGAGATGAGCGAGATCCTCGGCATCAACCGCGACACCCTGAAGATGCGCGTCTACAAGGCCAGAACGCTCCTGTGCCGCTCGCTCGCCCACCTCGAAGGAGCTCGTCGATGAATCACGAACAACTCGTACAGCGGTTTATCGATCAGGAGCTGTCTCCGGAGGAACGGATCCAGTTTGTCGTCGCGCTGGGACGGGACGAGTCGCTGCGTGAACGCGTCCTCGAGCTCGAACGGCTCGTGCGCGGTGCGTCGAAACTCGCGCGGCCGGCCGTTCCGGAGGGTTTTGTCGCCAGCGTTCTCCGCGAGACGATGCCGCCCGTTGCCGCACGACGGAGCCGGTTCATCGACCGCCTCTGGGCGCCCCGCACGCTGCACTGGAACCTTGCCACCGCAGCCGCGGTCGGCTGCCTGCTGCTGTTCGGGCTCGGTGGCGCCATCGCCCTCGTAGGACGCCCGTTCAGCGGTGCCCGCTCCGCGGCCGGTTCACTGGCGTCCTCGAGCGAACCAGCCGCGCCGCCGGTAGTGCTGGTGCGGCTCGTCGTCGTGCATCCGGGCGCAAAAGTCGTTCAGGCGGCGGGTGACTTCAACGGCTGGAATCCATCGGAGACGCCGCTGGAGCCAACCGCCGACGGCGCGTGGACCGTGACGCTGCCGCTCGAGCCGGGTCGTTACGAGTACCAGTTCGTGGTGGATGGCGCGCAGTGGATTGGCGATCCGTTCGCGGCGGAGCAGAGCGACGATGGATTTGGATCGCAGAATGCGGTGCTCGACGTGCGGCCGCCGGCGGAGGGAATGCTGTGAGCCGGTTCCCGTGTTGCGCGGATGCCACGGGTCCCTTACTCTGCTCGCGTGATGCGCTGGCCGATTCGCATCCCGTTCGTTGCCGTTCTTGCGGTCGTGAGCGTGTCGTGCGCGGGGACGGTGGCGCGTGGGCCCGTTGTGACGCCGGACGGTGTGCGATTTACCCTGGAGCATGTGGCGGCGAAGTCAGTTTCCGTCGCGGGCGATTTCAACGACTGGTCACCGTCGGCGCATCCGCTGGCGCGGAACGGATCCGGCAGGTGGAGCGTCGTCGTCGCGCTGCCGGCCGGCGAGCACAAGTTCATGTTCGTCGTCGACGGAGAGCAGTGGATGGTTCCTCCACTGGCGGAGGATTTCGTGGACGACGGATTTGGATCGCGAAACGGAGTGGTGATTGTCCGGTAGGGTGACGCTCGCCGTCGTCCTGTGTCTGCTTGCGGTGCCTCGGACGGCACCGGCGCAGGTAAGTGTGTCCGAACGCGATGCATTGACGCGGCAGGCGGAAGCGGCCGGTGCCAAGGGCCTTCCGGTCGGCCCGCTCATGAACAAGATCCGGGAAGGTCTGGCCAAGAAACACGACGCGAAGCGCATCGAGCTCGTCCTCACCCAGATGGTGACGAACATGGAAACAGCCGATGCGATTGTTCGCGAGGTCGAGCCGGGCGCTGCCGGTCCTGCGCGCGACAATGCGATCACGCTGCTGTCGGACGCGCTCTTCAGCGGGCTGACGGCGGAGGAGATCCGGGAACTGCAGCGGCAGGTTCAGACGCGCGCGGCGCAGGATCTGGCGGGAGCCGCCAAAGGGCTTGCCTACGTCAAGGAAGCCATGCTGCCCGTGAACGAAGGCACGGGCGTGATGGTCGAGGCGGTCCGCCACAAGTTCCGCGCGTACGAGATGCTCGACCTCGGCCGCGAGATCAAGCGTCGCGAGACCGACTATCGCACCGGGCGCGCCAGCCTGCGGGCGCTGCGCGACGCCATCGCCCGAGGAACGAGACCAGACGTGCTGCTGCGGGACAGTCGCTCCGTCACTGTCGAGCGCCCGGCCGCTACGCGGCCGACAACCGATCGACCCGAGCGCACCGTACCGGTCGATCGACCGCCGCGCACCGACCGTCCACCCGATCGCCCGACGGATCGCCCGGCGCGATAATAGCCGTTCGGATCGTTCGGTTTGGAGCTCTCCATGAAACGCACCGGCCGCAATGCCGCGGTAATCGCTATCACCTTTGGATTTGCATTTCTCGCGGGCACGCCTGCGCTCACTCAGGAGCTCGAGATCGCGACGTCGGTGTCGATGCTCGAGGGCCCGACGGTCGATGCGCAGGGCAACGTGTACTTCACCGACATCCTGATGCAGCGCATCATGCGCTTCAGCACCGACGGGAAATTCACGGTCGTTCGCGAGAAGAGCAACGTGGCGAACGGTCTGGTCTTCGACCTCCAGGGGCGACTCATTGCCGCCGAGGGCTCCACATCGCCAACCGCGGAACGGAGCGGCATGAAAACCGGCGGTATTCCGCGGGTGACCAGGACCGACCTGAGGACGGGGAAGGTGGAGGTCCTCGCCGACAAGTACGACGGCAAGCCGCTCTCCGGTCCGAACGACGTCACCATAGACGCCAAGGGGCGGCTTTACGTCACGGACTCGGACGGCGGCGCGGTGTACCGCATCGACGCGCCGGGGAAGGTGGCCAGAATCCTCGCGCGACCGGACATCGAGCGGCCGAACGGCATTCAGATCTCACCGGATGACACGATCCTCTACCTTGTCGAAGCCAACGGCGCCAAGGATGGGGCGCGCCTGATCCGCGCCTACGATCTGCTCCCCGACGGCAGCGTCCGGAACATGCGCGTCCTCTACAACTTCTACCCGGGGCGAAGCGCAGATGGGATGAGCGTCGACACCCAGGGCAATCTCTACGCCGCTGCCGGCCTGCACCGGACCCGCGGCACCGCGGAAACGCTCGATACGAAGTGCGGCGTCTACGTGATCTCGCCGCAGGGGAAGCTGCTGAAGTTCATTCCGGTACCGGAGGACTACATCACCAACACGGCGTTCGGCGGGCCGGACATGAAGACGCTGTACATCACCGCCGGCAAGACGCTCTACCGGATGCGCAACGACATCGCCGGCCTTCCACGATAGAAGCGCCGGACGATCAGCGCGCTGGTTGCGCCTGGGGCGCCGGCGCGTTTCCGACTGGCGACACGGCGACGTGATGGATCCGCGAGGCGAACCGCCATCCCTGCGGCGTTTTCGTGTACGTGTCGGCGTAGTACCCATCGTGCCGGATCTTGCCCGGGTCGCCATCGAGGCCAATCATGAGCATGTCGACGGTTCCCGTGGCGCCGCCGGCCGCCGGCGTGATGATGTGGTTGACGTAGATGTGTCGCACGCCCTGACGGATCCAGCCGACGTTCTTGCAGCCGCGGACTCCGCCGCCGGATGCTTCGGCCAGCCGCTCCCGGCCCTGCCAGCGCGCACCCACCACACCGTCTTTCGCCGGCGCGAAGTAGCCGTCGGGCGTGAAGAGGTCCGCGTAGTCGTAGCCGTTGTTCGAGCAGGTGTCGATCGCCCGCGCATATTTGGCGACGAGCTGCCCGATCTCGAAATAGTCGATCGCGGTCAGAGCCATCGGCGGCGCGCCCGGCTGACCAGTCCGCTGTGCGCCAATGCCGGCGTCCAGCGTCACGCCCACGACGAAGGCCAGTGCCCACATTGCTCTGCCTGACATGGTCTCTCCTGTCTAGCGCGTGGCGCGCGATCCCTGGCGTCCGATCGAGACGTTGTCGAGTCTCCAGCGATCTCCGTCGCCCGCAGCCGTGAAGCTGATCGACGAGAACGGTGTCTCCGACACGATCCCGAAGAAGCTGTTATAGCCGCTGCCGGCGTAGGTGAAGATCTGGGTGAGGTCGAAGGTGTGCCCGAGCACGTGCAGCGTCGTGTGATCGTTGCTGTCCGGACCGCCGCCCTGGCCGAAGCCCTTGCCATCCACGGAGAACACGTCGGCCGCCCACGCGAAGATCGGCGGGTCGAAGCGCAGCTCGAGCGTCTTGGTCACCGGGCCGAGCGTCTCGTAGCGCAGCTCGAGACCCTGAATCGTCTCGTCGTTCTTCCCGGTGGTGGACCCGGTTCCCGTGGTGCCGACGAAGACGCCCGTCGGATGTTTCTGCGGCGCCGTGTTGCCGGCCTGCGACGAATAGCCGCCGGTCTGCGAAAAGAACACGCTGAAGTGCCCGACCCGCGTCGCCTTGTCGGCCGGCACGTCGATGTTCACGCCCTGAAAATCGTCGGTCAGGATCGTTCCTTTGCGCTGGTTCACCGCCGCCGTCCACTCCGCGCGCCCGGCCTTGCCGCGCGAGGCGTCGTAGGGTGTGCGATTGTCGCCGTCGATGAACAGCCTCAGCCGCGCCGCGTGGAGTGTGGAGACGGCCGCGGCGAGTAAGGTCAGGACAATCAACGCACGTCGGGTCATGGGCGCCTCTGGCGAATCGTCGAAGAGGGCAGTCTAGCGCGTGCCCATATAATCGCGAAACCAACGAATGGCGCTGTCACCAGGAACAAAGCTCGGTCCCTACGCCATTGAATCGGCGCTGGGCTCGGGTGGAATGGGAGAGGTCTACCGTGCGCAGGACACGCGGCTTCATCGCGTCGTCGCCGTCAAGACGCTGTCCGAACGGCTGGAGTCCAGTCCGCAGGCGATCCAGCGTTTCGAACGCGAGGCCCGTGCCGCCGCCTCGCTGAATCATCCGAACATCTGCACGATTTATGACGTCGGCACGGATCCGCCGTTCATCGCGATGGAGCTGCTCGAAGGCGAGACGCTCCAGCGGCGACTGGCGCGGGGGCCGCTCGATATTCTGGAGGCCGTCGATGTCGCGCTGGCGCTCGTCGACGCGCTCGACGCAGCGCACAGCCAGGGCCTGCTGCACCGCGACATCAAGCCGGCGAACATCTTCATCACCGCGCGCGGTCCGAAGATCCTGGACTTCGGCCTGGCCAAGGCTGTGCGTTCGGCTGCAGCCGTGGCGGCGACCGAGAAAGACACCCGCCCGCCCGAATCGACGATTACGGACGAGGGCACCGCGCCCGGCACGGTCGCCTACATGTCGCCGGAGCAGCTGCGCGGGCGGCCGCTCGACGCCAGGAGCGATCTGTTCTCACTCGGCCTCGTGATGTACGAGATGGTGACCGGGCAGTCTGCATTCACCGGCGAGACGGGGGCGGTCATTGCTGCCGCCATCCTGCAGGAGAGGCCGGTCTTTCCGCGGCACATCCGCGAGGACATTCCCGCCCGGTTCGAGGACGTCATTCTCAAGGCGATCGAGAAGGATCCGCGCGACCGCGCCCAGACGGCGGCCGAGTTGCGCGCGGATCTGCGGCGGCTGAAACGCGAGCTCGAAACGGGCGAACTCGCCGCGCAGCGGTCGACGGGCAACAGGCCAGCGACGGCTTCCGGCGCGTCCGCGACCAGTCCGGCACCCTCGTGGACCGGCCGGCGTTGGCTTATCGCCACGACGATTGTCGTTGCCCTGATCGCGGTTGCTGGCGTGGCCTTCGTGTTCTGGCCGGGCGATTCGGCGCCGAGAGCGGCGAGCTCGCTGCTGCAGGACGTTCAGGTCTCGCAGGTCACCGTCACCGGAAACGCCTGGCGGCCGGCGCTTTCTCCTGACGGCAGGTACGTGGTCTACGTGCGCCGCGACGGCGTCGCGAGAAGCCTCCGCCTTCGGCAGCTCGGTACGGATCGCGACGTCGAGCTTGCGGCGTCGGCCGATCTTGCCGATCGCATCCAGGCCGCCACGGTGACGCCGGATGGCAGCTTCGTCGATTTCATCCGAGGCAACACCGACGCCACCACCCTGTGGAGGGTGCCCTTTCTCGGCGGAACACCCAGGCGGCTCCTCGACGGAATCAGCAGCCCCATCGGGTGGTCGCCCGACGGTAAGCAGTTCGCGTTCGTGAGGGCGATCTTCAACGGCCCGTCGACGGTGGTGATTGCGGCTGCGGATGGCACGAACCAGCGCGAGCTGGGGACGCGAGCGCTTCCCGCGGGCTTCGCGTCGCTCACCAGCCGCAGCACGCCGAGCGCGCAGGGCGCGGTAATCCCCCCGGCATGGTCGCCCGACGGCCGGACGCTGGCGATAACCGGCTACGACTCACGCGCGGGTGTGCTGCAGCGCGAAGCGGTCTTCATCGACGTCGCGAGCGGCGCGCAGCGTTCCATCCCGCTGCGGGACGAAAGCACGGCCGACGCGATCGCCTGGCTGGATGCCGGACATCTCGTCCTGACGATGGAAGGGCGCAACGACGCAGTCAGCCAACTATGGGTGTTGTCCTATCCGGATGGCGAGTGGTCGCGGTTGACCAACGATCTGACGAACTACGCGAGTCTGAGCGTCAGCGGCGACCGCCAGCACCTCGCTGTTGCGCGATGGGAGTCGCGCGTGGCGATATCCGCTCTCGAGAGGCCGGGCGAGGCCAGAGACCTCGTCGCCGCCGGGCCGTTTGTCGGAACCGATTTCGCGTGGGCTGGCGAACGGCTGCTGTTTGCCCTGCTCTCGCCGGTCGATAACGTGCCGGCGCTGTGGGCGCGGCGTCCGGGCGAGTCGAGTCAGCAGGAGCTGATTACGAACGCCTATTCGCCTGCCGTGACGCCCGACGGGCAGACGATCGTGTTCATCCGTGTTGACGGCGGCCGGCGCGGCATCTGGCGCGCCGACGGCGAGGGTCGCGGTGCCGTGGAAATCGGGACGACGATCGGGAATCCCGTCAGCGTGTCGCCGGATGGAAAGCACGTCGTGTATTTGTCGAACGACAGCGGCGTGCAGGCGGCGTGGAAGCTGAACGTCGACGGCGGCAAGCCTACGCAGATCACGCGCGATTACACGCTGTGGCCGTGGATTTCGCCCGACGGCACGTCACTCGCCTTCATCACGCTCGGCGAGAAGAAGGAGCAGCTGCTGGCGATTTGCCCGCTCGCAGACTGTTCGTCGCGGCAATACTTCCCCGTTGCCTCCCGCCCTGAGGCGCTGCGGTGGATGCCTGACGGCCGCGGCGTTGCCTACGCAATCCGGTCAAACATCTGGGCGCAGCGGCTCGACGGGACGACGCCGTACAACCTCACGCGGTTCCCGGAAGACGATCACGTGATCGAGGATTTCAGATGGACGCCCGACGGCAGGACGCTGACGTTCTCGCGGTCGCGGACGGCATGGGACATCGTGCTGTTCCGGGGTCTCAGGCAGGATTGAGCGGACGCGAAGAACGCGAAGCTCAGGGCGGAGCGCGACATCGGGTTCGAGGACATCGTCTTCCACATCGAGCGCGGCGACCTTTACGCCGGCCAGCGCATCTTCGTCGTCAGGCGCGAGGACTACGTGTACCTGGTGCCGTTCGTCGAGGACGAGCACACGCTCCTCCTGAAGACGATCATCCCAAGCCGGAAAGCCACCAACGAGTACCTCGGTGAGGAGAGCGACGATGAAAGTTGATGCCGACGAGGGACCTGGCGGCGGCGGTTCAGTGGGTCATGGCGAAGATGCGCTTGACGTTCTCCTCGGAAAAGAACTCCGCGGGCGAGACGACGCCTGAAAAGATGCGCGCGAATCCGTCGCTGGCCTCGCGATTGCCCGCTACCGCTTGAAGTAACTGCTGCATCTCGGGCGGTGGCGGCTGCATGGATGCGAACTGACAGGTGAACTCGTAGATCCCGCCCTTGAGGGCCCGATCGTCGCGGTGAGTCTGCGTCTCCTTCATCGCGTCGTCGAACGGTCGCGTGCCCGAGAACGCTGCATCGAGAGCGTCGGCACACCGCTCCGCCTGGTGGAAGGCGTCACTGATGCCCTGTGCGGTGATGAAGTCCTTGTTGTAGCCCGCGTCGCCGACCAGCGCCCAGCCGGGTCCATACGGCTTGCGGAAGAAGTTCGGCACCGCCATACCGTAGAAACGGTCTTCGCGCCTGCCGGCGCGCAGACGCTCGGCGAACGCGGGCGCGCGATCGAGCGCGGCGAGGAAGTTTCCCTCGATGTCCCTTTTGTTGGTTTCGAACTCGGCGTACGGCCAGCCGACGATCACCAGCGACAGGCCGTCGTTCGTCGGCCACGCCGCCCATGAGCGGTCCCCGCGGTCGTAGGCCTCGAAACCGTTCAAGGGCAGCCCGCTCCAATAGCTGTAGTAGCCGGCGAGGAGACGCGGCTTCTCCTGATAAGTCTCAGCCCCGACCGATCGTGCGACGAGCGACGATATGCCATCGGCGCCCACGACAACGCGCGCACGCTCCGTGAAAGACCTTCCTCCGGCGGTACCGCGGATGCCGGCGACCCGTCCTTCGTCGGTGAGGACGTCCTCGACCGCGAATCCCTCGCGGACCTCCGCGCCCGCCGCGGAGGCCGCGTCCACCAGTATCTTGTCGAGCACCGTGCGGCGCGGACTGTAGGACGACGGCTGGTGAGTCAGCCCCGGCGTTCCGGCGATCGAGAAAGCTCCCATGTCGAACAGGTATTCGGGAATCGGCGGGCAGCCGGTCGCGCGAACGCGATCGAGAAGGCCCCATCGCTGCAGAGCATCGAGGCCGGGCGGATGGACGAGGTGGGTCGAGATCGTGTCGCTCGGAAACGTCGCGCGATCGACGGCGAGCACCTTGTAGCCCTTCCGGGCGAGCAGCATCGCGGTGGGGGATCCGGCGCAGCGCGCGCCCACCACGATCACGTCATACTCCCTGGTCATCTGTCGTCCTCCTGCTCGGGAGTCCGAGGGGCCGGGTCTGAAGCGCAAGGACTTCGTGATGATGGCGGATTCGCAGATTCGATGTCCAGTCGGGTTCCTTCGCGGAACGTGCGGGATCGGCTTCCACACCGAGCGCGTGCGACCTGCCCGACCTTCCGGAAGATCCGAACCCCGACCGTTAGCCGGCCAGCGCCCTTCGCTCACCAGTCACGGCCGGCATTCCTCGATGAATCGGCTGGAACATGCGCCGGTACCGCGCTGGTGCCAGGCCAGTGCGACGTTTGAACAGGCGCCGAAAGAACGAGGGGTCCTCGTAGCCGATCGCGAAACAGATTTCGTCAACGGCCTGATCCGACGATTCCAGCAGGTGCTTGGCCTCTTCGATGCGAAGGTTCTGCACGTAGTCGATGAGCGCAAGGCCCGTGGCCTGTTTGAAGCGCCGTTTCAGCGTGCGTTCCGGAATCCGTGCGTGTCCGACAACGCGAGCCACCACGCCGGGCTCTCGGAAGCGCTCCCGGAGCCACGTCTCGCAGTCGCGCACCACGGCGTCGGCGTGCGGGTGCTGACGCAGCAACGGCTCGTATGGCAGCTGCCCCTCGTCGTGCCATTTCAGCAGGTAGACCTTCGCGATCCGCATCGCTTCCCCCGGGCTCACGTGTCTCGCGATGATGTGTAATGCGAGGTCGTGCCACGACGTCGTGCCGCCCGCCGTGACGATGCGGCCGGCGGGATCGGCGAAGCAGAGATTGGGCTCTGGGCGGAAGTGCACCTGCGGGTATTGGCGTCTGAACAGATCCTGATATCCCCAGTGTGACGTCGCGTCGCAGCCGTCCAGCAAACCTGTCTCGGCCAGCATCAACGCACCCGAACACGCCGAGTAGACGCAGGCGCCGGCCTTGTATCGGGCGCGGATCCATTCGATCAGGGCCGGATATCGTCCTGTCAAGTGCTCGTCGGGTCCGAGCCAGAGCTCCGGCAGGATGACGATATCGGCGCGATCGATCTCGTGAATAGCGGCGGTTGGTTCAACTGGAATCCCGTTGCCGCAGCAGAACCGCTGGCGACCGATGCTGCCCACTCGCACCCGGAACGGCGCCGGCGTCGGTTTCGTCCGCGTAAGCGTCTGCCAAACGTTCCCCGTCACGCTGAGAACGTCAACCATGCCGTAGAGGGCCGATCCCGCGGTTTCGGGGACGGCGACGATAACTGTGTCGAGCGGCGTCGAACCACGCACTTGTCACTCCCTGGCACGAAAGCCCAGTTTC
>JAICQE010000201.1 GCA_025938035.1 Vicinamibacteria bacterium
GAAGCGGCGCGGCCGGTGGAAGAGGCGATCCGCGTGATGAGCGACCACGACTTCTCGCAGATCTGCGTCACGAAAGCGGGCCGCATCATCGGCTCGCTCAACGAGGCGCATCTGTACGAGGAGTTCGTGCGCGATCCGGGCTGCAAGTCGAAGTCGGTCGAGGAGATCATGCAGCCGGCGTTCCCGTTCGTGGATGCCTCAACGCCGGTGCAGTTCCTGTCGACGATGATCACGGCGGAGCAGCCGGCGCTGTTGATCAGGGATTTCAAGACTCAGAAGACGTTCATCATCACGCGGTCCGATATCATCCGAGTGCTGACCTGAATCAATTGATGCCAATATTGCCCGGAATGCCGAGGAAGCCGCCAAGAGCGGCCAGCTTTGCAATGTCGATCGGGCCGACGATGTTCACGACCTGCAGCTCGCCTGGTTCGGAGTTGATGATGAAGATGCCGCCAAGCTTGCCGCCTGGGTTGAACACCCACACCTCCTGCAGTTCCCAGTCGCCGCCCTTGCCCTTCTCCTCATTCGACACGATCCTCGTCCAACCCGGCGCTGACAATTGCTTGCGAATCGCATTGATATCGTCCATCGAGTAGGCCTTGGGGTCGTCGAACTCATAACTGCGGACGTAGACACCCTCGAGTTCGGAGAGAACCTGCTTCGCGGCATCCGCCTTCGGCCCGGGGGGCACGAAAGCAGACCCGGTCTTCAACATCGATGAATCGATCGTAATCTCCTGCTTTTCGGTCGCGCGCTCGGCGAGGCGATCGAGGAACGACAGGTTCAGCCGCGCGCCCTGTGCGCTGGCAGCGACCGGAACAAGCAGCGTGAACGCGACGAGCGCAATCGTAGTCTTCATGGGATTCCCTTACCGGCTTTCGTTCTCCGCCGGCTGCGAAAGCTTGCTCTGCACGACCGCCAGCGTTTCGCTCGTGATCTGCAGCGCAATGCGAAGTTCTTCCTGCACACGCGCGGCCTCGGCGGCCCGCTGCTGCGTGTAATACCGTTCGGCGCCGCCGGCGGCGACGGCGAGCACGGCGGCGGCAGCCAGCCAGCGTCGCACGCCCGGGGCTCCCATGCCCTGGCGGCGGTGGCCGATCGAGATCGGGACTGCCTGCCGCTCCTGCGCCGGCTGCTCGTTGATGCGCGCCAGCACGCGATCGGCCAGGTCGGCCGGCGCCTGCTTGCGTCGCAGCGCTTCGCGAAGTTCGTCGTCTATGTTCATGAATGGATTCATCACTCGCCCCTACCCATCAGGCGCTCACGCAGCGCGATGATCGACCGGCGAAGATGGCTCTTCACGGTGTTGACCGGCATGCCCAGGGCATCGGCAATCTCCGTCGGTTCCATTTCCTCCTGATACCGGAGCACCACCACCATACGCGCGCGATCCGGCAGCTCGGCGACCAGTTCCTCCAGCCGCTCGGCGACGAACACCTCGCGCGGCTCCGGCGAATGCCCCGGATCCGGCAGCGTGTCGGTCGCAAACTCCTGGCGGTGGTTTCGCCGCCTGATCTCGTCGATGCACCGGTGACCGGCGACGCGCCGCAGCCACGAGACGACGTGTGCCTCGGACTCCAGCCGATGCAGGCTCCGATACAGCTCGAGGAAGACCTCCTGTGCCAGATCCTCGGCCGCCGGCCTGCTGCGCAGCATGTGCAGCGCCACGCTGAACACCATGTTCTGGTGCTTGCGGACGATGGCGGCAAACGCCGCCTGGTCGCCGGCCTTGGCCTTCGCCAGGAGGTCCTGGCTGTCGGTGGCGGCGGCCGCGGCGAATCGCGGCGAGGCCACCGGAACGGCCACCGGATGGGCCTGCGCGACCGGTGCCTCAGCGCGAGCGAACGGTGCCACCGTCACCATATCTGCCTGTAAATACGGCTGCTCGGCCGCACGGGGTGCACTGTCAGTACCGAAGAGTTGCCGGACCCCACCAGGGCACGATTTCATAGATAAATCGTCCCGCCTTTACCGCAGGGTCGGTTTCGACCGCGGCCGTGGCCGCCTCCATCGACGGTACCCGCAGGATGAAAATCCCGGCAAGCGCGCGATCCCCGGATGTCCCTTCAAACGGTCCGGCGACCACCATCAGGCCTTCTTTCGTCAGTCGGTCGATATTGGCGCGATGACCCTGATTGACCTTGGTGGTCTCTGGGGTGACGGCCGTCGTCCATGCCGGACCGCGGCGCAGGAAAACCATGTAATACACCCGCATGTCGGGCGGCGGCGCCGGAGCGGCCGCGGGCTGAGGCGACGCGGTTGGTGTCTGCGCCCCGATGCGGGCCGTTACGGCAAGTGCGACGAGCGTCAGGACCAGAGTGGTGCAGCGGACAAATGGAGCCATGGCGGGATCCTACATGGGTCCGCCTGAAGGCGAACTCTACATCCGCCTAAGGCGGACGCTACGGGTCACGGCACGACGCGGAATGCGGTGAGCCGCGTCGCACTGCCTTGCGTCACTTCTACGGCGTAATCGCCAGGTGCGATGGACGTAAGCGGCACGTCCGCCACGATCCAGCGGAACTGGCCGCTTTCGTCCTCACGGTCCGTGATCTGCACCGGCGTTGCGAGCGCACCCCCACGCCTGTCGCGGAGCTGGCCGGTTGCAGGCTCGCGGGAGTCGGTCGGCAGCTCGAGCCGCAGCCGGTCGGTTCTGTAAAACCGCGGATCGGCCGTGCGCGCATAGCGCGGACCGGTCGTCGGCCCGCGTCGCAGCAGGAGCGCCTCTCCGAGGGAGCTCGTGGACTCCGGGACGACGACGCGCAGAAACTCTCCCACCGGTGCGCCGCCCGCGCCACTGAGCTGCAGTTGTATCGAGTACTCGCCGGGTGCGAGCGCATCGGATCCGCGCAGCTCGAATTCGAAATTCGTTGCCGCGGCCACGGGAAGCTGTCGGGAGATCGGGTCGCCGCCACGAATGGGGCGCAGGGTCATCTCCACCATTCCGCCTTCGGCCTGCAGACGCTGCCGGCGCAGCCGGAGATCGAGCTCCGCGTCGATCCAGACGCTGGTCGTCTGTGCGCCCGGAGCAGTGCCGCGCGTCCACACTGCCGGCCGCACGTGCAAGGCACTCGTGCTGGAGACATTGAGCGCCCGCATCGACACGTCGACCGGATCCGGGGGCTTACGGGTCTCGACGGGAACGACGACGGCCGGTGCCGGGAGTCCCGCGACATATCCCGCGCGCGCGCTGACGTTCGTATCGGGACGGCTGACTTTCACGGTGATCCGCCGGAACCGGCCGTCGGCCGTGGCGTTTGCCGGCGTATAGCCAACCAGGTAATACGAGGACGTAGTCGTCACGATGCGGCGGAGGATCCCGTCGACGTTGTTCGTGTTCACAATCGGCAGACCGGCGGTTTCTTCCGCGAGATCCCTCAGCGACGACTGCATCAGCACGGTACTGTTGTTCTCGAAGGAACCTCTCAGCCGCAGGTTGCGCGTCGGATCGGATGCCGTGCGCAGCAGCGAGATCGGATAAAAGGACACGTTGGTGCGCCGGGCATAAGTTGCGATCTGATCAAGGCGGCTGGCGTGATCGAGCGATGCGAGGTCCCGGAGGTCCTGTTCGCAGTCTGATGGGATCCGGGCGCCCGACACACCGCCGCTGTCGCCAAGGCGCGGAATAATGCCGATGCCGCCGCCACCGCCGATCGGAAAGCCTTCGGATTCCGGCTGGCCGCGTGCCGGAAGACGCGGGTTCTTCGTGTACAGCCGGAAGCCGTCCGTCATGACCAAAATGTGCTTGCGTTCGTCACGCAGTCCGCTGAGATGCGTGACCAGTCCTTCGAGCGCCTGGAAGGTCACCAGTTCCCGATAGCGCGCCTTCATCTCGCCGTTGGGACTTCCGCCGCCCGGTCGGAAGCACACATCCCAGCGGGCGAATTTCGGATCCTTGTTCAGGTCGCGGAACCACGCCTCATCCTCCCGGGGAACCTGCCGCTGGAAGATGAGGTCTTCGATGCGCATATATGGCGTCATCACTGCGACGACATCGTCCGGCCCCAGCAGCCCGTTCAGCATCTCGAGTACCTGAGACTGCGTCTGGCGGGACGGCGCCTGGCGTTGCGCGACGGTGGGGCGTGGTTCGGGCGCCGTCAGGAAGACAACGAACAGCCGGGCGCGATGATCGGTTGCCAGCTTGCGGCGCTCCGGAGCCGTCTGCGGCTCGACCGCAGGCCGCGATCCCGGTTCGGCGAAGACGATTCGCTCGAACGTGTCCACGTTTTGCGCGACGCCGTCTTCGAACACCTGTACTTCCTCACGGCGCAGGTCCCTGACCGGCTCGCCATCACGCGTGACGTACAAATCGACACGAACCGACTGAATGCCCGTGCGGAAGGTCGGTTGCTGAGGATCGGAAGCGGGACGGTCCTGCGCCGTCGTGACGGCGGCAAGGCCAAGCCACAGGGACAGCAGGATTCTTGGTCCCGAGCGCATGACGAAACATAGCAATAGCACGCCCGTGATGGCTAGCGCGGATTTGCGGGACGCGCCCGCAAGATGCGTTAACGGACGGCCCGGGTTGCGAACGTAATCGCCAGCGACGCTGCCCAGGCGGCGAAGAGCGACAGTCCCCGTGCACGTGGTCGCGCGATCGGGAGCGGGGCAATCATCAGCGCGCCGCTCAGCGCAAGCGGCCACCATGCTGCCCACGCCGGTGACGGAAGAAGCAGCGACGTGCAGCAGACGAGCCCGGCGGCAGGGGTGGGCATGCCAACGAACCGATCCCCGTCCTGCTCGACGTTGTAGAACGCCAGCCGCGTGACCACCGCGAGCAGATAGAACCCGGCGATCGACCAGGAAAGGATGGCGGCGAGGCCGCCCGCCGGAAAGCGCGCGCTGACAACGACGGCAGGGGCAAGGCCGAACGTCACCGCGTCAACCAGGCTGTCGAGTTCTTGTCCGATTTGCGCCTGTCGTGGCGACCTGTTGAACCGCCGCGCGAAACGGCCATCGAACGCGTCCATGATCGCGGCGAAGGCGAGCGCGCAACCCGCAACCGCGGTGTTGCGCATGCCGGCGGACGCGGCGACCGCCGTCACCGCCGCCGCGAGCGACCCGTACGTCAGCAGATTGCTGATGTGCAGCTCGTGCAGCGGCGCCCTCATGCGCGCCTCGCGTAGTGCCCGCCTTCAGGCGGACCTGATCGCCTTGCCGTGTCCAGGAATGTCAGCTCATACAGGCGCGACCACGTGTGAACGACGTGCGGCAGGAACGCGAGAGGCCGGACGCGATTGATCATGGCGTAGATCCCGAGCCGCGAGACGAGGAAGTACGCGAGGGCGCTGCGGAATCCTTCCTGCCACACGCGCCGGTCCAGCGCCACGCCCGAGTGCCGTTCGAGCGTCGTGCGATGGCGTTCGATCGATTCGGCAAGCACGTCGCCGTCAACTCCGCCTGGCAGGGCGAAGCAGAGGAACTCGGCGAGGTCGCGCTGCGGCGCGCCGATCGCGGCGAGCTCCCAGTCATAGGCAACGAGCCGCGGGCCGTGCGGGTCGCTGCGCAGCGCCACATTGCGGGAATTGAAGTCGTTGTGGATCAGGGTGCGCGGCAGCGCCTCGAGCGCCGGCGCCCACTCGCATGCCGTGGTCGCGAGCGCGGCATGCGTTTCAACGAGCCGCCTGCCCGCCCATGCCTCGAAGACAGGTGCCGCATGATCGGCGAGAGCCGTCCACAGCGGTGTCATTTCCACGATCGACGCCGTGGAAGGAACATGGCCGATCCAGGGCTGCGCCATCAGGGCGGCTTCCTGGCCGAGCCACCGGGCGTGGATGGCGGCCAGTCCGTCGATGGCAGCCATCCGGAAGCGGCGCGTCCACGCCGCGGGGCTTTGTGCATCCATCAGCGCCATGTCGCCGAGGTGCTCGAGCAGCAGCCCCCATTCCTGGCGATCATCGTCGGCCCATGTGCCGTAGCAGCGGGGCAGATGACGGCCGATGAGGTCATCGCGATGGTGCTGATAGATCGCCAGCTCTCGCACGTGGCCATCGCGAACGCCAAGGCGATCGCGGAACGACACAATCAGACGATGGAGATGTGCGTCCACGATCGCCGCGGTTGTCTCGGCGACTTCGATGGCGGCCTCGTCGGGTGGTTTCACTTTGGCCATCACGTCCAGCGACTCGACGCCCGCACCCCGTGCCAGCGCCAGACGGTAGTGGAACAGGCCCGTCTGCTGCCCGCGTTTCCACGACGTCATCTCGCTGATGATGCTGTGCTCGGACCCTCGTCGAACCAGTTCGGCGCCGTCGATGCGCAGGTGGCCGTCGCCGAAGTGCCGGCGCAGCAGCGATTCGAATCGATGAATGGGATCGGGAGCTGTGTTTCGTCGACGCGTATCGATCGAACAATGACTGCCGGCGCCGGGCGGCGGCGTCACGAAACCACGACGGATGAAGTCGGCCAGATAGCGGTCCAGCCGTTCTGCGTCCAGCGGCGGATAGTCGATGCCCGCCAGACGTTCATGGCCTCGCGTGCGCCGGCACTCGATGCGGCTGTGCGCGCTCTCCTCGTAGTGCTCGGGAGCGGTGCGCCCGTGAAAACGCCGTGTGAAGAATGCACGCAGCAGATACAGCGCGTGATCGGTGCTGTGCGCGTCGCGATCGAGTCGCTCGAGCCACTGCTCGTACGGTTCGAGACGGATCGGATAGCCGTAACAATTGGCCCAGAGCACGCACTCGCGCCAGTGCCGCGGACGTGGATGACGCAGATGAAATGTCTCGAGCTGCGCTCCGCATGACCGGCTCAAGGTGGCGATGGCGCTGGCGGCCGTGTCAACCGGCACCGCGTCGAACGCCCAGTCGAGATCCGGGGCGGCGCCTGATTGAATGCATCCCTTCAGCAGCGCCGCGATCAGATCGTCCACGTTCGAGGCGCCCGAGGACGAATGGCCGGCCAGCAGCGCAGGCCTGAAGATTTGCGCCGGCAGCCCGCGCGATGCGGCTGTCCGGACGAGCGACTCCGCCACGCACTTGCTCTGCGCGTATCCGAGCGGCAGGCGGTCGACATACGGAAGCATGTCGGTCTGTTCGGTCACGACCGAGGGACCGTCGTATGCCATGCAGACCGACAGGCTCGACACGAAATGGAACCGCTTGA
>JAICQE010000184.1 GCA_025938035.1 Vicinamibacteria bacterium
CGCCGCGGTGCGCGATCGTCCGCGCATTACTGGCTGACCTGCGTCTTGGACGACGTGCTCTGCAGATGCTCGTTCAGATCCGGCAGACACACGACCTCTTGAATGTCGTGGTCGTTGACGCGATTCCATCGCCGCGTCCCCTTCCACTCGCCTTCCCAGTTCTGCGGGTCGATCAACGTCCACTCACCCTGCAGCGTGTTGCCGTTGTTGATCAACTTGTAGCGCTCGATCATCCGGAAGTCCTTGCTCGCCGGTATTCCCTGATCGACCCAGTGCTTGTCGAGGTCAGTGAAATTGCGCGTGTCCACAACCAGCGTGTCGCCCTCCCAGCGGCCGATCGACTCGCCGTTGAAGCTGCGGACGACGATGTCCGGATCCGTATGCGACCGGCCGTCGAGATAGATCACGCGCAGGCTGTTCATGAACTCGCTGATCATGTAGATCGCCGTCGGCAGCTGGATCATCGCGATCGGCCAGACGCGCGTCATGATCACCGGCATTCCCGCCGGCCAGCACTTGCCGATGTCGTCGCGATAGACCTTGCCGTCCTTCGCCGCAGCAGCGTAGGCGTCGAAGTGCTTCTGCGCCGCCGGGGTCAGCTTGGGAAGAACCGCGGGCGTCCGGCCGAACAGCCAGCCACCGCCGGGAACACCTCCGTTGATGAACCAGTTACCGGTCAGGTCAAAGGGCGCCTTTGGCCGCGCTTTCGCGAGATTTGCCGGCGCCAGGGCGCTCAGAGGGTCGGCCGGAACCTCCGCCGCCGGTTGAGCCGGACCTGCGCCACGCCCTCCCCGGCCGCCGCCAGCCGGAGCCTGCGCATATCCCGTGGCCGCGGCCAAGCTAACCGCCATCAGCAGAGCGGGAACAGTGCGTCGAGTCATACGTCCTCCAAGGGGCGCTTGCCCACCGTAGCTGCAGCCTGTCCCGCCGAAGCGCCGAGCGCGGAGGCGGAAAGCAGCGAAGGTGGGTCATTCTAGTCCCAGTTTCGGGTATATGTAGTGTCGCCTTTCTAGTTGGTAGTTGGTGGTTGGTGGTTGGTAGAGGCCGACCTTCAGGTCGGCCTTTCGGGGGATGGTAGAGGCCGACGTTTCAGGTCGGCCTTTCGGGGGATGGTAGAGGCCGTCTCGCCGAAGCGCGCAGCGCGGAGGCGGACCGTCGGCCTTTCGGGGGACTGAGATGTTGAAATCCGTCGGACGCGTTGTCGTCGCAATTATCGTGACCGCCGCTTACGTGCATCCTGCCGCGGCGCAGACAAAGGAAGAATTCGTTCCCCAGGTCGGGCAGCCTGGCAAGGACGTCGTCTGGGTCCCGTCTCCGGAAGAGACGGTCGCCAAGATGATGGAGGTCGGCAAGATTACGCCGCAGGACTTCGTCGTCGACCTTGGATCGGGCGACGGGCGGAATGTGATCGCGGCGGCCAAGCTGGGCGCGCGCGGCCTCGGCGTGGAATACAACCCGGACATGGTGGCGCTGTCGAAGCGGATCGCCGCCAAGGAGGGCGTGGCGGAGCGAGCCCAGTTCGTGCAGGGCGACATGTACGAGGCGGACTTCTCGAAGGCCACGGCGCTGGCGCTGTTCCTCCTGCCGAGCAACCTGACGACGCTGCGCGACAAGATTTTCAATCTGCCCGCCGGCACGCGCGTGGTGCTGAATACCTTCAGCATCCCCGACTGGACGCCGGACGAGCAGACGACCGTGGAGAACTGCTCGCAGTGGTGCACGGTGATGCTGAACATCGTCCCGGCCAAGATCGCCGGCACGTGGCGGACCGGCGACGGCCGGGAGTTCACCCTGACACAGCAGTTCCAGATGCTGTCGGGAACCTCGAGAGGATCCGACGGGCAGACGATCAACATCACCGGCCGCCTGCGCGGGAATGACGTGATGCTGTCCACCGGAAAACAGGAGTTCAACGGCCGCGTCAAAGGTGGCGTGATCGAGGGAACGCAGCGCCCGAACGGCGGCGGTGCCGCGCAGCAGATGACGCTGACGAAGGTGAAATAGTCGTTCGGAACGTTCGGAACGTTCGGAACGTTCGGAACGTTCGGGTCGTTCGGATCGTTCGGGTCGTTCGAGGCGTTCGCCTTCAGAACGTTCGAACGGTTCGAACGATTCGAACGATTCGAACGGTAACAATTCCGTAACACCCCACCGCTAACCTGCCTTTGAGGTGCGTTTGCGAATCATCGGCATGGTGGCGGCCGCCGTCGTCGTCCTCGCCGCAGGACCGGTCCCGCTGACCGCGCAGGCGGGGCCAACTCTCGGACCGATCAAGTCGTTCGACGTCGCAGCCGTGCGGCCGATCACCCGGCAGGATCGCGTCCCGATGCAGTGGCAGCCGGGCGGCCGATTCGCCGGCGGATTGCCCGTTCTCAGCCTCGTCTCGATCGGATATCTCGTGCCGGTCTATCGCATCGAAGGGCTGCCCGACTGGGCACGGACGACTCTCTTCGCCATCAACGCCACCGCCGGTCGCGACGTGGCGATTGAAGAACGCCCAGCCTATTATCGCGGTCTCTTGGTCGAACGGTTCAAGCTGGCCGCGCACGTTGAACAACGGGAAATGGATGTCTACACTCTGACGCTCGCGCGCAGCGACGGACGGCTGGGACCCAATCTCCGGCGCTCCGACGTCAACTGCGATGCGGCGATCGAAGCCGCTCGCAAGCGCAGTCTTGCCGGCGAACGGCCGGATCCGCCGGCTCCAGGTGTGCGCCCGACGTGCGGCGCGATTGGAGGAGCCGCCAGCTTGACCGGAGGCGCCGTCGAGCTCACGATCCTCACCGGGATGCTCGCCGGTGCGCTCGGACGTCCCGTCGTGAACGCCACCGGCCTGACCGGACGTTTTGACATCGACTTCAGGGCGGCCCCGCCGCGGACCGGCCCCGGCATCGCCGGATCACGGTTGGCGGAGCTGCCATCTCTCTTCACGGCGGTGGAGGATCAACTTGGACTGAAGCTGGTTCAGGGCCGTGCGCCGGTCGAGGTGCTCGTGATCGATCGCCTCGAGATGCCGGCGGAGAACTGACGGCCCGTGTGGACTCCCATGGCTGACGGACGCGATCGCCACACCTCGCTCATCGTCCTGCTGGTGCTGCTGACGCTGCTGCCCGCCGCATTCGTCGTCTGGTTCATGAACGAGGCGGTTCAGGTGCAGGCCGGAGCCAGCCGCCGCAGCACGCTCGAGGGCTACCGCGCGCAGCTGCGTCTCGTCCGCTCGCGGGTCGAGGCGTTATGGGATGCGCACGCCGCACGGCTCAACGGCCGCGGCGATCCGGTGAAGCGCTTCGGCGAATTGATGCTCGCGGTCGAAGGCGACGGCGCCATCCTGCTCGATGAATACGGGCGGATCGCCTTCCCGGTCACCGGGCGGCTGCGCGAGCTCGAACCCGGCGTCCGGAACGAGGTGCAGCCGGCGCTGGACCTGTCGTCGGAAGTCGCCGCGCGTGGCGGGCTGGCGCTCGAGCCCGGGGTGTTTCAGCAGACCGCCCTGCGCGACGTGTGGGCGTTTCCGTCAGCGGACGGGATGACGGTCCTCCTCTATCGGACCGACACCATCCAGTCGATGATGCACGACATGCTGCACGAGGTGCAGCCGTCCGGAATCCTCTTCAACACGTTTGCGCCGGGCGAGCGGGCCGACATGGAGGCCATCGCCGCCGGCGCGGCTCTGCCCGGCTGGCAGCTGTCGTTCTTCGAGCCGCTCGAAACGCTGCCGGTCGACGACTCGGGCGCGAAGCGGCAGGCGATGGCGTACATTGCCGTGGCTGCGTCAGGTCTCTTCGCGACCGTGCTCATCGCGGTCATCACCGGCAGCGCGTTCCGCCGCCAGCTGCGCCTGGCCCGTCTCAAGACAGACCTCGTCGCCGCCGTCTCGCACGAGCTGCGCACGCCTCTGGCGTCCATGCGCGTGCTGGTTGACGGCCTGCTCGCGGACGCGCACCTGGACGAGACGAAAACGCGTGACTATCTGCACCTCCTTGCCAGCGAGAACGCGCGGCTCACGCGCCTGATCGAGAACTTCCTGACGTTCTCGCGGCTCGAGCGCGGCCGCGAGCGATTCGCCTTCGCGGCCGTGTCGCCATCCACGCTCGTGCATACCGCCATCGCCGCGATCCGCGAACGTGTCCCGGCCGATTGCGAGTTGACGCTGGAGATCGCGCCAGACCTGCCGCCGGTCCGCGCGGACGAGGGAGCCGTGGTTTCGGCGTTGATCAATCTGCTCGACAACGCGCTGAAGTACACGCCGGACGAGAAACGCGTTTTGGTGAGGGTGACGCGTACGCCGGATGGCATCGCCTTCGACATTCAGGACAACGGCATCGGGATCGCGCCGCGCGAGCACCGGCGCATTTTCAAGCGCTTCTACCGCGTCGATCAGCGGCTGGCCAGCGCCACCTCCGGCGTCGGTCTCGGCCTGAGCATCGTCGACCTGATCGCGCGGGCGCACGGCGGGTCGGTCACGGTGCGCAGCGTGGAAGGCGCGGGCAGCACGTTCACGCTGCGCCTGCCGTACGCGGAGGGGATGAAAGAGGTGAAAGGCCGACGTGAACGTCGGCCTGCCGCCTCCGCGGAAGCTACGGCGGCCAAGCTCCCAACCGAAGAGGCAACTGCGTGAGCGAAGGGCGCCTCCTGCTCGTCGAAGACGAGCCGGCGCTGGCCCGCGGCCTGTCCGATACGCTGCGCGCGCAGGGATTCGACGTGCACATCGCCGGCGACGGGCAACGCGGCCTCGACATGGCCGCCACCGTGAAGCCAGACCTGATCCTCCTCGACATCATGCTGCCGAAGGTGAACGGTTTCGACGTGTGCCGTACGCTGCGCGGCCAGGGGATCGATGTGCCGATCGTCATGCTGACGGCCAAGGGACAGGAAGAGGACGTCATCCTCGGCTTGAATCTCGGCGCCGACGACTACATCACCAAGCCGTTCCGCACCGGCGAGCTGATCGCGCGGGCGAAGGCGCTGCTGCGACGGCGCGGCACGGATCGCGCGGTGCAGCGGTTTGGCGACTGCGAAATCGACATGGCTGCCCGCCGCGTGCTGCGCAATGGCGCGCCGGTTGATCTGACAGCGCGGGAGTTCGCCCTGCTCGCCTACTTCGCGTCCAGGCCCGGCCGCGCGCTGGCGCGCGACACGATCCTGAATGCCGTCTGGGGGGCGGCGGTGTTCGTCACACCGCGCAGCATCGATCGCTGTGTCGCGACGCTGCGCTCGAAGGTCGAACCCGACGCGCACAATCCGATCTACATCCAGACCATCCGGGAAATCGGCTACCGCTTCGAGCCCACTGGCTCGATCCCGTCGTAGCTCGGATTTCGTGGGGCGAGCCTTTCACGCTCGCCTCGCGAACTCGAAGGGTTCGCGCCACAGAAGGGCGCCTCGATCACGCCTGTTGCTCCCGCGCGGCGTACAGACGCGCGGGAACGAGCGCGGGAACAATCAGGAGAGCGGCGTTCGGCAGTGCGCTCGCCGCCAGGCGCAACGCGCTGACGCTGTCCGGCGAGGCCTGTTCGAGCGCGGCAGACATCACCGCCCAGGCCCCGGCAAACCCGGCCGCCGCCGAGATCACCAGGACGGCCCGCGCCGTCACCGTGACCTGACGCTCGAACAGATCATGGCGGACGAGGTACAGCGCCCCAATGGCCGTGCCCAGGAGACGCCCGGCATCGCCGGCATCAGGCAACCCGACGAGCAGCGCGCCGGCGGCAAAGACGATCGCGACGGCCATGATGCGGTGCGCCGGCCAGGGATGATGCTTGCGCGATTCGCGGACGAGGTGCGCGATCTTCAGCACCGCAAACGCCACGGCGATGGTGCCCAGTCCAACCAACACGCCGCCGATCACATCGCCGAGAAAATGGCGGCCGAGATACATCCGCGAGACGCCCATTGCCGCAATCCAGACAATGGCCATCGCCCATCCACGCCGCCGCCATCCGAGCAGCATCGCCAGCCCGACGGCGAACGTCGTCGTCGTGCTCACATGGCCGGAGGGGAACCCGTAGCTGTCCTCGACCTCGGTTGGTGTGTCCGCGTCGCGATGCCGCAGCTCCGATGCCCAGAGCGACAGCGACTGAACGCGGGTGTCGGCGTCAGGCCGCTCGAGAGAAGCGGAAGTCTTGGCGATGTCGGTGAATGCGCCGTTCAACGCCAGAAGGACCAGCACAGGAACGGCGGCGCGCAGGCGAAACCCGAACGCGAGCAGCGCGGCGATGGCGACATACGCGCGGGTGTAGCCAAGCGTGGAGATCCCGTTCATCGCGGCGGTCAAGGCAGGCGACGCCCACGACTGCAGCCAGATGACGGGATCGACGTCGAACATTCAGCAGCGGCGTTCGAGAATCTCCGCGCGCTTGGCCTTGAACAGCTCGGTCCATTCGTCGATCGTCGCAAAGCCGGAACGAGCCTTCGCCGGGTCGCGCAGCCGCAGCGTCACGCGCGACACTTCGAACAGGGCGCGTATCTGCGCATCGGACAGCTGCCCCAGCAGGTTTGCGAGAAAGGCGCGGCCCTCTTCGCTGATGACCGGATCCTTCAGCGTCCCGGTGAATGACTTGGGCAGATTGCCGACGCACCCGGTCGCGCCTTCTTTCCAGATCGGAGTTGCCGCCCACGCCACGTAATTCATCCCCTTGCCGTTGGTGTTCATGAAGTTGGCCTTGCCGAACGTCAGGCCGACGTCGCTGACCATCATGAACGGGCTCTTGCAGACGGCCGTCGGGCCTTCGGCGTCGGGCGCGGCGTCCAGGCACATCAGCCGCTGCTGCTGGGGCTTCGTATCGGTGTGCTGCATGAACACCGCGAGGAGCTTCAGTGCGTCGCGGTGCGCCCGTGGCGCGCCGCCGACCGCATCGGTGTCGAGCTCGGTCCAGGACCAGGAGCTGTCGGGCTCGAACTCGCGGCCCGGCATCTTCCGTTCGATCGTCGCCGGATCGAACAGGAATTCCTTCTTCTCGCGCGCGATGCCGCCGAGGCTGGACGGGCACCCGCGGCAGATGACACGCACCGGGTACATGCGATCGGCGCCGAATCCCAGCGCCCACATCAGCCGCGTGGCCGCTACTTCACCGAACACCTCGGCGTTGCTGCCGCCGAACTTCACCTTCAGCTCATCGTCGCCGGCGACGCACGCGAACTTGGGCGAGCCTCCCGCCAGTTGCTTCGGCGAATAGTCACACGTCACCGTCGCCTGGAATGGGAACGCGCCCTTCTCCTTCGGGCCGGTCCGAATGTCCATGGCACGCACGTTCGTCGGTGACCAGATCTGCGCTCGTGCGAGTGCATCCGCACGCGCCCGAGAATCCGCGCCTTTCGTCCCCTGCGAGATGCCCGGCAACGCCGACGAACTGATTGCCCCGCATCCAACGACGGCAACGAGAAGCGCGCTGGCAGTGAAGAGCCTTACCATGCCGGCCCCAATTGCAATCGGCAGGCCCAGCCGAGCCAGCTGAACTATGGAGCGGTTTCCCGAACCTCTGCCGCGAAGCGTGTAACTATCGACTCAGTTTTTACAATTCTGATCACAAAGAGTCACATCAAGACACGTCGAGTCCGCTCGAAGTTGTGCAGGTTCGTCTGAACTCATCGTTATCCTAGGAACGCCATCGCCTGCCATAACGGGGAGTGTCGTGATGCTGGCTCTGCTGGATTTCATCGCGACCCATACGGGAACCTTTGCGCTCACAGTGGTCGTCGTGTACGCAGCGGTGGTGCTGGTGCGCGATCAGAGAAGCCATCCAAGCGGGCCCGCCTGACGGGTGCGCCGTAGCTTCAGTCGAACCGTGGGCGCTCCAGGCGTTCGATGGCGAGCACGTCAATCTCTGTCGTGATCGGTTTCAACGTCGGACCCAGCTGTTCCTTCGCAGCCGTGAACACCGATACGCCGCCGCCCTCGTGAACCGGGATCGTAGCGTTGCGGAGCCAGGGCGTTGATGTCGAAGCGATCGCGCCGTGCCCAGTCCGGGTCGCTGGTAGATGCTCTAGTTCGTACGCGGACGCAGCCGTCGACCGCACGGGCATGTCATCGACGGCTGCCGTCACTCCATCACGAGCTCACAGATGACATTGCCCCATGACGCTGTTGTTCGACATGTCCGTTTCAGGAAATGCCATCAGCGCATTTGCCGTGATTTTGAAGCGAAGGATCTCGCCATGCCAGCAG
>JAICQE010000117.1 GCA_025938035.1 Vicinamibacteria bacterium
CAGTGCCGATGCAACGCTCGACATCGAGCGAAAACAACCGTAGCCAGCGCCCCTCACGTCGGCTGCACTTGCACCCGAGTCACGCCCGCAGCCGTAAGGAAGAGGAGTGAGACGCCACACCGCGCTCCAACTCGCGATCGGCCTCGCGATCCTGTCCTCGGTCGCGTGGGCGAAAAACCAAGGTTCTCCGACCCCTGCATCCAGCCCGCACTTCGAGGTCGCGTCAATCAAACGCAACCTGTCCGGGAGCACCGACGACAGGATGACCGTCGCCCCCGGCGGGCGCCTCGTGACCAGCAATATTCCCATCCTCACTCTGATTCGGAACGTCTATCGCGTGCAGTACGCACAGCTCGCCGGTGGGCCGGAGTGGCTGGCGACCGAACGGTGGGACATCCTTGCCACCGGCGCGAGCGCCGCGAACATGCAGGAAATGCTGGAGCGCATCAAGGCCCTCCTCCACGACCGCTTCAAGCTGGCCGTGCACACCGAGATGCGTGATGCGCCCCACTACGCGCTGGTGATGGCCCGCGGCGATCGCAAACCTGGCGCGCTCCTCCAGCCGGATCCCACGGACTGCGACGCCTTGCCACCAGGCGACGCACGCTGCGCGGCGACGCGGGGGGGAGGCCTTTTGCGGATGTCAGGAGCGACGCTCCGCGACGTGGCGTTCAGCCTTTCGCGCATGCTCGATCGCCCGGTCGTTGACCAGACCGGACTGTCCGGCGCGTACAGGTTCGAGCTGAAGTGGGATCCGAACTCCGGGTCCGTCGATCGCGCGGTTGCCGACGGCACCTCGTTGTTTACCTCGCTGCGGGAACAACTCGGGCTGGCGCTCGAGTCGCGCACCGGGCCCGTTCAGTTCCTGGTCATCGACTCGGCACAGCGCCCTGTCGAAGACTAATGCGCCCGCGCGAGTGCCGCTGAAAACACCTCGACGGACTGGGCGCCGGAGACGGCGTAGCGACCGTCGATAACGAAAAACGGAACGCCTCTCGCGCCAAGTTCGTGCGCCTGGCGATGGTCGTCGATGACCTCGCTCTCGCAGCGTCCGCTGCGAAGGAACTCCCGCACATCCGGCAGCCCGGCTTCCGCGCCCAGGACGGCGAGCGATTCTTCGTCGAAGAGGGATGCGTTCTCGGTGAAGTGCGCGCGGAAGAGACGCTCGATGACGCGGTCCTGAATCCCGTGCTCGAGCCCGAAATGCACCAGGCGATGTGCGTCCATCGTGTTGCCGGTTCGAGACTCCGACAGGTGGTACTCGAGCCCCTCCGCCGCGGCGAGGCCCTCCAGCCGATCCTGCGAGGCGATGACCTCGGCTTCAGTCATCCGGTACTTGCGCATCAACATGTCGCGCGCGCGCAGCGACTGCCCTTTCGGCAGCGACGGATCGAGCTGAAACGAGCGATGGACGACTTCCACGGAGGTGGCTGCTGAAAATGCCGAGAGCGCCCTCTCGAAGCGGCGCTTGCCGAGATAGCACCACGGACACACGAGGTCGGACCAGATGTCGATCTTCATCACCTAGAGCATCGTTCAGTTGCGTGTAGCGCGGATTGTGGGGCGAGCCTCGCCACCCCATCGCGCGGGCGCGATGGGGACCCCGGGGTCAGGCTCGCCTCGCGAACCCGAAGGGTTCGCGCCACGCAATCGAAATCCGCGCTAATAGCTGACGAGCAACCGGGCAACGCGTTCAACCTCTACTTCGGACGGCAGGAAGAATTCCTCGAGCGGAGGGGAGTAGGGCACCGGCGTATCCAGTGCGCCGATGACGCGAACCGGCGCGTCGAGTGATTCGAACGCCTCTTCCTGGATGATCGCGGCCAGGCTCTCGCCGATGCCGCCGGTGCGCGAGTCCTCGTGGACGATCAGCACGCGGCTGCAGTGGCGAGCGACCGCGAGCACGGCCGCTTTGTCGAGCGGCGCGAGCGATCGAAGATCAAGGACGCTGGCCTGGATGCCGTCCGCCGCGAGCCGTTCGGCAACGCGGAGGGCGACATGGACGTAGGCGCCGTAGGAAATCATCGCCACATCATCGCCGGCGCGCCGCAACGCCGCCCTGCCGAGCGGCAGCGGTTCCGGTGCGGCGTCAGGGAGCCTCTGCCTGATCCGTGGATCCCGGTACAGCGCGATGTGCTCGTAGAAGAGCACCGGGTCGGGATCGCGGACTGCCGCCGCCATGAACGCCCTCGCGTCCTCCGGCGTCGAGGGCACGACGATCTTCAAGCCGGGCGTTCGATAGAACCACGGCTCGGTGTTCTGCGAATGGTACGGCCCGGCGTGACGAAGTCCGCCCCAGGGCATCCGCACGACCATCGGCACCGACGCGCCCCAGCGGTATCTGATCTTCGCGGCGTTGTTCACGAGCTGATTGAAACCGTTGGCGACGAAGTCGTTGAACTGCAGCTCGCCAATCGGCCGCTGGCCGGCCAGGGCCGCGCCGACACAGACGCCGAGGACGCCGCCCTCCGCGAGCGGCGAGTTGATGATGCGGTCGCCGAACTCGGCGAGCAGCGGGCGCAGCAGCAGGAACGCGTTGCCATACGCGCCGCCGACGTCCTCGCCGTAGACGAACACGCGCGGGTCGGCCCGCAGTGCGTCGCCAACCCCCAGCGCGACGGCTTCAAGAAACGTCCGGCCGCTGCGATCCACCGGCGAGCCAGGCTCCAGCGCGGGTAGAGGAGGGGCGAGATCGACCTGCAAGCGCACGGCAGGATCGAGCATCTCGAGTCGCGTCCGCGGCGGTTCGGCTGCCAGCACGCCGAAGCCTGCGTCCTCCGGCGCCGGCCAGGCCGCCGCGACAACCGCGCGCGCCTGTTCCCCAACGAGTGCTTCAGCCTCACGGCGGTACTCGTCCAGATCCCGTGAGCGGATGATGCCCGCCGACTCCAGGCGCGCCGCATACGTCTTGATCGGATCCTTCTGCGACCAGAACTCGTACGAGTCCGCGTCCGCATAGGCCGAATCGCGCTTCAGCGCCGGGTAGTCCCATCCGGCCGGAACTTCCTTTCCCAGGTAGAGCATGTCGTCGTGATGCGCGTGGCCGCACATCCGCATGGTGACGACTTCGATCAGCATCGGACCGCGTCCCGCACGTGCCCGGTCAGCCGCCCAGGTAAAGGCCGCTGCAATCGAGTCGGGGTCGGTGCCGTCCACGGTGACGCCGCCAATCCCGTACCCGATCGCCTTGTCCGCGAACGCGCGAACGGCTGACTGCTCGCGGATCGATGTCGAGAGCGCCGTCTGGTTGTTTTCAATGCAGAACACCGCCGGCAGCCGCCGCGCGGCGCACAGGTTTATCGCCTCGTGCCACTCGCCCAGGGACGAGCCGCCATCGCCGATGAACGAGAGCGCCACCCGGCCGCTGTTTTCGCGCTCGAATGCCATCGCCAGGCCGGCAATCGTCAGCGTGCTGATGCCGAGCGGCGCCGCCGCAGGCAGGATGCCCCAGCCGAGATCGCCGATGTGCAGATCCTTGCCGTCCATCGGTGGACCAGCCTTGGCGGCCTGCGCATTCAGGACCATCCGCACGGCGTCCGCGTCGCCGCGCATCGCCAGGGCGACGCCGAGGTCCCGGATCATCGGACCAACGACGTCTCCACTCCAGTTTCCCGCCTCGTCGCGCCACGCGGCGCCGCGCCGCAGACGGATCGCCGCCGCGTAGATCGCCTCCTGTCCGAGCGATCGGAATCCTTTGCCCTGGAAAGGGACGCCCTGGTAGCTGACTTCGCCGCTGGTAAAGAGGTGCTTCAGGCGGTTGTCCACCGCGCGCGTCAACACCATGCCGCGAAGGATCTCGCGGCGCTCGTCCGGCGTGAGCGACGCGGCGATTGCCTCCCGGGCGAAAAAGCCGGCGCACGCGTCGATCAGTTCCTCCCGCGCGTGCTCCAGACGTTGGCCGGCGGAGACACGCGGCGAGGTATCCGGAATGTCGCGGACGTCGATCCGCTGGAACTCCTTGCGGAGCGCTGCGAGGAATGATTCAGGCGCGTTCGGACTGGCGACTGGGGCGGCGCGCAGCGCGCCACGTACCGCCTCGAGTGCGAAGGGGTAGCGATCCAGCACGAACGAGCCGAGGCGCTCCGCGAGCGCGGACGATGCCGGAGCCGAAGCTCGAGCCACATCGAAATGGTACCGTTGCTATTGGGAGTTGGGAATTGGGAGTTGGGCGTTGAGTGGAAGCCACTTCAAAGGCTGGGCTAAGCCGGGCCCGGTTCCTCCCGGCGCCTCGTCACCGCCGGCGCTGCCTCCCGAGGAAACGCTCGACGCCGTCAGCGGCTATTTCCGCATCTTTCAACTGCGGCGTGGACACCGGTTTTCCACCGACGACGTGCTCACGGCCTGGTATGGAACGACCTGGGCGCCATCCCCCTCGCGCGTGCTCGATCTCGGTTCGGGCATCGGCTCCGTCGCGACGATTGCCGCATGGCGGCTGCCGGGCGCACGTTTCGTGACGGTCGAGGCGCAGGCCGAGAGCGTGAGGCTGGCGCGAAAGTCGGCCGGCTACAACGGCCTGGCCGATCGCATGGACATCCGCGAGGGTGATTTCCGCGATGGCAACGCGGTTGGCGCCGGCGAGCGTTTCGACCTCGTCCTCGGCAGCCCGCCGTACTTTCCACCAGGCTCGGGAATCGAAGGCGACCACCCGCAGAAGGTGGCGTGCCGGTTCGAACTGCGCGGCGACATACGGGACTATGCCCGCGCTGCCGCGGCCCATCTGGATGCCGGCGGAGTGTTCGCGTGCATCTTTCCCGACGAGCAGCGCGCCCGCGTGGAGAAGGCTGCCGCCGATGCTGAACTCGTGGTCCTCAGGCGGCGGCCGGTGGTGTTTCGCGAAGGACAGCCGCCGCTGGTCGGTTTATTTGCGATGACACGCGCGTCGGATCTGCCGCCAGAGATGCATCGCACCTGGATAGAGCCGCCGCTTGTCATTCGAACGGCTGAAGGCGCCGTTCATCCGGAATATGCCGCGGTGAAGCTCGCCGTGGGGTTCCCGCCGTAATCCGGCTGAAGCCGGACTCTACCTCCTATCTCCTACCTCCTCTCTCCCCTGCGTCAACCCGCTCATCACCGCACGCGTCATCTCCTCGGTCGTCGCCTTTCCGCCAAGGTCCGGCGTCCGCACCCGCTCATCGGCGATGACGGCTTCGATCGCCCGCAGAATCCGGTCGTGCGCGTCACGCTCGCCCAGGTGGTCGAGCATCATCGCGCCCGCCCAGATCGCCGCGATCGGATTGGCGATCCCCTTGCCGGCGATATCCGGCGCCGAGCCGTGTATCGGCTCGAACATCGACGGCGTCGTCCGCTCGGGATTGATGTTCCCGCCCGGTGCGACGCCCAGGCTTCCCGAAATAGCCGATCCGATATCGGTGAGGATGTCGCCGAAGAGATTCGATGCCACGATCACGTCCAGCGTCTGCGGATGCGTCACCATGCGCGCGCAGAGCGCGTCCACGTGATACTTCCGGTACTCGACGCCTGGAAAGTCCTTCGCGACGTCGGCCACGACCTCGTCCCACAGCACCATCGCGTGCTGCAGCGCGTTCGATTTCGTGGCGCTGGCGAGCATCCGCCGCGGCCGTAATTCCGCGATCTTGAACGCGTAGCGGACGATTCGTTCGATGCCACGGCGCGTGAAGATTCCCGTCTGCTCGGCCAGTTCGTCGGGCGTGCCGGCGTGCAGCCGTCCCCCGATCCCGCAGTACTCGCCCTCCGAGTTCTCGCGCACGCAAATCATGTCGATGTCGGCGGTGCGGCGGTTCGCCAGCGGCGAGGTGATCCCCGCGAGCAGACGCATCGGGCGCAGGTTGACGTACTGGCCGAGGCGCTGCCGCAGCGGCAGGATCAGCTCGCGCGCGGAAATGTGGTCGGCGACCCGCGGATCGCCGATGGCGCCGAGATAGATGGCATCGAAGTGGAGCAGCTGTGCGATCCCGTCGGGATCCATCATCCGCCCGGTCTGCAGGTAGTAATCACAGCCCCACGGCAGCTCGGTGAACTCGCAGCGGAAGTGGCCCTGTTCCGCCGCCATGTTCAAAACGCTTATCGCCGCCGGGATCACTTCCTTGCCGATCCCGTCGCCGGCAATCACTGCGATGCGATGTGTTTTCATCGTGTCACGCTGGGCCCGCCTTCGCCTTCGCCTTCGGCTACGGTGTGGCAGGCTCTGGAATGTCCTCGGGCGATCCGTTTGGCACGAGGTCCCTTACAAACCGGTTTTGTTCGTCGACCGCAATCATACGCGGCTCGACAGGCTCGTCGGTCAGGCAGAACGCCACGATGATCACCTTGTCGCCGGGATGAAAGTGACGCGCCGCGGCGCCGTTGATGACGATCTGGCCCGAACCGCGCGGCAGACTGATCGCGTAGGTGTCAATGCGGGTGCCGTTGTTGATGTTCCAGATCGCGACCCGCTCGCCGGGAATGATGTCCGTGCGGTCGAGGAGATCCTGATCGACGCCGACGCTGCCGACGTAATCGATGTCGGCGCCGGTGACGATGGCGCGGTGAATCTTGGACTTGAGGATGGCGCGTAGTTTCATATCGTAGAGGCCGACCTCCAGGTCGGCCTTTCACTGCGGCTTCAGCCGGATATTGTCAGGTTGTCGATCAACCGCGTATTCCCGACCCACAGGGCGCCAGCCACGAGCACCGTTCCTTCGATTCCGTCCACGCGCTGCAGTTCCACGGGGTCCACGACCTCCAGGTACTCTAGCCTGAGCGAGGCGTCCGGCGGAATCACCGCTGCGGCGAGCCGCTCGACGGCGCGCGCGTCGCGTTCGCCGCCGGCAACGGCGCGTTCGGCTTCGCGCAGCGCGCGATACAGGGCGATCGCCTTCGAACGTTCCTCCGCGCTCAAGCGGACATTGCGTGAGCTCAAGGCCAGGCCGTCGGCCTCCCGCACGGTTGGCACACCGGCGATGTCGACGGGAATGTTCAGGTCGGCCACCATCCGCCGGATCACCGCCAGCTGCTGCGCGTCCTTCTCGCCGAAATACGCGACGTCGGGCTGGACGATGTCGAACAGTTTCGTCACGACGGTCGCCACGCCATCGAAGTGGCCCGGCCGGAACTGCCCGCACAGCCGATCCGTGACGCGCTTGACGGTCACGGTGCAGAGCGGCTCGACCGGATACATCTCGCCGGCTGTCGGAGCGAACACCAGCTCGACGCCACGGTCGTTGCAGATGCGCAGGTCGGCGTCGAGCGTCCGCGGATACCGTTCGAGATCGTCCTTGCGGTCGAATTGCAGCGGGTTGACGAAGATGCTGACGACCACCTGATCGCCGCGCTGCCGCGCCGTTTCGATCAGGCGCGCATGGCCCTCATGCAGCGCCCCCATCGTCGGCACGAACCCCACCCGCTGCCCCGCGCGGCGGCGGTCATCCCTCCACGCGCGGACGCGCGCGATGGTCTCGGCGACTTCCGCGCTCATTGACCCGAGCGTGGTGTCCCGGCGGCGACCCCGGGGTCCCCGCCGGGCACGCTTGCGCGGTGGGGTGGGGCGACCGTGTTCGTCCGATGCGGATACCGGCCGGCGCGAACGTCCGCGGCGTATTCACGCGTGGCGGTCACCACGGCATCGCCAAGCTTCGCGTACTGGTGCACGAACGACGGTACGAAGCCGTCGAAGAGCCCCAGCATGTCGTAGCTGACCAGGATCTGCCCATCGCAGTCCGGACCGGCGCCAATGCCGATGGTCGGAATGGCAAGCTCGCCGGTGACCGTGCGGGCGACGTCGGCGGGGATCGACTCGAGCACCAGGGAGAAGGCGCCCGCATCCTGCAGCGCCAGCGCATCGATCATCAACGCGTCAACGGCTGCCGGCTGCGTCGCCTGCTTCACGTAGCCGCCAGCCTGGTGCACCGACTGTGGCTGCAGGCCGAGATGGCCCATCACCGGGATGCCCACGTCGACCAGCCGCTTCACGACATCCGCGACCGGGCGGCCGCCCTCGAGCTTGACCGCCGCGGCCCCACCTTCCTGCAGCAGCCGGCCGGCGTTGCGAACGGCCTCCGCCACGCTGATCTGGAAGGTGAGGAACGGCATGTCGGCGATGACGAACGCACGCTCGGCGCCGCGGACGACGGCGCGTGTGTGGTGCACGACGGCGTCCAGCGTCACGGGCAGCGTCGTTTCCAGGCCGAGGATGACCGTGCCGAGCGAGTCGCCCACGAGCAGCGCGTCCACACCCGCACGATCGAGCAGCCGCGCCATCGTCGCGTCGTAGGCGGTGAGCATGACGATCTTCTCGCCACGACGTTTACGGGCAGCGAAATCCGGCACGCGCATCTTCTTCGATTCCATCGCAGTTCACCCTTCCAGGTGCTCAGTGCTCAGTTCGTGTTCACGTTCGATTCTGCTTCCGGGTTCGCGTCAGCCCTCGAGTGCTCTTTCAATCGCCAGGGCTGACGTGCCGTTGAGACCGCGGCGCCGCGCGATGTCGACGAGCGCACGTGCCGACGCTCGATACAGGTCCGCGACCGGCCGCGGAAGGCCGGCAAGTGCCCCGACGTGAGCGCGAACCGTGTCGGCGTCCCCACGTTGCACGGGACCCGTCAACGCCGCCTCGGGTCCCATCTCGAAAGCGTTCTGCGCGCTCGTCAGGCACAACGGCCGCAGGGCCTGAAGCGCCGCGCCGCGCTCGATGCCCGCTGCGGCAAATAGACCAACGGCGGCATCGATCGCTGCGATGATCGCGTTGCTGGCCATCACCGCACCTGCGTGGTAGGACGCAAATCCGTTCTCGCGGATCCGCAGTGGGGTTCCGCCGGCGGCCTCTACCAGCTGCCCGGCCCATTCAACGGCTGCCGCGTCGCCGCTGATGCCGAAACTGGCGCCGCGCAATGCCGAGATCCCACGGTCCGGATCGGCCACGGTCTGCAGCGGATGAACGACGCCGCACGAGACGCCCTGGGCGGCGAGAGCGCCGAGCGACTCTGGACCGTGGGCGCCCGACGTGTGGAGTGCAATGCCTCCGCGCATCCCGCTCCGCGCCAGCTCCTCCGCCACCGCGGTGATGGCGTCGTCGGCGACAGCGATGAGGACGCGGTCTGCCAGTGCTGGAATGTCGCGGATGGGCACCGGCTTGACGGCGGGCGCGATGAAGGCCGCGGCGCGGTGCGCGTGGTCAACCGTTCGACCGGCGACCGCAACGGGCGCGAGACCGGCGTCGGCCAGAAGCCGGCCAAAGGCCTGGGCGACCCGGCCGGTTCCGACAATCGCCGTGCGCGAAGCGGTCATTTGATTGCCGCGAACGTCCGCGTCAGCCAGCCCGATATTCCCGACACCACGTCGGCGCTCACGTTGCGATCGGTGAGCGCACCGTACTCCTTCACTTCTCCCGTCACTGCCGGAACGATCAGATGGTTCACGCCCTTGACGATGAGCAGTTCAACGGACGGCGAGTCGCTTTCCTTCTGGGCGATCTGGGCCAGCCGGTCGGCCTCCGCCGGCGGGACTTCGTGATCGACGCCTCCATGCAGGATGAGCAGCGGCTGGCGGACATCCTTCAACACCCTGGCCGGCGAGAAGTTCAAGACGCTCTGGAACCACACCGTGTCGGCCTGCCGCCGGATATCCGGCGGCAGATCCGTGAGGCCTTTGTTGGATTGCACCGCGGCAATGATCTGCTTCTGCAGCGCCTCGCGCTTCCGGCGTTCCTCGGGCGACAGCGTCAGCAGGTCGAGTGTCCGCTGCTGCAATTCCAGAACGAGCTCCGCACCCGTCGTCGCCGGGCTGCCGAGCGTTGCCACGGCGGCGAACCGCCGCTCGCGCGATGCCGCAAGAAGCGCCACCCACGAGCCGTCGCTATGGCCGACAACCGCGATACGCCTCGGGTCGACGTCGTTGCGCGCCGAGAGCCAGCGCATGACCGTCCGGACGTCGTCCGCGTAGTCCGTGAGCGTGGCGGACTCCGAGCGGCCGCCGCTTTGGCCGTATCCGCGCTTGTCGTAGCGAACGGCCATGAAGCCGGCGTTGGCCAACGCGCCTGCGAGCTGGCCGATCACCGGGATGCCTGCGATGTAACCGTCTCGATCGTTGGCGGCGAATCCGGCGAGGAGAATTACCGCCGGGAGCCGTGTTCCCGGCGCGGCTTTCGGAGGACGCGTCAGCGTTGCGCCGATGTTGAAGCCGGTGGCCGGAATGGTTACCGCTTCGTCCCCGGGGTTGCTGTGCACGTGCGTGCGCACCGTCACGGACGCGAGGTCCGCGCGCACGATGTCCACGCCCTGACTTGGGATCCGGACGGTGAGCAGGTTCCCCTGCACGTCGGTCGTGATCGCGACCGCGGTATTGCTGTTCGGATTCAACAGGATGACGTCGTAGCGGCGGGCGCCCAGGAAGTCGGTGCCAAGCTGCATGCGATCGTTCTGCACGTTGACCAGCCGTACAGCAATCTCCATCTCCGGGACGAGGTACATCCGCACCTCGGAACCGGGCGCCGTCTGTTCGAGGCGCCGCGCGAGCGCCACGTACGATCCGACGATGCCGTTGGCGTGCAGAATCGCTCGAGCGTTCACCGGTTGTGTGATCGGCTCGGCTTTCGTCTGCTCGGTCGTGACAGTGCCGCCGGCAACGGTCGTCTTGATTGAAACGTCGGCACCGTTGGAGTCGCCCAGAAGCTCGAACAGCTGCGGTGAACCGTCGGCGGCGTAGCGGAACTCCGCCCGCCGGATGATCAGATTCACTGGCGCGCCAAGGCGTCCTTCGCTCGTCACGGTCAGTCCGGAGGCGTCGGACCGGACGGTGACGTCTTCGCGGCCGATCGGCGTTCCGCGGACGAAGGTCGTATACGCAGTGGGCCCGGCTGGAGGTTTCTGCTGTGCGTCCGCCACCGCCGGGGCGAGCAGCAGCAGCGCGCACGTACAATGAAGAAGCCGCAAGTAAGGCCGCATTACCTTGAATCCTAGCAGTTCCATGGCTGACCCGGCGGACGAGTCGGCGGTGCGTTCAGGCGCCGCGATCGGGTCGATTTCCGCGCGTGCGCAGGTGGCAGTGGCCGGCCCGGATCGGGCCACTTATCTGCAGGGTTTGCTGACGAACGACATTCAGGCGCTGGCCGAAGGGTCCGGCTGCTACGCGGCGTGGCTGACCCCGCAGGGCCGGATGCTGACCGACATGCATGTGCTTCAGTCGGCCGGGATGATTCTGCTCGACGTGCCCGCGGAGCAGGTGGATTCGATACTCGCGCGGCTGGATCAGTTCCTCTTTTCCGAGGACGTGCGGATTGAGTCGCTGGCCGACGCGATGACAGGTGTGTGGGTGCACGGTCCGCGTGCGGCGGCGGTCGTCGAGCAGATCGTCCACGGCGTGAACCGCCTCGACGACTGGAGCGATTACAGGCATGCCACCGGGACGATCGACGGCGATCCGGTCTCCGTGGCGCGCATCGATCAGATCGGCGTTCCCGGTTACTGCGTGTTTCTGGCGAGGGCGATCGAGCCGCGCTTCATCGCGTCGGCCGTGTCTGCGGGTGCGAGAGTCGTCTCGCCCGACGCACTGCAGGCGGCCCGCATCGCGGCGGGGTACCCCGTGTTCGGCGTGGACATGACGGCCGAGACGATCCCGCTCGAGGCCGGCATCGAGGAGCGTGCGGTCTCCTTCACGAAAGGGTGCTTCGTCGGCCAGGAGGTGGTCATCCGGGTCATGCACCGGGGTGGCGGGCGCGTGGCGAAGAAGCTGGTCGGCTTCCGGCTGGCGCCCCAGCAGAACGTAGGGCACCCCGAACATCCCGCAGGGCACCCCTTCAGGGGTGCCAAGGTCTTTGCAGGAGATCGCGAGATAGGTTTCGTGACCAGCGCGGCGGATTCACCCACCCTGGGTCCGATTGCCCTCGGTTACGTCCACCGCGACTTCACCGCGGCTGGAACCGGCGTGCAGGTGGATGGTCATCCTGCAACAGTCGTCGGATTACCAATCACCTGAAAATCATCGCCGCGGCCGAGAGCATGGTCCACCCTCCTAACCGCGACGTCATCGTTTAGGCGGAGCAGCCGTGCCGCGCCGGCTCCAGACGCTTGCGGCACGGCTCATCCGGGCGCAGAATGCGAAGCTGTGAGTGGAGCCTGGTGGTATGCCGCGGAAAATTAGACCTGGGGTTACAGGTGCGAGTGCGGTCGCATTTCTGGCGGTGCTGTCACTGGTTCAGCCCGCGAGCGCACGGAACGGAGCGCAGTCGCCGAATGCGACACCGACGTTCGAAGTGGCGTCCGTCCGGGTACAGCCTCAGGAATCAGCGGCAGGCGGGATCGCCGGCATGCTCGCACAACTTTCGTCCGTGAGGTTTGAGGGGAACCGCTTCAGGGTCGTCAACATGACGGCGGCACGGCTAATCCTCGAGGCGTACGGACCAGAGTACCGTCAGCGCGACCAAATCGAAGGAGGGCCCGGCTGGCTCGATCAGGGGCGATTCCAAATCGAGGCCCTGGCTCCTGCTATGGAGTCCCCGCGGACCGGATCGGCCGTACCCGAGGCGGTCCGCGGAATGCTTCGAAATCTCCTCGAGACGCGCTTCAATCTCCGCGTGAGCCGCGAGACGCGCGAACGGCCTGTGTATACACTCGTTCGAGCTCGCACAGATGGACGTCTCGGGGAGGGCATCAGAGCTTCGAAAGAGGACTGTTCCACCTCGGTGGACTTGAGACCCGGAGAGCCTGGATTCCGAAAACACTGCCTGGGACAGCTTCGGATCAACGGGATCCAGTTGGTGGGGCGACCCATCGACGAACTCGTCCGATTCCTGACGAGCCGCGTCGGCAGGCCCGTGATCGATGAGACGGGACTTACCGGGACGTTCGATGTCGAGCTCTTCTACGACGTGCCGAAGACTATTACAAACAGTTCACCTGCGGGGACCGCTGAGTTCAGTTCGGGTATTTCCAACGCTGTTCCTGAAAAGCTCGGCTTGAAGCTCGAGCCCCGGATCAGGCCGACGCCAATGCTGCTCATACAGCACATCGAGCGGCCGTCCCCGAATTAGTCATTGACCGCCGGGGGCACGCGGCTCCGTGCGGTACATCCGGCTTGCCAGCGCGAAGAAGAAACCGGTGGACCATCCGCACATCAGGATACCGGTCAGCGCTTCGATGGCCCCCACGAGCCGCCAGTCTTCGGGCAGCAGCAGGTCACCATACCCTGTCGTCGTGTACGTCACGGCGCTGAAATACGCGGCAGCCTGCACGCCGGCGATGGCGCCGCCCCACGCGTAGACCAGTGCCCACGCCGTGATCTCGACCACGTGCAGCAGAACCATCCAGGCTGCGACGCATACGAACAGCCGCATCCACGGCCACAGCCGCTGTGTCGGTGCTTCCCATCGGCGCACCCGCCCGGCGGCCCAGGTGACCCCGCCCGCGTGAATCACCACGCAGAGCGCCATGAGCGCCGAGGCGATCAGAAGCTGCGCAACCACTCCCCGGCGTCACCCACGCTGAGGCAACGACACCACGCGGTGGGCGGACTGGCCAATGCGAAATCGGCGCAGCCAGACGTCCCCGATCAGCGCGGACCGCAAAAGCGTTCTGGCCGGGCGGTGAGCCCGGCTCGCCAATTCCTCAATCGGGATCGGGCATCTCGGCGTGATCGATCACCAGCACCTGGACGACCTCCTCGCGGCGCTCGAACCGCAGGCCGAGCTGGCTTTCGACGGCTTCCACGAGCGGCGGTCCGTCGACCGGGCGGTTATCGACGGCTCCCGGAGAAGGGGGCATGACGTAGTCGATGTCGATGTCGAAATATCCGGTGAGCCCCGTTCGATCCACGGTGGTCAGGCCGAGGATCGGAGAGGCGAGAGCGATTTTGAGGAATTCGGGAAGCGAGTAACCTCGCAACCGCACCTGGCGTACACCATCCACGACCCGAAACGACACACCGCCGCACAGGAACAACCCATCTGCGCTTTTGGGGCCTTGAAGACGTCCGGCGCTGCAGTCGCTCGCCGTCCGGCGCAGGCCGCGACCGAGTCGGCCATCCTTGCGGGCGAGCACGAGGGCGTACGCGGGAGTGCGCCGCTCTTCTGTATGCGTGCGCAACCGGAAACGATCCGCCAACAGTGTCTGAGCCATGAGGCGCATCCGCTCGGCAGGCGTTCCGGCCGGAGCTCGGGCTTCGATATTGAACTGCTCGCTGTCGATCCAGGAAGGGCCGCCCACGAGTTCCCCGCTCCGTAACCCATGCGCCGACAGCAGCAGCAGCCTGAGCGACACATTGCGAGCGAACCAGCGTCCGCTTGGCTGCGTCGTTCCCGGCGTCGGCAGGTCGAGGTCCTCCCCCGGTGGACTGCGTTTCACCGATGCCACCTCGAACGCCGGCCTGTCTTTCGTCGCCTCCTGTGCCCACATGGCGAACGAGGGCAAGAGGGAGGCAGCCAAGGACGCGCACAGCAATCGCTTTAACATCGCCTTTCGTCCTCGAGAATTGACGACGCGTTGCCGGCTTCCGGCACTGCTGCTACGGCGCATGCGGCGATGCCGGACGAACCGAGACATCGGCACAGCCTCGTGGTTCATTTTATCCGCACTGCGGGGCAGGCCAGCCTACGACG
>JAICQE010000108.1 GCA_025938035.1 Vicinamibacteria bacterium
AGTGATTGCCGCCAGATATGCGGCGCCCGCGGCGAGATCGTCACCGCGCGGGCGCCATCTCCTGACGTCAACGGCAGCGATCGTCCCCAGCACGGCCGCCGCGCAGAGCATGTCAATCCACAATGCCGGGGCGATGCCAAACACGCGCTGCACGACGCTCGCGACGGAGTACGCCAGTGAGGCGTCTCCCGCGGGCGAAGTCATCATCGGCATCAGCAGCTCGCGCGCGTACTGCGAGTAAACCGCGGTTATCCGGCTGAAGCCGGACTCCACCGAACCGCGGATGAGGAGAGCCGGCGCAAGCGCCAGCACCAGAGCGATCGCACCCGCGGCAAGAATGGCGCCGAAACGACGCCGCACCAGAAAGTGGACGACCAGCAACACCGGCATCAGCTTCAGGGCGATGGCGGCGCCCAGCCACGCACCTGCGGTCAACGCTCTCCGGTGGTGCGACGCCGCGCCGACGTAGTGTCCGCCTTCAGGCGGAGCTGCCGACGCTACCGCCACGACGCAGCACAACACCACGAACAAGTTCACCTGGCCGTTCAGCAGGTTGTTCTGGATGACGTTGAACGTCACGAGGACCGCCGCCGCGGAGGCCAGCGCCGAGCCGGCCGTCCGGCGAAGGACGACACCGAGCGCCGCAACCGACGCCGCGAACCAGCCGATCACCGCGGCGCCGTACGGCAGGAGCACCAGCGGGCCCATCGCGAAGGCGAGAAAGAGCGGATAGATATACGGGAAGGGCGTGTCCAGGCCGTAGGGACTCTCACCATCCCACAGGGCGCGGGCCGACAGCAGATAGCTGGTGAGATCGTTGCCGCCGGGACGGAACGCCTTGTGCCACGTCTGCGCGCCGAGGACAACCGTCGCCACGATCGCTGCGGTGGCGAGGATCCTCGAGCGCCTCACGATCGCGCTCCGGCCTTCCGGCGTGAAGCCGGAAGCTACGGCCATAACTCTCGCGACGCGAGACGCGCGCCTTCGGCCAGCGCCTCGAGCTTCGCCCACATCACCTGCGGGTGCACGCGCCGGAGGCCTTCAATCTGGGCAAAGCCGCAGTCCGTCCCGGCGATCACGTTCTCACGTCCAACCAGTCCGGCAAATCTGACGATGCGATCCGCCACCAGCCGCGGATGCTCGACCGTCATGGTGTGATGCGTCACGACGCCGGGAATCAGGATTCTGCCGGGCGGGAGCTTCACCGTCTGCCACACGCGCCACTCGTGCTCGTGCCTCGCGTTGGCCGCCTCGATCGAGTACGCACCCGCCTTCACCCGCAGCATCAGATCGACGATGTCGCCCAGCGCCGCGTCGGCCATGTGCGGCACGTGCCAGCTGCCGAAGCAGATGTGATAACGAACCTTCTCCTCCGGGATGCCGCGCAGCGCGTGGTTGAGCGCTTCGACGCGCACCTCCGCCCACTCCCGATACGTCGCCTCACTCTGCTGCGTGAGCTCGTCGTACATATTCGCCAGCACGGCATCGTCGACCTGCAGGGTCAGACCGGCGTTCACGATCTCGAGGTATTCCTCGCGCAGCGCGTCGGCAATGGCGAAGACATACGCTCGATCGTCCGCGTAGTACTCGTTGGCGGCTTCGTAGCCCGTGCTTGCCGGCGCGACGGCGGTGAGAAAGCCGTCCGCGACGCCGGCAGCCGCAAGCCCCGCCGTGAGGTCGGCGATGTTACGCCGGATCGCGTCATGCCCGGTGTAGGTGATCGGCCCGACGCAGACGTGGCCGGGCGCGCTGGCGGCCCCGCGAGGGTAATGCTCTGTCATGAACTCGCGGAAGCGGATCCGATCGCGTCCTAACCACGTCGCCTCGAACAGGCGGTCGCCGCTGGCGTCGAAGCCGGTCAGGCGATCGAGCACGTAGTTCGACCAGCTGGACTTGCCGTACTCGCCGTCGTTGACGAGATCCACGCCGGCATCGACCTGGCGGCGCACCACGTCTTCGGTGGCCCGCGCGAGCGCGCCGTGGTAGCGGTCCGCCGCCGCCCCCCCGGGGCTACGGCGAGACAGGCTCTGACGGACTTCCCTTCCGAGTTCGATGAGTTCCGGCGGCCGGATCAGGCTGCCGACGTGCGTCGTGAGGATTCGGCTCCCGCTGCGCTTCAAGCCGTATCGATCCGGATCCGCAGGGCACCCCTTTCGGGGGTGCCGCCAATCAATGGCGTTCCTCGACGCGGAGGTTCAGCAGCACGATCGCCGCGACGAGCGAGCCCAGTCCCATGAGCAGCGAGACCGTCGGGAGCGTGTATGACGTGAACAGGAATCCGGCAATGATCGGCGCCAGCACCGATCCGCCGCGGCCGATGCCGACTGCGACACCGGTGCCCGAGGCACGCACGTGCGTTGGAAACGCCTTCGCGAAAATCGCGTACATCCCGGTAATCGCAGCATTCGTGCAGAACCCTGACACCATGCAGATCAGGATCAGTCTGGTCAGGTCGGCTGGCGAGCGGCCGAACAGCGCCACGGCGATCGTCGAGAGCAGCATCACGGTGATCGTCAGCGCCTTCACGCTGAAACGCTGCGACAACAGACCGAGAACCGTTCCACCAGTCGCACCGCCAACGTTCAACCAGCTCAACACGTAACCGGCGGACGATGGGGCGAAGCCCATGCCGACAACGATCGTGGGCACCCATTTGACGATGTAATAGAACGTCGTGATGTGGAAGAAGTACGCCATCGTCGCGAGCACGGTCGTGACCAGCAATGGCGCCCTGAACAGGTCTCCGCTCGATCGCTTGCGGATATCAGCCGACACGGCGGGCAGCTCCGCGACCGCCGGGTGACCGAACTGCGTCAACGTTCGATTGATTCGGTCGAGGGCGCCTGCCGGCTGCTTGCGGGCAAGCCAGTGAACCGATTCGGGCATCAGGAAGTACACCGTCGGAATCATGACGACCGTGACGGTGGCGCCGAAATAAAACACCGAGCGCCATTCGGCCAGTTCGAGTCCGGTGGATGTGATGAAGCCGCCGAGCGCGGCGCCGACCGGATAGCCGATCGACATAATGGCGACGTTCAAGTCGCGGCGCCGCGTATTCGAGAACTCGGCAACGACGGCATTGATCGCGGCGAGCATGCCGCCAATGCCCAGGCCTGTGATGATGCGCCACACCGAGAGGTCCGCCAGGCGCACGTCGACGTTGGAGCCGAACAGGGCAAAGACCGGCGTGACCAGTCCGCCGAGAATGCCGGTTGACGTCGTCGCCATGAACATGCCCGTCGCCATTACAACGAGGCACCCGAGCACCGTCGGCCGGCGTCCGATCTTGTCGGCCAGGCTGCCCAGGAAGATCGATCCCAGCGCCATGCCGATCAGTTCCATCGACAGCACGAAGCCGAGCTGCACTCGCGTGATCTGCCATTCCGCCATGATCCCTGGCGACGCGAAGCTGATTGACAGCACGTCGAAGCCGTCGAGCGCATTGAGCGCAATGGTGATGGCGACAACGAGCACCTGGCGCGTGCTCATCGGCGATTTGGCGATCAGGTCGCGAGGATCGGTCATGGTTGCGGGATTCTAGTAGGCCTAAGGCCGAAGGCCCAAGGAATAAGGGCTGGTCAAGGCCTCAGGCGTTTGGCCACAGGCCTAAGAGGGACGAGAGACGGTGCGGGCTTCGTCCTTCTCTTAGGCCTTCGGCCTTGGCCCTTAGGCCTTACATGGGTGGTCTTGAGGGAGGGCGATAGCCCGACTCTCTGACCACCTTGGAATAAGGCACGGGGCTCACGGTGACGCGGATTTCCACCTGCTTGTGGCGCTCGACGGTGGTCTTCCCGGTTCCACCGTTTTCCTCGCCCCAGACGAGCATCAGGTCGTCGCCGATCTTGATGTCGGGATCGACCACGCCGAGCGACAGCATCGACCGCTCGTTGTAGCTGATGCCGCTGAACATCGACAGGCCGACGACCTTTCCGCCCTTCATCACCGCGTCGTACGAAGACGAGGCGTAGTTCGACAGCGGCACGTCAATGTATTTGTAGTGGTCGGTTCCCGGGCGGAACAGCGATCCGAACACCTTCTCGACGTCGTCCGGATTCCACAGGAAGGTGACCTTGTGGCGCTGCGGCTCGTTGGCCCGCTTCTCGAGCGCCTCGCGGCCGATGAAGTCGTGGTCGAACTTGACCATCACGCCGTACCCCAGCTCGTACGGCGTCATGTAGTAGTCCTCGATATTCTTCGAGACGAAGCTGCCGCCGATGGACCCGGTGGCTTCGTAGCTGGTGGCCGGCAGCCACTCGCGGTATTTCTTCATCTTCTCGCCGGTATACACCGCCGGCAGCGGCGACGGAATCCAGCCGGACTCCAGCGTGTTGGTCGCATAGGCGCGCGAGCCGACGGCGACGAGGCCGAACTCTTCGCCGGCGGAAAGGATCGCATCGCGGATCTTCTCGCCTTCGGCGTACGGACCCCAGATCTCGAGGCCAGGCGCGCCCGCCATACCGTGACGCAGGGTGCGGACCGACTGACCACCAATCTTCATCGTCGACATGTTGAAGAACTTCAGCTCGGGGAGCGGGCCGCCGTTCAGTTTCTCGATGACCTTCCAGGCATTCGGTCCCTGGATCTGGTAGCGGTAGTGCACGCGCGTCACCGGCTTGCCGCCCGGGCGCGAGGGCGAGCGATCGTCGCGGCGCACCTTGACATCGAAGCCGCCGGTCTCGGCGTGGAACTGCACCCAGTTCACCGTGGGTACGCGGCCCACGAGATTGAACTCGTTTTCCGCGTGGTAGAACAGGATCACGTCGCCGATGACGTACCCGTCGTAGCTGAGCGGGGCAAACTGCTTGGCCTTGTCCGGCACGAACCCCTTGAAGCTGTTGCTCGCGAGGTAGTTCAGCATCTTGGAGGCGTCGGGCCCGGTCACCAGGAGCTCCGCCATGTGGTGGGACTGGTCGAACAGCACCGCCGACTTGCGCCACGCCCCCTGCTCATCGCGCCAGTTCGTGAATTCCGACGGCACGACCGGATACACGTAGGCTCCAATCTTCGAATTCCGCAGCATATCCACGGGATTCTTTACGGTTTGTAACAGCTGTTCGAGGTTCTGACTCATAACGGATAGCTACTCCTGTTCGATAACACCCTTCGTAGTGTCCGCCTTCAGGCGGACCCGCCGGAAAACGGACAAACGACAGATTGTGGATCATCGGGAGGCGGAACGTCATCTGTGGGATCCCGAAGGGGGAGCAACGGGGTCGCCGACGGCGGCCCGCGCCGGGAAAAAGCCGTGCCAAGTGCCCAGTCTGGCGCGGCAAAAAAAAGGCTATTTGTAAAGTAGGTAAACTGCGCGTATCTTGTCTCCGTGCGTGCGCCCCCCAGGCGCACTTCTCCATGCGTGGTTCTGCGGAAGCGGGGGTCTGCGTGGCGGTCCCTGCCGCAGGTGGTTGCGGCATTTTAGGAAAAAGAGAGAGGCCTATGCGTTCAGTCAAGTACCTCGTGCTACTTGCTGTCTTGCTGATTCCGTCGGTGGCGTCCGCCCAGGCGACGCTCACGGGAACGGTGCGAGACAACCAGGGCGGCGTGCTGCCCGGCGTCACGGTCGAGGCGGCAAGTCCGGCTCTGATCGAGAAAGTCAAAACGGCGGTCACAGACGACAGCGGTCAGTACCGCATCGTCGACCTGAGAGCCGGCGTCTATACGCTGACCTTCACGCTCCCCGGCTTCAACACCGTGCGGCGCGAAGAGATCACGCTGTCGGGCACAACGACGTTGACCATCCCGGTCACGATGAACGTCGGCGGGATCCAGGAAACGATCACCGTGACCGGCGAGACGCCGGTGGTGGACGTGCAGAGCGCGAGAAAAGAGGTCGTGCTCGATCAGGAGGTCATCCAGACCATCCCGGCCACGCGTTCCGTCGGGGGACTGTTGAACGCGACAGCCGGGCTGACCGTGGACAACAACGGTATCGCCCTCTCTCCAACGATGACCTTCTTCTCGGCAAATGGCGGCGCCAATAACGAAGGGCGCATGGCGGTCAACGGCATGACCGTTGGCGCTGCGCGCAGCGGCGGGGTGTCGTCGTATGTCTACGACGCAGTCGGCGTGGAGGAAGTTGCAGTCCGCGTTGGCGGCGGCCTTGGCGAGACGGACACCGGCGGTCCGATCATGAACATCATCCCGCGCTCGGGCGGCAACTCGTTCCGCGGCACGGCGTTCCTCAGCACCGCCGGCGACTGGTCGAAGGGCAACAACCTCAATGACGAGCTGAGGGCGGTAGGCATCGACGAAGCACCCGGGATCATCCAGGCGCACGACGCCAGCATGTCGTACGGAGGCCCCATCCTTCGCGATCGCCTCTGGTTCTTCGGGCAGTACCGCAACCTCGACACCCAGACGGCGGTGGAAGGCGTTAGCGGAAATGCCAACGTCGGCCTTGCGAACCGGTGGGACTGGATGCCGAGCGAGGTTAACTCGCGTCGAGTGCAGGATCGACAGATGGCGATCGCGCGCCTTGCCGGACAGGCCGGCAAGAGTCGGATCCAGGTCAACTACGAGTACCAGAAGCGCTGCGAGGGCACGAACCTGTTCGCCGGCGGCGATGCCTGCCATACGCGCGGCGACGACTGGGTCGGCCTCGGCTCGACAACGCAGTCGCCGGAATCGACGGGCACCGCGGGCACCGGCTACTTCGAATGGCCGTTCCACCTGACGCAGGGTCAGTGGACGATGCCGGCGACCAACAAGCTGCTGCTCGAAGGCAACGCGACGATCTTCCGCTACAACCCGGCGTTCGGCTTCCCGCCGCCGGACGGGATCACCAACATGATCCCCGTCCAGGAGCAGTCAACCAACCTCCGGTGCGTCCAGGACACCGGCGCCAGCATGTCGAACCCGGGATGCGCCGAAGCGGCAGACCCGACCAAGCTGCAGTGGGCGCCGGCGGCCAACTACACCTACCGCGGGCTCGAGCAGTGGGGATACGCGGAGGGCGCGACCAACAGCGCCAACGGGAGCGCGTCGTACGTGACCGGCTCGCACAACATCAAGGTCGGCTACCAGTACTACTGGCTGCGTCAGCTCGACGAGACGATCGCGGCCGAGAACCAGCTCCTGTACCGGGCGCAGCGCGGGGTGATGAACCGCGTCACCTACCGGCTGCCGACGCGGAGCAACAACACCGTGACGCAGCTGCACGGCATCTTCGCGCAGGACCAGTACACCCGCGGCCGTATGACGCTGTCGGGCGCGGTCCGCTGGGATCGTGCGAGCAGCTACGCGCCGGTCGAAGGGAACGGCGTGTCCAGAACCTCGTTCCTGAACCCGACGGTCATCACCTTCGAGAAGACCGAAGGTGTCAATGCGTACAACGACATCAGCCCCCGCATCGGCGTTGGCTATGACGTGTTCGGCAACGGCAGGACCGCTCTGAAGCTGCGCTGGGGCAAGTACCTCGGCTTCGCCTCGAACGACCCGCCGTTCACGTCCACGAACAAGGGCGCCACGATCGTGGCCACCGTCAACCGCAACTGGGCCGACAACGATGGCGACAAGGTCGTGGACTGCGATCTGCTGAACAACGCGGCGCAGGGTCCGACGGCCGCGGTGTTCGCTGTGGACACCTGTGCGATCGTGACCGGCAACGACGCCAACTTCGGCAAGCCGGGTGCGGCAACGGTCGTGGATGCGGACCTGCTCAAGGGCTGGGGCGTGCGCACGCACGACTACCAGACCGAGGTCACGCTGCAGCAGGAAGTCCTGCCGCGTGTGTCGGCGGAGGTCAGCTATATCCACCGCACGTTCCACGGCTTCATGAGGACGGATCTCCTCAATCGGGAAACGACCGATTATGTGAACTACACCATCACGGCGCCGACGGATTCGCGCCTCCCCGGCGGCGGCGGCTATCCGATCACCATATTCCTGAACAACAGCACCCGACCGACGCAGAACAACCTGAGGCGCGAACAAAACGTCAGCGTCGACGGCAAGGAGCGTGAGGCCTATTACGACGGCGTCAACTTTAATGTCAACGCGCGTATGCGAAACGGCCTCTTCGTCTCGCTCGGCACGCAGACCGGCCGCCGGGTCGACGATGACTGCAACGTGGTGATCAACTTCGACAACCCGGACCCGCGCGGTTGCCATGATGCCGACCCCTGGCAGACGACCATCCGAGGTCTCGGCAGCTACACGATTCCGAAAATCGACGTCCTCGTCAGCGCGACCGTCCGCTCGCAGACGCCGCTGGAGCTGGATGCCGATCTGGTCATTCCGAACACCCAGGTCCGGACGCTCCTGGGTGGCACGCTCCCACCCGGACTGCTGTCCACGGGCAACTCGACCATCAGCCTGACCGACCCGGACCACCGTCTCTTCGCCAGCAACCGCCGAACCCAGGTGGACATGCGCTTCGCGAAGGTCGTTCGCCTCGGACGCACACGGACCGACGTCGGCGTCGATCTGTGGAACCTGTTCAACACCAACTACGCGACTGCTTACGAGGGCGACTACGGCCCCGTCGGCAGCGAGTGGCTGAACCCGACGTCGATCTACGCGCCGCGGTTCGTCCGTCTGAACTTCACGGTGAGCTTCTAAGCAACCGCTCGTAGTGTCCGGCTTTAGCCGGACCAATCACAGGGCCCGGTGGCGCAACGCGCTGCCGGGCCCTTTTTAGTTGGTAGTTGGTAGTTGGTAGTTGGTGGTTGGTAGTCGTTTGATCGTTATGATCTCAAGCGATGCGAGGAATACGAGCCGGACTTGTCGCGGCGCTTCTGACATTGGGCACGCACACGTTTGCCCAGGTCTCCTTCGAGGTTGCGTCAGTAAGGCAGAACACACAGCCGGCCGGGCCCAGCGGCCTGCGGCGATCCGCCTGATGGCGCCCTGCGCGCAGAGCGGATGCGGGCGCGATTCCTGATCACGATTGCCTACGGCCTGCAACCGTTCCAGCTGGTCGGCGTGCCGGCGTGGGCGAACGACACCTATTACGACATCAACGCGAAGCCCGCGCCCGGCTCGGCGACGGGGCGCGAGCAGATGTCGGCGATGCTGCAGGCGCTGCTCGTCGAGCGCTTCCGGCTGACCTTCCATCGCGAGGCTCGCCTCGTGGACGGCTTTGCGCTGGTGCCGGTTCAACGCGGCACGCTGGGACGCAATCTGAAGGCGTCGCCGCTCGACTGCGAGAAGACACCGGCCATCCGCGCCTGCGCGCAGGGCGGGATCGGCGACAGCGCGTTCAGGGCATCCGGCGTCCCGATGTGGAGCCTGATTCAGCAGCTGGTCGTGGCCGTCAACGGGCCGGTGACGGATGAAACCGGATTGTCAGGGCCCTACGACATCGACCTTCGGTGGTCGAACGAGGCGTCCCCCACGGACGATCTTCCATCCCTGTTCACCGCCATACAGGAGCAGCTGGGCCTCCGGCTCGAGCGCCGGCGCGTCAGCGCGGACATGTTCGTCGTGGATCGATTCGAGCGGCCTGCGCCGGATTAGGAAACGGAGGTTCCGGAGGAAACGGGCGCGCCTCACGCCGGCTCCATGCCGTGCCGGCGCTTGATATCCGCCACCGCCGGCGACGCCATGAACGCCAGCACCTCGCGGACGCGCTCCGCCTGTGCCGACACCTGCGCGATGCCGCCGGAAAACGTCGTCGTTCCCTGAATGGCGGCAGGGAGACGCCCGACGACCTCGACGCCGTCGACGTTCATCAGCTCGCTGAGCTGCTGGAACCCGAGCGCCGCCTCACCGCTGGCGACGAGCGACGCGACCGGAATTCCAGGGCGTGCCTGAACGAGCCGATCCTTCACGTCGGCGGCGATACCCCAGCGATCGAACAGCGCCATGAGGTGATCGCCGCTCGGGCCGGTCGAATAGCCGATCGTCGAGGCGGACGCGACCGCCTGTCTGACCGCGTCCTCTGTGTCGATCGCCGGGCGCGACTCGCCCATCCTGACCGCCACCGCCATCGGCGACTTGACGATGTCCACGCGGCTGCCCGCGACGACGTGGCCTTGCGCGATTAACCGATCGATCGCACCGGAAGCCAGAACGACACCGTCGAATGACTCTCCGGCAGCAACACGTTTTGCCGCCTCGACGCCGCCGATGGAGATGACATCGACCGCGGGCTCGGCGGACCGGACAAGGTCCGCCCCACGATCAATCACGTCCGAAAACGCGGATACGAGATCGGCCAGCAGATGGCGCGTGGCCATCGACGAGAGCAGCCGCAGCGGAGGCGTCCTTTGTCCGTGGTCCTCGGTGTGTGGTCCGTCCATGGTCCTGCGTCCGTCCTTAGTCCTTGGTCCCTGTACCCTCTGAGGACCAAGGACATCGGACCACAGCACGGACCAAGAACCAAGAACGAAGGACCAGGGACGTTACTTCTTGATCGGGCCAGTGTACTGGTCGATTGGCGGCGTTCCGTGCGTGTGGAAGGTCTCGATCGTCTTGAGTCCCCACGCCTGCCCCTTCTTGCGCTCGGTTTCAGTCCAGATCACCGGCTGCCAGTCGGGGGCGAGCATCAGCCGGGCTCCGGCGTTCGCGACCTCGACGCGGTTGCCTCCCGGCTCGTAGACGTAGAGGAAGAACGTCTGCTGCACGGCGTGCTTGTGCGGCCCGGTCTCGATGTGCACGCCGTTCTCGAGGAAGATGTCGGCGGCGCGCAGCACCTCCTCGCGCGAATCGAGCGCGTAGGTGGCGTGGTGGAACCGGCCCATGGCGCCGTAATGGTCGTGCGTAAAGGCGACGTCGTAGGTCTTGTTCGTCGCCGTCACCCAGACACCAGCCTCTTCGCCGTTGTCGAGCACGATCTTTTCCGTGACGCGCATGCCGAGCACGTCCTCGAAGAACATGCGCAGCGCCGGCACGTCGGCCGCCAGCAGATTGAGGTGATCGAGGCGCCGCACGCTGACACCACGTGCCGGGAACCGCATCGCCTGGTTCTTGAGCGACGGCTTCAGCTCCGCCGGCGCCTTGTACCACTCGGTCTCGTAATAGAGCTCCATGTTGTGGCCGTCGGACGTGGTGAACGAATAGGCGGGGCCGTGGCCCAGATCGCCATCCGTCCAGCCGCGGCCGAGCCCCGATCGTTCGATGACGCCGACGCGGTGCTGAAGCGCCTCGGGACTCGTCGCGCGGAACGCGAAGTGTCCCATCCCGGCCGCTTTCGACGCGGTCAGCTTCAACGTGTGATGCTCGTAGTCGTCCCAGCCGCGCAGGTAGACGGACTCGCCGCGGCGGCCGCTTTCGGTCATGCCCATCACGTCGACGAAGAACCTGAGGCTGTCGTCGGGCTTCGGTGTCAGCAGCTCGAGGTGCGCGAGGTGCGCGAGATCAAATGAGCGAAGTGTGGATTGCACGTGGTGCCCCGATAAAGCCACGAAGGCACGAAGTCACGGAGTGGAAAAACCAGATGTTCTCCGTGTCTCCGCGTCTCCGTGGCCCCGTGGCGGTGAAAGTCGTGTCTAGTCAATTATGGCTTGCATCACCGCGTTCTCGAAGTCGCGCTGCAGTTGCGGCGTCGACGTCTGCATCATGATGATGGTGACCATCTTCTCGAGCGGATCGATGTTGACGTTGGTGCCATAGGCGCCGGCCCAGCCAAACGTCCCCTTCGACTGGCGCAGATCGGCCGCGACCGGATCCTCCACCACCTGCACGCCGAGGCCGAACCCCATGCCTCGCGCCGGGCGGCCGAACTGGCCGTTCACCAGATCGCCGGTGTGATTCGAGGCCAGAAGCGCGATGGTCTTCGGGCTCAGATACCGCCTGCCGTTCAGCTCACCGCCGTTGACGAGCATCTGCGCGAACTGCAGATAGTCTTCGGCCGTCGAGACCATCCCGCCGGAGCAGGAGAAATACGTCGGGCTGCTGAGTCCACCCTGATCGGCCTGACGCTCGAATCCACCTGCCGCGAGCGCCGTCGAGGGGTCGTTCTGCACCCGCCGATACATGATCGCCATCCGCGGCTGCCGCGCCGGCGTGATCGTGAAGCCGGTGTCCTTCATGCCCAGCGGGTCGAACAGCCGCTGCTGCATGAAGCGGTCGATGGTCAGTCCGGACGCGACTTCCACGATCCGGCAGAGCACGTCGAAACCGTGCAGGCCGCTGTAGCGCCACAGCGTGCCCGGCTGGAAATCGAGCGCGACGGCGCCGAGGCGAGGCACGTATGTCGCCAGCGTGTCCTGCGGCGTCCGTTGTGCGCCCGCAGGCGCCGTCTGCTGTCCGGGTCCGCCGCTCATGAGGCCCGAGGTGTGCGTCAGGAGATCGCGCACGGTGATCGGTCGCGTCGGCACGAGATCGACCTCGGGCGGCGGACCGCCGCGACCGCGGCCTGCACCACCAGGCCGCCCACCCTGAGCGGCAGTCGAAGAGCCTTTCGGCACGGCGATGCTGGCCTGCTTGAACTCGGGGATGAAGCGCGACACGGGGTCGTTCAGCCGCACCTTCCCTTCCTCGACCATCATCATCACGGCAACAGCGCCGATCGGCTTGCTCATCGAGGCCAGCCGGAAAATCGCATCCTTCGGCATCGGCTTCCTGGCCTCGACGTCGTTCAATCCATGCGTCTCGAAATGAACGACCTTACCCCGCCGCGAGACCAGTGTGACGACGCCCGGCACCTGGCCGGCGGTGATGTGGCGCTGGACGGCTTCCTTGATACGTCCGAGGCGCTCGGTCGAAAAACCCGCTTCTTCGGGCTTGCCGGAAGGAACGGAGCCACCAGCAGTGACAAGCGCAGCGCTGGATGCCACCAGCGCCGCGATCGACAGAAGCTTCGTCAGTGTCGTCATCGGTCAGCTCCGCGAAGTCAGCTCCTGCAGGGCACCGGCTTGAACTTCGCGTCGGACGGTTCCTTCTTGAAGTTCGTGCTCGTGATGAACGGCTGCGTCAGGTAGTGCGGGTCCTCGACGACGGTGGTCACGACGAACCAGTCGCCCGCAACGGGGTGAGTCAAACGTGTGAAGTGTTCGGTCACGGTAGCGCTGTCGCCGTACGGCACCCCATTCGGACGCAGCCAGCCGGCGAGCATGTTCCTGGTCGTGACCTTCAATCCGCCCCAGCGCTGCGCGCCACCGGCCGGGCCGACTCCGCGGCCGAGGAACGCATCCTGTTGCCCGCCGCCGAGCTGCCATTCGGCCACGGAATATCCCTGCAGTGTGCGCGGACCAGGAGCGGGTGTGCCCGTCGTGAAATGCAGCAGCCGTATTTGCGCGCCGGCGTCGGTTTCGATCCTCAGGGTGTTATCGTCCTGCCAGCTGATGCGAAGCCGTCCGGGCATGCGCATCACGCCGCCCACGCCGTACGCCTCGCATCGTCCGTCCATCGACGGCTCCCACGCATCGGCAACCTTGCGCGCCTGCGCGGTCATCACCTGAGCGATCGTCGTGTAATCGCCCTTGACCGGAGGCACCATCCTCGCCTCCCAGTCCTCGGTGACCACCGAGACCCACGTGCCGGTCAGATCGACGGGCGCACCGGCGCGTCCCGTCGGTGGCGGCCCACCACGGCCGGCCTGCGGCGGCTGCGCCGCCGCGCTCGTTGACAGCGCAAGCACCACGACGACGACAGCCGCTCTCATTTGTTCGTCCGCCTTGATGGTGTCGCCGGTTTTGCGGTCTTCGGAGGGTTCGCAGCCAGCATCTGCTTATAAATCACCTCGATGAACATCGACGTCGTCCAGAATCCGGTGTCGTTGCCATACCGCGGATCGAAATCGAGCGTGGGCTTCCGCGCCTTGACCTGATCGAGTGTCATTCCGCGCCTGACGTATTCACGGATGCGATCGCGGACGATCGTCACCATGTCGCGGTATTCGACGACATCCTGTTCGTCGGACAGCCGTCCGTGCCCGGGGATCACCATCGTGCCGCCTTCGTTGACGTTGCTCGGGACGGTGATCGCAAGAATGGTGTTGAGTGCCTTGATATAGCCGTCGATCGTACCGCCGTTGGCGGCGTCGATGAACGGATACATCACCGTCGTGAAGAGGTCTCCCGTGGACACCACGTCGGCGCGGCGGAAATGAATCAGGAGGTCGCCGTCGGTGTGTGCGGCGGGCTGATGGAACATCTGAATCGCCTCGCCGTTGAACAGCAGATCCTTCCGGGCGTTGAAGAACGTGTCGGTCGGCAGCGCCGCCGACGGCAGCGGCGGATCGAGCATGACCATGCGATTGAGCGCGTTCTCGTGGGCAATGATGCGCGCGGTTGCGGTTGCCGCGGCGCCGATGTCGCCGACGACGTTGCCGCCGGCACGGGTGCGGCCAGCCTTGGCAATCGCTTCGTTGCCCCCCGTATGGTCGCCGTGCATGTGCGTGTTGACGATCCAGCGAATCGGCTGATCCGAGAGTGTCCTGATCGCGTCGAGAATCTTTCCGCTGAGCGGAGCGAACTGGGTATCGACGACCATGACGCCTTCAGGGCCGGTGAACACCGTGGTATTGCCGCCGGCGCCGACGACCATGTAGACGTTGCCGCTGACCTGCTGAATATCCAGCTGCACCCCGTCGAAATTTCGGGTGTCGAAGTTCTGGGCCTGCTGCGCGCCGGCGCGTGTCACCGCGGCGCCAGCGGCGCCGGCGATTACAGCCGCGGTAACGGCGGCGATGCGGATGGTCCGGGGAAAGAGATGCCGCATCACTTTCCCTTCGCCGGCGCGGGCCGAGGATTCTTCACGAGCCACTCGCGGATGCGCTCCTTGAATTCCGGGTACATCGTCTCGGCGCCGCCGCGGGCGGCGAACTCGGGCAGGTGGTGCTTCGTTTCGAACTCGCCCTTGAAGGGGTGCTCACCCGGAAGGTAGGCCGGCACGTCGCCTTCGGTTTGCGTCGCGATCTCGACCACCGGCTCGCACACCCACAACCAGGTCTGCGCCGGCAGATCCCGCTGGGCGCGGATGAAGTCCTGGCTTCGCACGAGCGGTTCGGTCAGGAACACCGGATCAACGAGCACGCCGATGTGCGTCAGCATGTCGCCGTTCAGCACGAGGTATTCGGTGTAGGTGGCGCGGTCGCTCATCGCGATGCCGTTGCGGCGAATCCACCCCTGCTTGAGGTGCGAGGTTTCGACAATGAGCATGTCGCCGTCCCAGCGGCCGGTGGAGAACCCCATCCACGTGTGCGGCGCGTTCGGACCCGGGTGCGGACGCCCGTCCATCCAGAGGGTCCGAGTCTGCTCGTAGGTGCTGCTGTACATCTTGATCGCCAGCACTTCCTGCGTCTTCGGGTCCTTTTCCACCCAGATGCGCAGGTTGAGCGGGCCGCGCAGGATGTACGGTGAGACGTGCACGCGGCACTGCTCTTCCGGCAGCGTGATGCGCGAGGGATCCCAGCTGTCGCCGAACTGGCGGGCGGAGTCGTTAATCGGCAGGCCGAGGTAGTCGCGCAGCTCCGGTCCGGGAATGCGCTCGGGCAGGTCTTCGTGGTACCGCGGTTGCCAGACGCCGGAGAGTTCAACCTGCGCCGCGGCGGGCGAAGCCCCGATCGTCAGC
>JAICQE010000064.1 GCA_025938035.1 Vicinamibacteria bacterium
CTGAACCATCTTCGGGAACGAAAACGGCGACTGCCGCGCGATGTCCGAGACAAAGCCGGGAATCGTCGCCACGTGGAGCGACAGCTGCCCCAGCGACATCGACTTGGGATTCGGCTTCCACTCGAGGCGCTCGCCGGGCACCCGCTCCAGCACGCGGCGCGTCGTCTGCGCTTCCTGTTCCAGCTCCTGAATCAACGCTTGGATCATCGACATGGTCTGTCTCCTTCAGTGACTGCCGCGCCGGGCCTCGGCCTGCCGGCGCACGCGTTCGAGCAGTGGTGTCCATCCGCGCGGCATGCCGTCGCGGAACTCGTCGGGGATGAACCCGAACGCGGAGTGCCGGAACGTAATCAGCGTGCCGCCGCTGATTTCCGTCAATCGATACTGCACGTTGGAGATCACCGGGTACGACATGAACAGCGGCCCGGTAATCTCGAGCAGCGTGGGGCGCTTGATCGCCTGGATCTGCCCCCAGAAATGTCCGTTGTCGCCGCCGAGGTCGCGGAACCAGCGTCCGCCCGGTCGGGGCTCGATGATCATCGGCAGCGGCGTCCCATCGGGGGTTTCATTCCCCGGCCCCATCTGTTCGAGGAGCGCCGCGAAGGTCGCGTCGAGCGGCGCGCGTACCTCGATCTCCTCGGTGATGTGGAATGTCAGATCTTCAACGGTTGTCGGTGCGGTCACGGTCACGGGTATTCCCTCCTGCGTGTGCGGCTTCAGCCCGCGCCTTGACGCGCGAGAGCTGGTGCGTCCAGAACTGCTCGAACGTCTTCGTCCACTCGTGCAGCGGCCGGATGGCCTGGACGTTCGTGCGATAGAAGACCTGACGCCCTTCACGCCGCACGTGTACGAGGCCGACGTCGCGAAGCACTTTCAGATGCTTCGAGACCGACGGCTGCGCCAGCTTCAGCGTCGACACGATCTCGCCGACCGGTCGTTCGTCAGCAGCGAGATAGGCGAGGATGTCGCGGCGCCTGGCTTCGGCGACGGCGTTGAAGATGTCCGAGGTGGTCGCGGCTCTGGGCACGTCGTGGACAATACATTCCCACAACGGAATATGTCAAGCACCCCGATCCCTGATCCCCGACCCCTGGTCCCCGATCCCTGGTCCCCGATCCCCGATCAGTAGGCGAACTTGACCGCCAGCTGCACGACGCGGGGATCGCCGGCGGTCGTAATCGATCCAAAGGCTGCGGATCCGAGGACGCCGTTCGGATTTCCAAAGGCCGGGTTATTCAGCAGATTGAATGCTTCGGCACGAAGCTCCAGCGTCATTCCCCGCTGAAGCCGCAGGCGCCGGCTGGCGGCAAGATCGACGTTGCGGTACCCGGGCCCCCGCACGGGATTGCGTGACGAATTCCCGAGCGTGAACTGCGGCGCCGCGCCGAAGGCAGCGGTGTTGAACCAGCGCGTGGTCGTCCGCCCGTCTTCCGGCAGCTCGGGATCGCCGACGAGATTCGGCCGCTGCGTGCCGAAACCGGCAAAGGCGTTGAAGTTCGTCTGCTGCGTGACGGCAATCGGCATCCCGGCCTGCAGCGTCACGATGGTGGAGAGCGTCCAGTCGCTGGCCAGGAGGCCGAGGACCCCACGCCGCGGTCCGAACGACGGCACGTTCCAGGCGCCGGACGCCACGAACACATGCGGGATGTCGCCGTTCGAATAGTCACGCTCGCGGCGCCGATCGAAGCTGTCCGCGACGGGAACGTTCGCAACCGGGCCCGTGAGCACCGACGCATCGAACACCGACGAGGCGTCGTCCATGAGACGCGAGCGCGTGTAGCTCGCCAGGTAGCTGAAGCCGCGCGCGAGACGCTGCTCCACCTTCGCCGTCAGCCCGTGGTAGTTGGTGTTGCCGACGTTGTGTCGATAGAGGCTGACCGTCGTGTACTTCGGAAACGGCTTGAGCAGCTGTGCGACGGTAATCGTCGGCTCGCCGAGCGATGAGGACCTCGGGATCTCGCCGAAGTACGGATTCGGGACGCGCGCCAGCAGCGAGTTGCCGAGCGCCAGCTGCTCAGGCGTCAGTTGATTGAGATTCGTATCAGGGATGCCGACACGCGTGATTTTCGACCCGACGTAGGCCACTTCAACGGAGACGTCGCGCGTGAGCTCGCGCTGCGCGGACGCATTCCACTGCTGCACGTATCCCGAGCCGAGATCGCCGGCGACCGAAAAAACACCCTGGCCGAGCCCGGCGAGCGGCGTCGGCTCCAGCGGTGCAACGGACGGCCCGTTCTGCAGGACGAATGCGGGATTGATCGTGTCGAGCGCACGCTGTGTGACTGTCTGCAGGAACGGGAAAGCCGGCGTCGTGAACGGCGTGGTGATCCCCGCCATCTCGATCCACACCATTCCATATCCGGCGCTGACGAGCGTGCGATCGGTCGCGCGGTATGCCAATCCGAGCCGCGGACCAAAATTGTCCTTCTTGAGCGGACGCACGGGTTCAGTTCCCGGATACGTCAGTACCTGGTTGTCGAGATCGAACACCGCGGTCTGCCCGTTGATCTCGGTGGACGGGAAGTTCAGCGTGTAACGCACCCCGGCCGTGACCGTCAGCCGTTCGCCGACTTTCCAGTCGTCCTGAACGAAGTATTCCTGGAACCGCGCACGCTCCCTGATCTGCGACGTCTGCAGATCGATTGAAAAGCTCTGCACCTGCCCGAGCAGGAAGCTGGCCAGCGGCGATCCCGTGTCAGTAATGCCCGGCTGGTCGCTGCCCAGCTGGTTGAACGTGAAGGAGCCGGTTGGCGACGGCGGCTGGATGACGTTCAGCCGTTCCCAACGCCAGTCGAAGCCCCCCTTGACGGTGTGGCGCCCCTTCACCCAGGTCAGCGTGTCGGCGATCTCACTGACGCTGGTCCTGAAATCGGTTGCTGTATTGGGCGGCGACCCGAGCTGCGTGTAACCGCTGATGAGAAAGGTCGGCAGCGTGTTGGGGAACTGGGCTCCCGATGGAATTCCTGGAATGCTCAGCGCCGATCCCGCCGTGGTCGCAAGCTGCGCCGCCTCGCGCGTCACGTGGCGGCGCGTGTCGCCGACGCGGACCTCGTTGAGCAGCGTGCTGGAAAACGTGCGCTGATAGCTGGTCGCCAGAGCCCACGACACGGTGTTTTGCGGGCCCAGGGTGCCGGTCGTCACACCGCTGCCTTCCGGCAGCGGCGTCACGGGAACGAAGCGATCGCGGACGTTCGTGAAACGCCCGAACACCGAGTCCTGGTTGTTCCTGAAGCGATGGTCAAGACGGACGGCCCATTGATTCTGGTCGTTCACTTCCGGCGCCGTCCGGCGGAAGTTGTTTGCCGTGCCGGCGGACGTCGGGAGCGGATATCGATTGAGCAGGGCAACCGCAACCGGATCCATGCGCTCGAGTGGGATCCTCCCGTCAACGAATGGCGTGCGAACAAACCCACCGCCCGACGCCACCGTCGTCGCGGGATCGAAGATCCGGGGAACGGTTCCGCCGATCGACTCGGTGAACACGCCTTGCCGCTGCAGCAGCGTGGGGACGGTAGAGGTGACGGTGCGTCCAATCTCCTGCCGCTGTCCCTGATAGTCGACGAAGAAGAACGTCCGATCGCGCAGCACCGGCCCCCCAAGGACCCCGCCGAACTGATTGCGTCGGAACACCGGCTTGACCGCGGGCGAGGGCGCGAAGAAGTTGCGCGCGTTCAGCTTTTCATCGCGAAGAAACTCGAAGGCCGTTCCGTGAAACTCGTTCGAGCCGCTGCGCGTCGTCAGGTTGACGACGCCGCCGTTGAAGCGGCCGAATTCCGCCGGCGGGCCGTTCGTCTCGATCTTGAATTCCTGAATGGAATCAACTACCGGGAAGTAGGCGACCTGTCCCGGCTCCGGTTGCAGCACCGAGATGCCGTCGAACAGATACTCATTCGCGCGCGGCCGTCCGCCGCTGATGCGCGGCAGCGGCGACGCCGGTGGCACGGCAACACCCGGAACCAGCGACGCGAGCGTGATGAAGCTGCGGCCGTTCAGCGGCAGCGCTGCAATCGTCTCCTCGGAAATGATCTGACCGAGGCTCGCCGTGGCCCGGAGAACCGGCGCGTCGGCGGTAACTGTCGTCGCATCGGTCAGGGCGCCAACGACCAGCGTGAAATCAAGGCGAATGGTTTCGCCCGTTTCAACACGAATGCCTTTCCTGTGAATCGGACGGAAGCCCGGAAGCTCAACGTCGATGCGATACTCGCCCGGCGGAAGCACAGGCAGGGTGTAGTCGCCGGACGAGGAAGAGACGGCCGTCCGAACGGCTCCTCCCCGCCCGCGTACAGCTGTAACGGTGGCGCCTGGAACAGGCGCTCTTTGCATGTCGATGATGGTGCCGGTCACCTGTCCGGCGCCGACCTGCGCGTCAGCGGACGCAGGGGCAAGGAGTGTCAGCAACAGCAGGAATCCCAGTGTTCGGTACGAGCGGAGCATGTCGACGAGAATCACCTCTGATGCCGCGCGGCGTCCAATTGATTGCACTGATGGGGCTATGGATGCCGCCAATGAACGGCAGCCCATCCGAGGCTAGTTACCGTACGCCCATGAAGACGCGCAACTCAGGGCGACTCGTCTGTACGATTCTGGCCGGCTTGGCCATCGGATGCGCGCAGCAGCCGCAGCAACCTCCCACGCTCGACGTCGCAACGACAACCAGCGTCCAGAATTCAGGGCTCCTCGACGCGCTGCTTCCTCACTTCGATGTGGCGACGGTACGCATGCACGCCGCGGGAAGCGGCCGCGCGCTCGAGATGTTGCAGGATGGGATCGTTGATCTCGTGATCAGCCACGCGCCGGAGGCCGAGGCGCGGTACCTGGCCGCCCATCAGGACTGGTCGTATCAGAAACTCGCCTTCAACCGGTTCGGTCTCGTCGGCCCGCCCACCGATCCCGCGGGCGTGAAGACCACCACCAACGTGCTGGATGCGTTCCGGCGAATCGCTCAGTCCAGCGTCGATTTCGTGTCGCGCGGCGACGCCTCGGGGACGCACGAGCGGGAGCAGATGCTGTGGAAGCAGGCCGGGGCGGTTCCGTCTGCTGGCCGGTTGCTCGTCAGCGGCCAGGGCATGTCGATCACCTTGCGGCACGCGCATGAGAAGCGCGCCTACACGCTCACCGACGAAGCGACGTTCTGGCAGCTTCAGAGGCAGGTGGATCTGGTTGTCGTGTCGGAGGGCGACGCTCTGCTGCTGAACACGTACGCGGTAATTCATCCGCGCGACGCCGAAACCGCCGCGCGTTTTTCCGAGTGGCTGACGCGCGGCGAAGGGCGCCAGCGCATCGGCGACCACCGTATCGAGGGCCGCGCCGCCTTTCAGCCGTGGCCGGAGGGCTGCGCTGGCAGGACGCCCGACGCGCTTCCGTGCGGTACATGAACCGGCACCGCGAACGCGGTGGCCCTCCGATCAAGCCCAGAATCCCGTGACCTCCGCAATCCGGCCGTCCGCGTCGAGCACGAACAGATTCGTGCCGCGGCCGCGTTCCTGTCCGTCCTTGGCGATCGCGACCCAGTCGGCGAGCACGTGCGCCTGGCAGTGGCGGATGTCGCCGCGCCGCTCGAGCCGCAGTCCGGGCATGAACCAATGCACGGCCGCGAAGTGAGCCTTCACATCCTCCTCGCCCGCAAGGCAGCTGAATTTATCGGAGACCTGAATGTCCTTCGTGCCGATCTCGTTCAGCGTCGCCTCGCGCGTGGCCGCCTGCGGATCGCTCCACGCGGCAAACCACCGATCGACCGTCTCCGCCGCGCCCGCGTTGACCTTGTTCGCCACCGCATTGGCAAAGAGCGAGAGCTGGAACCTCCAGCCCTGCACGTGATGGTCGCGCGCCGCGGCGTCGGAGAACTCGTGCGTGAGCTGCAGCAGCGTGCCCGCGGGGTGGCCGTCGAGCCGGATCGTGACCTGTGAGCCGCCCAGCGGGATTGGCTTGCCGCTCGCGTAGCCGTATGTGAAGACGATCCGTTCGGGCGCGCGGACGTCGATGACTTCGCCCGCCACCTCCACGCCGTTCGGGTGGCGAATCAGCAGCTGTCCCCCCGGCCGTGCGTCGATCGTCGATCCGGCGCCCCACCATGCAGCCCAGTCCGGCGTGCTGGTGAAGAACTCGAACACGGTCGCCGGGCGTGCGCGAATGACGATCGTCCTGTCGAGGCGAACGGTGGAGGTAATCATCGTTTCTTCCCCTTCGATTGGCGGCGCGGCCGCGGGCCGCGGCGGCTTTCCTTCAATTCCGCTTTGAGCTTCAGGTGCCAGAGCGCGTCGGTCCACATCTCCTCCAGCATCGCGGCGACCGGACCGAGCGCGTCGCGGCGGACCTTATAGACGCGGAACTGCGCGTCGGGGCGCGACTCGACGAGCCCGGCACCGGCAAGCACCTTAAGTTGGAGCGAGACCGCGCCGAAGGTGACGTCCGGCATGGCCTGGTGGATGGCGCCGGCCGTCAGCTCCTGTTCCCACAGCAGCCGCAGAATCTCGCGGCGGCGGGGCGACCCGATGGCGGAAATCAGCGCGGCGTCCACGATGTCAGGACGTAATTTAGATCAAACTAAAATACGTGTCAAGCCGGATCCAGCAGAATCTGGACGTGGAGTCCGGCTTCAGCCGGATTGACCCCGCTTATGGCGCTGAACAAACGCCGTAAACGCTCCGACATACTCGCGGACGCGGGCGTCCGTCGCCGGGTCGCTGATCCGTCCCGCATCGTCGAACACCTTCGCCGCACCGGAGACGATGACGCGCCCTTCGAAGAACGGCAGGACACCGAGAATGCGCCAGACCGGCAGCCAGGCAGCCTGCGACAACAGCGTGCCGCCCATGCCCGGCGTGGCGCCGATGAACCCAAGCGGCAGCCCGCGGAAGACGCGCGGGATATCGGCAGAGGGACGCGACAGCCAGTCGATCGCGTTCTTCAACACGCCCGGCATCGAGTTGTTGTACTCCGGCGTCGCAATCAGCAGCCCATCAGCCGCGGCGATCCGATCCTTGAGCTGCTGAACCGCCGGCGGGATGCCCTGCCCGCTCTCGAGATCCGCGTCATACAGTGGGATGTCGCGTATCGACGCAATCTCGAGCGCCGCACCCGCCGGCATCGCCTCCGCCGCGGCACGCAGGAGCATCGCGTTGTATGAGCCGCGGCGGAGACTGCCGGCGATGCCGATGATGGTCGCCAACTACTTCGGCTGCTTGCTCGGGTCGTCGGCCGGGTTGACGTAGTTCACGACAAACGGCCCCATCCCATGCACCTGAAATGTGGCGGCCGTTCGTGACAGGAAGTAGTGCCGCATCTCCGCCGGCATCGACGCATAGCCGCCGGCAGCGAGCTGCGTCATCTTGCTCTCGTCGAACTGCTCGCCCATGCCGAGCGCCACTGTGCCCGAAAGGATGGTCAGGTTCTCCGTGCCTGGATGCCAGTGTGGAGCCACCTTGTAACCAGCGGGCACCTGCGCGCGGATGACGAACGGCTGCGCCTGCGTCGGATCACCGGAGACGACTGCGATCTTCGCTCCAGGAGGCAGGCTGGGCGGTGGGTCGCCCCACTTCAAATCGGATGGGGGCATCATCACGTGCGAGCCAGCAGCAGTCGCCGGTGCCGCGTCGGCGTTGAAGATGTCCTCGGCCACCTTCCACTCGCCGTTCTCCTTCTTCCAGGTGGTGACGTACTTGCCTTTCTCCGATCCACCGGCCATCGACATCTCGTAGGAGCCTGCGGTGTAGCCGATGTCGCCGCTGGCGGCGACGACGGCTCTGGTGGGGGCAAAGGACAGTGCGAAGCCCGGTGCACCGGCCATCTCGCCATACGTCTTGCGTATCGCGTCCGAGCCGGTCACGGCCGGCATCCCGGGAGCGTGGATGGTGGCGTCGGCCGCGAAGTACGACACGAACTTGTCGACGTCCTTCACGACGCCCGACCATTCCCGATCCTTCGCCATCAGCGCGTCCTGTTCCTGCGCCACGTTCGCGGACCGGGCGCAACCGACGAGCGCCACGACAACCACCAAGTACGCATAACGACGCATACGACCCTCCTTCGTAGTGTCCGCCTTCCGGCGGACCGTCTGGCAGGTCCGGATTTTAAGCCACGAAGGCTACGACGATTAGGCTTGGCGCCCTTTGAGGTCGGCGGCGAGGCCGGAGAGCAGCGCCCGCTCTTCGCTGGAGATCTTTCCGATCCCGAACACGCCGCCGGACGCTGACGCGATCTTTTCGGCGTAAGCGACGAGATCATCCGCATTCAGGCCCGGATCGGAGCCGGAGTCGAGCACCGCCCGGATGAGACGGCCGGCACGGCCAAACACCGCCTCGCTCGGCCGGTTCGCCAGCCAGGATGTGAGCTGCTGATCCGCAGCGCTCCCCTCGGCAATCCCGCGGCTCCTGGCAAAACGAACGATCAGGTCGCGCTCGGACTGGCTGACGCCGCCTTCGGCCCACGCCATCTGGAGAATCGGCACGATCGGCAGCAGCGTCACAGTCTCCGCCGTGAAGCCGAGATCGAGAAGCTCCTGCGCCAGCGCCGGATCGGAGAGCCCGGCGGCGCGGCCGACGTCCGCGCGCGCGCGCTCGGCGTCCGCCGCGCGCTGGATCTTTTCGACCAGTTCCCGATCCTTCTTCCTGAAGTAATCGTCCTCGAGCGAGCGCCCCCGCTCCTGAATGATGTCGCGATCCGTCATCCGTGCGGCTCCTTCACCGCACCAATTGCTATATCACGGGTTCGGGCGGACGACTTCTTCTCCGGTCAGGCCGTACCGGCGAATGACCGGCGGCGTCTGCGCGAAGTCGCTGAAGCTGAGCCAGACGCGATTCTGCGGATCCAGGTACATCCGCGCGGCGACGCTCGTGCGCCGATCCAGGAAGCGGATGTGCGCGGCGCCCTTCGCATCGGCATTGAGGCTGATGCGCTCGGGGTTGCGTTCGTCGCCGGTTCCGCGCGGCGCGTCCAGCCCGATGACGGCGTCGCCGTTCGGCACGATTGAAATGCCGATGCGCTCGCGCCCTGTCGGATCCACGATCTTCAAGCCGGTCCGCGAGTTTGCACCCTCCGCCATCGGTGCGCCGAGTACGATCGCCGCGCGTCCTGCCGCATCCTCCACGACGAGACCTTTGACGCGCAGCACATCAGGTGCGGCCTGCTGCGCGCCCGTCCGCGACGCGCTCACGCTGAGGATGAGCAGCGCGCACAGCCCGAGAATCATCCATCGCAGCCGCCGGCTCTCCGCTTCGAGCCTGTTGAGACGTTCCATCGTTGCACTGGGATCGGCCATGACAAACCTTTCCATCGCTCACCGGCACATTACTGGGCTGGACTTGACCTTCACCAATGGCTATATCACCGATCGCGTCAATCCGCGGTCGGACGTTCAGCGCCGTCGATCACGACAAACTCGACGGGCCCTTTCGCCGGTTCGAGCTTGAGGCCGAGCTGTTCCTGCAGCGCGGTGAACAGGGCCGCGCGGTCGCCTGGTGGGGCACCGGCGGTGGCGTTCGGAGATTCGGCGCGAAAGTCGTCCGCCGTCCACGCCAGATGGAAATCGAAGGGGCCAGTGAGTCCAGTCCGATCCACGACCACGCGGTCGACGTTGGCGCCGAGGTAGGAGGCAAGCGCGGTCAGAGTCTGCCCGGTCGCCTGGACGGAACCCGTTGCCGCGCCGATGGTGCCGCTCAGTCGGCAGGGGTTTCCCGACGTCCCGGGAACCGCGCAGACAACTGACGAGAGCCGCAACTGCGGCCCGAGGGGACCGTCGCTGCGCGTCCGGACGAGAGCGTAAATGGACCCTTCGCGCGACTCGATATGCGTCCTGAGCCTGAACCGGTCCTCGAGCAGCGTTCGAAGCATCTGAAAGATCGCCGCCGACGGCGCCCCGTCTGGAGCGCGTGCCGCGATGTCAAAACGATCCGACGCGATCCAGTCGGGTCCACCGATGACTTGCCCCGCCCGTGTTCGAAAGGCGGCCTCCACCAGGAGACGGAGAGATACGTTCGTCGCGGAATAGCCGCCGGGAACGGGGCCGAAGGAAACACTCGCTGATCCGCCGGTATTGGGCTTGATTGACGCCACGGCGAAGGCCACGCCAGTCTGAGCGGAAGCACTCGATTGCATCGTCGAGCAAAGGCCGACTGACGCGACGCATGCACAGGCAATGGTTCCAACACGCATACCGCCTCCGACGCCGGTTAGACGGGAGCCGGACCGCGCGGTTGGCCGCGACTTTCAGCGGCACATGGCTGGATTGGCTTTAACGAAGTAGCTCTTATACGTGGCCGAGCGTTGATCCATGCAGCCTTCGAGATTCAGCAGCTCGACCTTGCGAAAATCGATAGGTGCTGTCTCCGCCTGCAGCGAGATGTACCCACCGGTCATCGGCGTTCCATCGACTTTGACCGCCGGATCGACCGGCGACACGCCGCCGCCGCCGATCTGCGGCTTCGAGTATTCGAGCACCGTCTTGCCATCAATGGTGTGCCGCACCAGCTCATCGCCGTGGACGAGCACCTCGACACGTACCCACTGGTCACCGTCGTAGGTCGCCGACGTGGAGTTGGTGCAATGCGGCGTGTGCAGCTGACCGTTCATGACGACGTGAGCGCCCGGCGTGCAGAGATTCGCGGTCGTCCGCGGCCCTTTGCCGAGCCCGCCGAGCAGCTGGATCTCGAGCGCGATCGGAAAATCCTGATCCTTCAGCATCGTCCGCGGGTGCGGACTGTGCAGCATCAGGCCGTTATTGCGGATCGCCCAGGCGGGCGCGCCGCCCACCTGTTCGTCGACGAAACGGTACTCTGCGGCAAGCAGGTAATACGAAAACGGATCCTTATAGAAGATGTGGCCGAATTCGCCGTTGAACGACGGCCACTGGTCGTACCGGACCTGCAGCAGCCCGTCCGCCACGCGGAAGGTGTTGCGGAAGTTCTCGCCGAGGTCGTGCTTCGAGAACTTGATCGTCCAGTCCGCCAGGTCGCGGCCGTTGAACAGCTGGATCCACTCCCGCGCGTCCTGAGGTCTCTGCTGCGCGGGCGCCGGCGTCTGATACGCCATGATGCCCACGACAAGGGCTATGGGTGCGAAGCGACGCATGGCCGGATTGTAGGCTAGTCCTCGATCGGGCGCTGAACCGAGTCGATGACGACGACGTCCACGGGCGCGCGCTGCGACTCCAGCTTCAGACCAAGCTGTTCCTCGAGAGCAACGAATAACGACGGCAACGCGCCGGGTTCACGGCCGGCGCCAGGGGCGGCGGTAAGTTCGGCTTCAGAGTTGAACCTCAGGTCGAAGTCGTAGCGGCCTGGCAATCCGGTGCGATCGAGAATCGCGCGCCCGACAACTCGCGACAGGTTTCTCGCCAACTCCTCCATCGACACCGCACCGGCAGTGATGACGCCCGCCCGGGTGCGGCCGCCGCATATCGGGCGGCCATCGCTCGCCGCGAGCGCTGCCCCACGCGCCTGTGCCGCCCGGGCCGCGTCGCAGTCGATTGTTGCCGACGAGCGCAGCTGCGGCCCCGGCCGGCCTTCAGCCCGGGCGCGAATCAGCGCAAAGATCGGCGTGTCGCGCGCTTCAACGTGCATCACGAGCTTGAAGCGATCAGCGAGCAGCGTTCGCAGCATCAGCAGCATCTGTTCCTGCGTTGCGGCATCGGATGCTTTCGCGGTGATGTCAAAGCGCACGCTGTCCAGCCAGTCGGGGCCTCCCTCAACGCGCGAGTTCTGCATGGAGTAGGCAAACGTCACGATGTGGCGGGGCGTTACGTTGGTGGCGACCAACACGCCTCCGGGCCTCGGCGTGAAACCGAAGTTTTCGTCGCCAGAGGCGTTGATCTTGATAGATGCGACTTCAAAAGAGGGACCCGGCGCCGACTGTGCGGCGGCGACGGCCGCTCCAGCGGCGCACAACAGAACAGCAGTCGCGTAGCGGTTCATTGCTGCCGTCCTCGACGGGATTCCACGCCGTAGAACACGAGATACGCGACTCCGATTCCCGCCGGTACGATGCCCACGAAGGTGAGGCCCAGCGGAAACCCTGGTGTTGACGCTCTGAGGAGAGCCACCCGGCGCCAGTCGTCCGCCATTTCGCGAATTTCCTCCTGCGTGTACCCAAGCTCGCGAGCCTGCCGGATCTGCTCATCCACCGACGGGCGGCTCCCGCTCGTCATCCAGACACCGACGAGAAAGACCGTCAACGTCAGGCCGCACGCGAGCCAGATCATTCCGCGCAGCAGGTAGGCCCGCGAGCCGTTCATCCCGTTCTCGAGACGGCTCAAGTCAGGCAGCGGCACTCCCTTTTCAAGTGCCGCCATCCACTCCCGATGCTGAATCTCGCGGCGGCGGAATCGCAGCATCAGCCCCCAGGCCAGAAGTGCGGCGGCCGCAACCAGCAAGACGGCTCCAAAGACGAGGGCGTCGGTATCCGACATAGGCTTTGCCCTTGAGACTCACCGGCACGGCGAAATGTTTCAAGACGGTGGCGTGAAACATTTCCGCCGGTCCACCAGGTCTAAAGAACTGAAGCGGTGTGCCGACCACGCGCGACGACGAGATCCGGGCACTGCTCGTCCGGAAGCGGTTTACGGAAGCCTTCGAGCTGGCCATGTCGGCGTATGGCGGCCGGATGCTGGGGCTGGCCTTTTCGATCCTTGGCGATCGCGCGGAGGCCGAGGATGCAGTTCAGGACGTGATGGTTCGCATCTGGCGTGCGCTGCCGCAATTTCGCGCCGACTCCGCGGTATCGACATGGATCTACACGATCACCAGGAACCGCTGTCTGACCATGCTCAAGCAGCGCCGTGCCCATGAGCCTGTTTCACTGGACGAACCCGGCACGCGCGAAGCGGCCGAAAGCGTTGTCGCAGCACCGGCACTGGAATCGGATGTGTGGACGCTGCTCGGCACGCTGCCGCTGCCCTACCGGCAGGCGTTGACGCTCTTCTATGCGGAAGAGAAGTCGTACGAGGAGATCGCCCGGATATTGGATATGCCGATCGGAACTGTGAAGACCCACATTCACCGCGGCCGGAAGCTGCTCGCCAACCTGTATGCGGAGGCACGTTCGAAATGACGCCGTGCGCCCCGTTCGAGGACCGCCTCATCGACTACGCCGACCTCCGTCCCGGCGACCGTGCTGTGGTGGACGAGCACCTCGCCGGATGCCCGGCGTGCCGCGAGTACCTGGCGACGCTCCGGGAAATCGACACGAAACTGACGGCCGACATGCGGGCGATACAGTTGAATCCCGAGCGCTATGCCGAAGTCAGACGTCAAACCGAGAGCGTGCGGCCAGTGGTTCGCGCATCGCGCCTGCCGGAATGGCTCGACTTCGTCGCTGCCTGTGCCGTGTGCGCCTTCGGCTATGGACTGGCGTGGCACTCCGGCGTGATTGCCTATCTGATCTCCACACTCTCATCGTCGCCGAACTGACGCATTCCATCTATACTGCACCCAGCTCAGCCTTAAAGACGGAGGTGCTTATGCGTCGATGGATTGCTGCCGGATGGATGCTCGCCGTCGCCGTCGCGACTGGGTCGCCCGCGCTCGCGCAGGCAGACCTGGCCAAGGCCCTCGCCGAACTGACGGCGCTGTCGAGCAAGGTGGGAAGCGCGGATACCCGCACGCGTGTCGATGCGATGCATCGCGTCCGGTTGATCGCGCTCTCGCGGGCCGATGTCGACGTCAAGCTGAAGGCGCTCGAGCTGCTCCGCCAGCCGGTCGGAAGTTCGTCCGATCACATCCGCATACCGGCCGTATACGCCATCGCCGAGATCGCGAACAGCTCCGCCGACGCGAAGGTCAAGCTGACGGCGGTCAACGCGTTTGCCGCGCCGTTGGACTCAGGTCAGGGGGAAATCCGCAACGCCACGATCGACGCGTTGAACAGCATCACGAGAAACCCGGTCGACCCTGCTCTCGCATCAGCCGCGGTGGCGGTGCTCGCGGCGCCGATGCGCAGCGGCGTCAACGGCGTGCGCATGCCGGCCATCAACGCGCTCGTGCAGGCCGTTGTCGGCAAGCTGAACTCCGCGGCGTCGCAGCAGGCGATAGAGCTGCTGAAACAACCGCTGGATTCGAGCGCTGCCATCGGCGGCATGGAAGTGCGGATGATGGCCGTTGCGGCGGTGGAGACGATCGGCGTCGACGCGCCCGACACCCAGGCCAAGGCGAAGGCGATGGGACTGCTCATGACCTACGCGGACAAGGGGAGCTGGGAGGCGAAGGCGCGCGCCCGCGCCGCGGCCGACCGCGTGCAGGCGACGATCAGCAAGTAGTCAGGACGGCAGCGGGGGTCCGCCTAAAGGCGGACACTACGATCGCGATCGCGAACGTGGCAGCCGCACGATGAACGGGAACATGGCGATGACGATCGCCAGCGTCGAGAGCGTTGCCGCGATCCCGTTGCTCCAGAACACGCCCAGCGATCCGCCGCTCAGAATCATCGACTGCCGGAACGCCACTTCGGCACGATCGCCAAGGACCAGCGCCAGCACGAGCGGCGCCACCGGATAGTCCAGCTTCTTGAACACATAGCCCACCGCCCCGAACACCAGCGCCAGCACCACGTCGAAGAGGCTGCTCGCCACGGTGTACGCCCCGGTCAGGCACGTCACGATGATCAGCGGGCCGATGATCGAAAACGGAATGCGCAGGATCGATGCGAAGAACGGTACGGTCGCCAGCACGAGGATGACGGCGACGACGTTGGCGACGTACATCGACGCGATGAGTCCCCAGACGAACTCGCGCTGCTCGACGAACAGCAACGGGCCGGGCTGCAGCCCCCAGATCATCAGCCCGCCCATCATCACGGCCGCAGTGGCCGAGCCCGGCACGCCAAGCGCCAGCATCGGCAGCAGCGCCGAGACGCCGGCGGAGTGATCGGCCGCTTCCGGCGAGACAACGCCTTCAATCTCTCCCCGCCCGAAATTGCCCTGCCGCCGCGAGAAGCGGCGCGCCACGCCGTACGACATGAACGACGCGGCGGTGGGGCCGCCGGGCGTGATCCCCATCCAGCAGCCGATCAACGTCGATCGCACCAGCGCCCACGCATAACGCGGCATCTGGCGCACGCTGCCGAGCACGTCGCGCAGCCCGACACGGGCTCGGACGCCCTCGAAGCGCAGCCCCTGCTCGACGGTGACGAGAATTTCGCCGATGCCGAACAGCCCGATCACCGCGACGAGAAACGGAATGCCGCGCACCAGCTCGTCGCTGCCGAACGTCAGGCGCACCTCGCCGGACACGGTGTCGAAGCCGACGGCCGCCAGCGCCAGCCCGACGAGCAGCGAAATCGCGGTCTTCGCCGGATGGCTGCCGCCCATGCCGACGAAGCTGCAGAACGCCAGGAGATAGACGGCGAAGTACTCGGGTGCCGAGAAGCGCAGCGCGATCCCGGCGATCGAATCGGCGATGAGAGTGACGACGACAACGCCCGCCAGCGCGCCGAAGCCGGCCGCCATGAACGCGGTCGCCAGCGCCTCCGCGGCCCGGCCCTGTTTTGCCAGCGGATACCCGTCGAACGTCGTCGCCACCGATGAGGGCTCGCCGGGGATATTGAACAGAATCGACGTCGTCGATCCGCCGAACAGCGCCCCCCAGTACATCGACGAGAGGACGATGATGCCGCTGATCGGCTCCATGCTGAAGGTCAGCGGCATCAGCAGCGTGACGCCGTTCGGTGCGCCCAGTCCCGGCAGCACGCCGACGAGGATGCCGAGCAGCACGCCGCCGGCCATCAGTGCGAGGTGATACGGCGTGACGGCAACCGCGAAGCCGTCGAGGAGCGGCGCGGCGTCAATCATCGGGTGGCGGGAGCTGCCTTCGGCATGCGCTTCAACAGCGCCTTCGCCTTCTTGAACCAGGGACGTTCGCGCCGCCGCAGGTATAGGGGCATGCTGTCGCGGCGGGTGACGATCCGCTGCGCCCAGCTGCGCGCTTCGTCGGTGCGGCCCTGCGCGGCGAGGAAGCTCGCGTAGTTGTAGTACGTCTCCGGCAGCGTGGACGACTCCGTCACCCGCGCGAACAGCGCATCCGCCCGCTGGACGTCGCCCGTCTGCGCGCAGGCGTGGGCGAGGAGCGCCAACGCGCGATGCGAGTCGTACCTCGGCTCGCGCGCGACGACCTGCTCCAGATCGTCCCTGGCCGCGGCCGCATCGTCGAGATGCAGCGCGGCAATCGCGCGGCGATAGCGCGCGTCCAGATGATCGCCGGGCCGCGCCAGCACCTTGTCGTAGCACTCGCGCGCGCGGGCGAACTTCTGTTCGTCGAGGTAGAGGTCGGCCAGCTCCTCGTAATTACCGGGCGCCGGGTTCTCGAGCACGAGCGCTTCGAGGTAGCGGATGCGCTTCTTGCGACCATAGGAGTCGAACGACTGCCGCAGCAGCGACAGATCCGGCACGACCTCGACGGCCAGGTAGATCAGCGCTCCCGGCGGTCCGCCGAGGAAGATGACGAAGAACCAGAAGTTGTCGGGCCGCCGTCGGAAGAAGTGCGCGACCGCCAGCAGCTGCAGGATCGCGCCCCACGGATAGAGGAAGCCGATGAATCCCATCGCTCAGTAGAGCCCGAGTGCGGCTTCGATCGGTCCCTTCGCCAGCGGCACGCGGAACCATAGATCGAACACGAGGAAGAACGCGAGAGCAATGGCAACGCCGTAGGCGGCGGACAGCAGCCAGCCGTACCCCCCGTGCCGGCGCATCATCCACGCGAGATAGACGGCGGAGGGAACATAGCAGCCGAGCGGAAACATCGCCGCTACAAGGGCAATCGTCGGCCAGAGCACGCTGAGGCTGCGCCCGAGTTCCTCGCGGGTGACAAAAGCAGTCGTCGTGTCCGGCTTCAGGCGGACCTGAAACGTGCGGATAATCGCTGCCCCGATCAGCAGCACCCCGATACGGAACGGAAAGTAGCCCGAGCCGGGCCCCGTCTCGTTCCAGCCGATGTCATGCGTGAGGCTTTCCGAGACGACGACCACGCCGAGAAGCGCGACAGCAACAGCCGTCCAAATCTCGACGGTCCGTTGCATCGCGCAGGGCGTCCCCTCGCTGTTACTTGACGAGCCAGCCATCCTCGGCGAATTGTCCGCGCAGCCAGCGTTCGTCGGCCGCGATGTAGTCGGTCAGCTCGGTCCCGCTCAGAAACGCATCGGTCTGCGATCCGTTGCGCAGCCACGCCTTCCATTCTTCGGTGTCGCGAACCCTGGCCAGCACGGTCCGGTAGAACGCGACCTGCTCGTCGGTCACACCTTTCGGCAGCCACACGGTCCGCGGCATCTGATAGCGTTCGATCGGCAGCCCCGCTTCCTTGCAGGTCGGAATACCGGCCGCATCCGCGTAGTTCAGCCGCGCCGGGGAGAAGACGCACAGCGGGCGGATCGCGCCGGCGCGCCATTGCCCCATGTTTTCCTGCGGGTTGTTGACGTTGGCCGCAACGTGACCCCCGGCCAGCTGCACCGCCACCTCGCTGCCGGACCTGAAGGGCACGTAGGCGAACGCCACGTGGCCGACCTTCTCGATCTGCCGCACCAGGACCTGGTCGGTGTCCTTCGACGCCGTTCCGGCAATCGCCAGATGCTTGCTGGCGCCGCGTGCCGCGTCGAGGAACGTCGTCACGTCCCGGTACGGCGCGGTCGAGTTCACCCACAGCATGAACTCGTCGAAGGCCACGGCAGCCACCGGCTGCAGATCCGACCAGGCGTAGCCGACCGATGACCCCAGTGGCAGCAGCCAGACGTTGTTGGTCGCGAAGACCACCTTGTGCGGATTGCCGCTGGACCCTTTGGCGTAAACGAACGCCTCCGATCCGGAACCGCCGCCCTTGTTGGTGACGATCACCGAGCCATCTATCAGCTTGTATTTCTGGATGATCGACTGAACGGTGCGTGCGAGAAGGTCGCTGCCGCCGCCGGGACCCGCGGCGACGACGAACTCAATCGGCCGGTTCGGCGCCCACGCGGTGTCAGGGGCGGGCGCTGCGCACCCGGCAGTCGCCACCACTAGAAACGGCACACCGAGACACCGAGACACTGAGGTTTTCATTCCCTTGTCCCGGTGCCTTGGTGCCTCGGTGTGTCGGGAGTCCGTCACCGGCCTTCGTTCGCCTCGAAGGAATGCGCGAGATCGGGATATCCATTCATCGCCAGCCGCGCCGACAACCCGTCGCCGGCGAAGCTTGCGAGGTGCCACCGCTGCTTCGGCACGTAGACGATGTCGCCCTGCTCGGCGATGAAGGTGGGAAGCCCTTCGATCGTGTAGCGGATCTGGTTCAGCAGGATGAACCAGAACTCCGAGCTCTCGGTGTGGAAGTGTCCCTTGTCCGTCGGTGCGGGTGGCGGGATGCCCTTCCCGAGGATGATGTTGGCGAATCCGCGATCGTCGACGACGAACTGGCGTGTCTTGTCCGTGCCCGCGACGACGGCGTTGAAGTCGACCCAGGGCTTGTTGCCGTTGTCGTAGGTTCCGCGTCCCGCAACGCGCGCGCGGACGAACTCCATGCCGGCGACGGGAACGGGCTTCTCCTCGATCGGATACATCTTCCTGGCGCGCGCAATGTTCACCTCCAGCCGCAGCGACGGCCGGTCGCCCACGGTCTCCATCGTGTACATCGTCCGGTACGGCACCTGGACGATGTAGCCCTTCGACGCGGTGAACGGTTCCTGGCCGTCGATGGTGAAGCGGATCTGGCCATCCTGAACGACCCACCACTCGCGCGTGTCGGTGTTCATCCGGCGCGGCGTCTTGCCACCGACCGCCATCGAGATGTAATCGGCGCGCAGCGTGTCGTCGTCTACGACCGTCTCCACCCAGTCGGCTTTGCCTTTGTGCTTGGCGAGCACGTCAACGAGCTTCGTGTGCGGCTTGTGCGGCGGCGTCCAGTCGCCCGGCTTGACCGCCTTGGGCGACCAGACAATCTGCGGCGCCGGCCCGCGCTGCGCAAGGAGATCGGACAGTCCGAGCGAGACGAAAAGAAGGAGCGCGAAGACGACACTGCGCGCCATTACGATCCGCCTTCCTGATTGATCGAGCGAACCTCTTTGCCGGCGATATACACCGAGCGAATCTTCCGGCTGTTTCTGATGTCCGTCAGCGGGTTCGCGTCGAGCACGACGAAGTCGGCCCACTTCGTCGGTTCCAGCGTCCCGAGATCCTCGGCGCCGAGGAACATCGCCGCGCGCCGCGTGGCCGCCTCGATCGCCTGCGCCGGCGTCAGGCCCGCCTCGACCATCAGCTGCAGCTCCCAGTGCTGCGAGTAGCCCGGGAAGCGCCCGGGCGGTCCAGCGTCGGTACCCGCGGCGAACGGAATCCCGGCATCGGCAAGACGCTTCAGGTTTGCCTTCGCGTGCTCGAAGAAGGCGGGAAACTTCTTGAAGTTCGGATTGCCGGCAATCGTCTTCTGACGTTCCGGGCTCTTGATCAGTTCGACCGTCTTCGCCGACACGCCACGCGTGAAGAAGGGGTCAGCGGCGAACTCCGGCGTCGAGCCGTAGGCGAACATCGACGCCTCGCGAGAGAGCGTGGACGCCACCTGCCAGGTGCCGTGTTTCTCCATGCCGTCGATGAGCGCCTGATCGATCGGCTGGTCGCGCACCATGTGCACGAACCCGTCGATGCCCTGGTCAACGAGCCGCTTCGCGTCTTCGAGATAGAACACGTGGGCAAGCACGCGCGCGGCGCGCTTGTGCGCCGCGTCGATGATCGCCTGCGAAATCGCCGGCGGCATCTTCGCCATCGTGCCGAGCTCTGAATCCAGCCACAGCTTGATGAAGTCGGCGCCCTTGTCCAGCTGCGCGTTGACGTACGCCGTCGCCTCCTCCGGCGTCGCGGCCGCATCGTTGACACCGGCGAGACCGCCATACCCGCCCTCGAACATCAGGCCCTGACCGGCGGAGTACACGCGCGCCATCGACAGCGCCTGGCCCGCCGTAGCGTTCGCGGAGGCGGCCGTGCGCAGCTCGTTGCGCAGCGGAAAGATCGTGTCCTGGTCGGTACCCATGCTGACGATCGTGGTGACCCCGTACGAGGCGTAGGTCTTCAGGTCGTTCTCGATGCTCTCCCGCGTGTGGAACTTTCTGTCCTGAACGAGATCGACCGTGTTGCCGACGTGCGCGTGCATGTCGATCAACCCGGGGATCACGAACGCACCGTTCAAGTCGTTGACCGGCGCGCCGTCCGGCGCCTCGAGGTTGGCCTCCGGCCCGACCCATGCCACACGCCCCTGCTCGACGACCATCGCCGCCGGCGACACGACCGCGTGGTCGCCGCCGTCGATCAGCGTGAAGTTGCGCAGGACGAGGGCATCGCTCGCGGCCGGCGCCCCGATGCGCATCGGCATCGAGCAACTCCACGAACTGCCGCCGGAACCGCTGCAACTGAGCGCAAGGATCCCGAGGAAGAGTGCGAGGCTACGAAACTTTGGTGCGGGCATCTTCGAGAATGCGCGTCGCGCGCGACGGGTTGAAGACGCCGCAGGAGCAGAAGCGCGTCAGCGTCGCGGCGCATTGCTCCGGCGTGCGCCGGTTTTCCTTGACGAAGTCGATCATCTTCTTCGCCAGCGAGTGGCTGATCATGCCGTGCCCGCACATCGTGGACAGCATCATCACCTGCGCGTTCGGCATCTTCTCGGTCTTGCCTTCGAAGCCGAGCGAGTAGC
>JAICQE010000214.1 GCA_025938035.1 Vicinamibacteria bacterium
CCGCTCGCGGCGGCCGAGGCCGCCGTGCGCATCAATCCGCCGGCGGAAGTGACGGCCGTGCGGACGATGTATAAACGCGTTGGGCTCGATCCCACAAAAACCCGTCCCTCCTCGGAAGCGCTGCTGCGCCGCGTGCGTAAAGGCGACACGCTGCCGCGCATCAACAGCATGGTGGACGTGTGCAACTGGTGCTCGTTGGAGTTTCAGCTGCCGTATGGCTTGTACGACGCCAGCCGGATCGAGGGCGATGTGGAGCTTCGTATTGGCATCGAGGGCGAATCGTATGCCGGAATCAGGAAAGACGAGGTCCACGTCGGCGGGCGAATGACGCTGGCCGATCGCGACGGGCCGTTCGGCAATCCGACGTCCGATTCGGCGCGCACGATGGTAACGACGGCAACGACCCGCGCATTGCTGGTCGTCTTCGCTCCGCACGAGGTGAGCGAGCGGCGGCTGATTCAGGTCCTCGACGCGACCTCAGCGCGCATGACGCAGTTCACCGGCTGCAGCGAGACTTCGCGCTCCATTTCCTGAGAAAACGCGCATCCGGCTGAGCCGTTGAAAAGGACGGCAGGATTTCTGCACGGAGTTCTGGCATGAGGACTCTGCCATTACACACCGCCGTGCCGTTTGTATTCGTGGCCGTTCTTGCCGTGTCGAACTGCACCGGTGGCCGGACCGTGAGGACGACGCCCGAGCCGGCCGCGGACATCTCGCAGCTCTGGCAGGAACCTCGCGATCTGGAAACACGCGACCTCCGCGTGGGGCCGCCCAGTCCGACGCCGCTGCCCGAACCGGCGGCGTTCATCTTCGTCAAGGCCGATCAGACCGGCTTCAGCCCGGGTTATGACCTGCGCGACGCCAATGGAGTCGAATGGAGCGTCAAGCTGGGCCCGGAGGCGCAGACCGAGGTCGTCGCTTCCCGAATCCTGTGGGCGATCGGGTATCACCAGGTGCCGACCTATTACGTCACCACGTGGACGATGGAAGGCGGGCCTGAGGGGAATCCGGGACCGGGACGCTTCCGCCCTGTGATGCCAAACGCCAAAGTCGTCGGCGACTGGGCGTGGCACAAGAATCCGTTCGCCGATACGCAGCCGTTCAAGGGGCTCATTGTCGCCAACCTGATCATCAACAACTGGGACTGGAAGACGTCGAACAACAAGATCTATGACCTGATGAATCCCAACGGCACCGGCGTGCGCCGCTACGTCGTTCGTGATCTGGGCGCCTCGTTTGGCAAGACGGATGCGCCGGGGATCGCGCGCGTGCTTGGCGCCCGCATTGCGCAGGGCAATCGCAACAATCTCGAGGACTTCGAGCAACAGGGTTTCATCAAGGCGGTCAACGGCAGCCGCGTCGATTTCGATTACGACGGCATCTACCAGACGATCGTGGATACCGTCACGGTGAACGACGTCGTGTGGACCTCGAAGCTGCTGGCGCGCCTGTCGGACGAGCAGTGGAACGCCGCCTTTGCCGCGGGCGGGTATCCGCCCGATCAGGCGGCGCGTTTCATCGCCAAGATCAAAGCCAAGATCGCGGAGGGCCTCGCGTTGGCACAGGTCTCGACTGAATGACCGTGGGGCGCGCCTTGTCAGGCGCGCCACGATCGCGAGTTAAACTTCTTTCTCTGGCTCGACACGTTTCCGCAATCATTGCCGCGGGTGGACGCGGGCTGCGCTTCGGTGGCGGGCCGCCGAAACAGCTCGCCACGCTCGGTGGCCGCACGATCCTCCAGCGCAGCGTCGACGCGTTCGTCACTTCCGACGCCGTCGCCGATATCGTGGTCGCGCTTCCCGCCCTTCTTGCCGCTGATCCCCCTGCCTATCTGCGCTCGCGCACGAAGCCGGTGCTGATTGTCGGCGGCGGCGAACGCCGCCAGGACTCCGTGCGGCAGGCATTCGAGCAGATCGGCCAGCGCGCGGAGGTGGTCGTCATCCATGATGCGGCCCGGCCGCTCGTCACCGATGCGCTGATTCGCCGCACCATCGACGCGGCCTTCGAGACCGGCGCCGCGATCGCGGCGCTTCGTGCCAGCGACACGGTGAAACTGGCGGATGCCGCGGGACGCATCGCGGAGACACTGCCACGCGATCGGATCTACCTGGCGCAGACGCCGCAGGCATTTCGCGTTGACGTGCTGCGCCACGCGCTGACGAGCCGCGCCGACGCCACCGACGAGGCCGCGCTCGCCGAACAGGCCGGCCATCCGGTGCAGCTCGTCGACGGCGACCCGCGAAACCTGAAAATCACCACCCCGGACGACCTCGCGATCGCCGAGCGGTGGCTCGGTGGCACGACGGCAGGAGTGCCCTACGCAGGAATTCGCATCGGCAACGGGTACGACCTGCACCGGCTCGTTGAAGGCCGCCCCCTGGTTCTCGGCGGCGTGACGATTCCGTTCGACAAGGGGTTGCTCGGGCACTCCGATGCCGACGTGATTTGTCACGCCGTGACCGATGCCATTCTCGGCGCCGCCGGCGCCGGCGATATCGGCCGGCACTTCCCCGATACGGACGCGGCGTGGAAAGACGCGAACAGCCTCGATCTGCTTCGCCGCGCCGCGGCGATCGTCGCGGCCGGCGGCTACACGGTGATCAACGTGGACGTCGTCGTCGTGGCCCAGCGGCCGCAGCTCGCGCCGCATGCCGACGCGATTCGCGCCAGCGTGGCCGGGGCGCTCGGCTGCGACGCGTTTCAGGTGAGCGTGAAAGGGAAGACGAACGAAGGCGTGGATTCCGTTGGCGCCGGCGAAGCGATCGCCGCGCACGCGGTGGCGCTGCTGGCCCGCGCCGTTTAGATCCCGAGGCGTTCCTTCAGATTCTTCACGCGGTCCCTCGCGACGCTGATCTCCGTCTTCTTCTCGTCTTTCAATCGCACCAGCAGCCCGCCGTCCACGTCCGGATAGAGCTCGTCGACAAAGTCGACCGCCCGAACGTCCGGGAAACGATCGTCGTCCACCGCGTCATGACCACCAGGCATAACGAGCTGATCGTTGTTGAGACGACGAAGCCAGGCCACGCGCGGACGGGGACCTCCAGCCACGGCACGGGGTGGTCGTTGAGCGTGACGTCGGCGACGACGTTCGCAAGCACGTTGATGGCGAGCAGCCACAACCAGTCTCGCAGCCGTATCCCCGGTCCATTCATGGGCGATTCCGTTGACGGCGATCCTATTTCGATCCCGGTGCGGTCGTACTCGAGCTGATCAGGAGACCGGGGACGTCGACGGCGGCAGGTGCGAATCGCCCTCCCGCCGCGAGACCGCCCGGGAGTGGCGCGTACAGCTCGATCGCGATCTGCGACACGGGCGGAAGTCCCGTCTGAGGAATGCCGTCCTGCGGCCGTGACAGCATGACCGACGCGATCGCCATGATCGGCCGGCCGTCGTCCGGGACATCGGCCATCGGACCGCGTGGACGGGACGGCCCGCCGCCCATCATCTTCATCAGCGCCTGATGGGTCTGGCTATAGTACCAAGCGAGCGCTGCCTTCTTGTTCTCGAACCACGCGAAGATGACCATCTTGCCGCTCTGTGTCATCGCGGTCTCGACGCCGAGGCATCCGGGCGTCGCCTGGATGACTTTCGGCAGATTCAGCAGTGGATTCGGCGGCGCCTCCGGCGCCTGCGCGAAGGCGGGACTCCAGGTGCGAAAATGAGACCGGCGAGCAGCAGCGCGGCCGCGATTTCCCTGATCATCGTTTGTGTCGTCATGACATGCTCCTTGACCAGTCACGGTAAATCGCCGCGGCCGAGCAGTACCGCCCTTTCGGATGGACGGCCTCTTTGGACCGACGAACGGTCGTGATGCGCCTTCGCTTCGCCTGCAGCCCCAAGGGACGACGACTGAAATGATCGTTTACGGGATCAATCCGGTGCTCGAGGCATTGCGCGCCGGACGCGTCACCGCGGTTCGCGTCGGTCAGCGCAGCGGCGGCCGGATCCAGGAATTGCTTGCGCTCGCCGCGGAACGCGGCATCAGGGTTCAACGCGTCGACAGTCAGCTGCTGGAGCGCCTGGCACGGGGCGGCGTGCATCAGGGCGTCGTCGCCGATGTTGACGACGCATCGGCAGACTACAGCGTGGAAGAGCTGGTTCGCGGTGCCGCCGGTCCCCCGTTGATCGTCGTGCTCGACGGCGTGGAAGATCCGCACAACGTCGGCGCGATTCTTCGAACGGCCGACGCGGCCGGGGCCGACGGCGTCGTGATGCAGAACAGGCGTTCGGCGGCGCTCGGCGGGGCTGCGGCGAAAGCGTCGGCAGGCGCTGTGGCACACGTCAGGATCGCGCAGGTGGTCAACATCGCGCGTGCGCTCGACGAGCTGAAGGAGAGTGGCGTCTGGACGGTCGGCCTTGCGGACGATGCCACCACGAACTACGACGAGATCGACTTCCTGACGCCGTCCGCAATCGTGGTTGGTGCCGAAGGCAGCGGCCTGCGGCGGCTCGTGCGGGAGAAGTGCGACTTCACGGCACGCATCCCAATGCGCGGACATGTGTCGAGCCTGAATGTGTCGGTGGCGGCCGGCATTGTTCTGTTCGAGGCGCGCCGCCAGCGCGAGGCGGGTCGCAAGGCGCGGGGGACGAGACGGGAGAACGGCATAAATAGCTGAGCTAATGGCCGTTAAGCGATTTCTGGCAAAATCAGGGATGGGGCTGACGCCATCTGGCGTCGGTTGCCCCTGTGGCACGGGAAGTGCTATTATTCGCTCTTTGTCTGGCTGGCGTAGCTCAGTCCGGTAGAGCAGCTGATTTGTAATCAGCCGGTCGGGGGTTCAAATCCCTCCGCCAGCTCCATCGGAGCTCCAGCCAGCATGCGAAACGTCGTGAAGGCGGTTTGCCAGACAGCGAAACGCCGTAAGGCGGTTTGCCAGACAGCGAAACGCCGTTAAGGCGTTTTGCCAGACAGCGAAACGCCGTTAAGGCGTTTTGCCAGATAAGGCCGGGACGTCGAACAACCACGATTCCAAGACATTGATATCGGTGTCTGCGCGCATCAACGCGCAAACGCCGGAGGCACGACGAAAAGATTCGGGGAGGTGGCAGAGCGGTCAATCGCAGCAGGCTGTAAACCTGCCGCCCTTGTGGCTACGGAGGTTCGAACCCTCCCCTCCCCACCATTCGACTCGGGCGCTTCGCGCCCTCGCTCATGGCAGGCCCGGCGAGGGCTGGCGCGATCGAGTCGAATGGTGCCCTGAGCGAGCGAAGCGAGTCGAAGGGCCTCCTCTGTTTTTTGCCGCGGCGCTTCGCGCCGCGATGAAGTACGCGGGAGCGGAAAGCAGGTTTGTCGAACGGTTGATTGGAGTTGCGGCACGCGGAATCGTTCGCGACCACATGGCGGCCGGCCCGCCGTAGTCGGCGAGTGAGCGAAGGAAGCGAGCCGCGAAGGCGGGAGTAACTCAGTGGTAGAGTCACAGCCTTCCAAGCTGTTGGTCGCGGGTTCGATCCCCGTCTCCCGCTCCATTGAGTTCGTAGTTGGCTGGTTGGTAGTTCGTAGTGTGTGTGTTCACGAGCTACTAACTACGAACTACCAACTAGCTAAGGGCCGATGTAGCTCAGTTGGCAGAGCGCGTCCTTGGTAAGGACGAGGTCACCAGTTCAATCCTGGTCATCGGCTCCAGCCTTCGCTCACGCTGGCCTGCCGGCCAGCGTGAGGCTCCGGCTGGCAAGCCACGCGAAGGCTGTCCGCCGGAGTCGCGAAGCGCGAAGGCGGACTGAGATTGCGTAAGCAGGACGGTTCGAAGGGCACGGCAGTTACTTCTTGATCGAGAAGGCACACGGCATATGGCAAAAGAGAAATTTGATCGTTCGAAGCCGCACGTGAACGTGGGGACGATCGGCCACATCGACCACGGGAAGACGACGCTGACGGCGGCGCTGACGAAGGTGGCGGCG
>JAICQE010000148.1 GCA_025938035.1 Vicinamibacteria bacterium
TCTGCAGAAAACGGCGACGGGAACGAACCGAACGATCCGAACGACCCGAACGATCCGAACGACCCGAACGATCCGAACGACCCGAACGATCCGAACGACCCGAACGATTCGAACGAAGTCCCCTACGGCCCACTGGTAGCGACGGAGTGCTTGTAAATGGGTTCGTGAAACGCGGACTCGCCGCGCGGCCAGATGTCGTCCCACACCCCTTGCGGCGGACCGAGCACGGGCCACACCGGGCTTCGCGCCATCAGGCGGGTTGCGCCCAGGCCGCGGAGGATCTGCGCTTCTTCGGTGTAGATCGGCGTCTGCAGCGCCATGAACGGCATGAAGCCCCGGGACTGCGTGTAGTCGAGCGCCGTCAGGCCATCCTGATCGACGGAGTCGAGGTCGATGCCCGCCAGGGCCAGTTCCGTCATGACCGTCCTGAAGCGTTTGCGCACCGCATAGTGCAGCGCCGTGCCGCCGCGGATCTCCTCGGGGTGGTTGATCAGCGCGACGACGTTGACGTCCGCACCCGCCTTGTAGAGCAGGCGGATCAATTCCAGCGCCTGCGGTTCCGGCGACCGGCCCGCGAGCACGGCATGAATCGGAGTCTGCCGGTCGGCGGTGGTGAGCGTCGGGTCCGCGCCGTGATCGAGCAGCAGCTTCACCATCTCGACGTCGCCGTTGAAGACGGCGCGGATGAGCGGCGTCACTCCGCGGGTGTTCATCGCTCCAGGGGCGTTGGCCGGCTTGAAGAACAACTGCATGTTCGGGTTGGCGCCCCGCGCCAGCAGCGTCTTCACGACCTCCGTGCCGCTGACCTTGTTCAGCGGATCGATGGACGAGCCTTTACCGCCGTCACGCCGGCTGCGCAGGTTGATGGCGTTGAGCAGCGGCGTCTCACCGAACATGTCCCACTGATTGACGTCGGCGCCGGCCTGGATCAACCGGTCGGCGATGTCCCAATTGGCGTTCATGATCGCCACGAGCAGCGGCGAGACGCCGTCGGGATCGGGCAGGTTGATGTCGGCCTTGTGCCTGAGCAGGACCTCGACGCACGCCATGCAGTTCTCGCGCGCGGCGTAGGCCAGCGGCGACAGGCCACCGCTGTCGAGGCTCTTGGGCCGCCCCTCCGCCTGCACGTGACGCTGATAATTGCGATCCGTGGAACGGGCGTTGACGTCGGCGCCTTTGGAGATCAGCAGCTCCATCATCGCCGGGTGGCGGCGCGCCGACGCCCACATCAACGGCGTCTGTCCACCCCACTTCTCCTTCGCATCGATGGTGGCGCCAGCCTTGAGCAGCGCCTGCGCCGCGTCGATGTTGCCCGTTCGCGCAACGGCGTGGAGCGCGGTCTGCCCTTCGGGATTCGGCGAATCGGCGTCTGCTCCGGCTTCGAGCAGCACCTTCAGCATCTCGGTGTCCGCCACTTCGGCCGCGAGGGTCATCGCCGTGACGCCGTAGTTGTTCGCCAGCTTCAGGTTGGCGCCGGCGCGCAGAAGACGCTTCGCCTCGGCGACGTCGCCCCTGTAGACCGCCCACTGCAGCGGCGTGCTGCCATCGTCGAAGCGACGGTTGACGTCCTGTTTCTGAGAGGAAGACGGGCCTGGCAGGGCCCGTCCCACATTGCTGGGCGAATCCGCGATCTGTGCTTCTGCGATCGTCGCCGCCAACATCGCGGCGGCGACGCTCGCCAGGATGAAACGGAACCTCACGGTCACACCTCGACGATGGGGCCGGTGCTGTCGGCGAACTTCTCGTAATCCTTCGTCGGCACGCCGGCGCGGTTCAGCATGGTCACGAGGATGTTGGCGTGCGGCGTGTTCTGCGGGAACGCCAGGTGCTGATTGCCCTTCACGCCGCCGCCCTTGCCGATGAGCGCCTGCGGCAGCGGATCGTTGTTGTGCGCGTCGCTGTTCGCCATGTTGCTGCCGAACAGGATGATCGAGTCGTCGAGGACCGACTTGTTGCCTTCCTTCATGTCGGCGAGCCGCTTGACGAACCTGGCAAACACCGCCGTGTGGTAGTTCTGGATCTTTCTGAGGTTGGCGATGCGGTCCGGGAATCCACCCCAGTGCGACGTCGGGTGGAACGCCTCGTGGACCTCCAGGTTCGGGTACGTCCGCATGCTCGCTTCCTCGACCATTTTCATCGACGCCACCCTGGTGCGATTGGTCTGGAAGGACAGCGCAATCATCTCGAACTGGATGTCGAGGAGCTCACCGAAGTCTTCGGGCGGGCCGAGCGGCGCGCCCGGCAGATCGCCAAGCGACCGGGCGTTCTCCTCGAGTTTCTGCACGCGCCGTTCGATCTCGCGCACCGAATCGAGGTACTCGCCGACCCGCGCGCGATCGCTCGCGTCGAGCCTGGCGTTCAGCGTCGCCGTCGATTCACGCACGTAGTCGAGCAGGCTGCCGGTGGTGCTCAGAATCGCCTCGCGCTCTTCTTTGGTGTCGCCCTGGCCGAACATCCCGTAGAACGCCTTGCGCGGATTGCTTTCCATCGGCAGCGCCTGCGTTGGCGTGCGGAACGAGATCATGCCGCCCGGCTCGCCGCAGAGTTCCAGCGATGGAAGCGGTGTGCCCTGTCCGAGATGCCGTGCGGCGATCTGATCCACGGTCACGCCGACGCCGGTCTTGGCGTTGCGCGAGCGCGGGGACACGCAGTTCAGCCACGTCTCCTCGATGATGCCGTGCGGGCTCGAGCTCTCGCCGCCCTTGTTGCGAAGACCGCTGACAACGGTCACGTAGTCGCGGTGCGGCTCGAGGGGCTTGAGGATGAAGGGGAACTCGAAGTCGCGGCCGGTTTTCTTCGGCGTCCATTCCTCCTGCAGCGCCCCGTGCGGGAAGTAGACGAAGCCCAGGCGCGGATGCGGTGCCGCGGCGGTCTGCGCCCACGCGGTGCCTGCCGGAATCATGGCATCGAGCAGCGGGAGCGCGATGGTCGCGCCTGCGCCTTTGAGAACCGTGCGCCGTGACAGATGCTTCTTGAACAGGAACATCTCTAAGCTCCTCCTGAAAGGCCGACCTGAAGGTCGGCCTCTACCCCACCCAGGCAACCCAGGCTACTCATCTCGCCGCCGTTTTCGTGACCGCCCGGTCCGCGTAGTCGGCTTCCCTCTTTCTGAACGCGTCGCTCGAAACCACGCCAAGGACGATGGACTTGAAGCGGTAGTTGTCCGCGGCCGCCTGGCGAACGATGCGGCGAACCGTGGGCATGTCGCGGTAATCAAGGCTCCGGCCCAGCGCGTACGTCATCAGGTTTTCCGTGAGCGCCTGCACGAACTGACGATCGGGCCGCTCGACCAGCTGGCGGCGCAGGTCATCCGGGCCGCCGATCTTCGTGCCGTCCGGCAGTTGACCCGCGGTATCGATGAAACCGAGCGTGTCGGGGTCGTGGCCGCGATACTGCCCCACCGCGTTGAAGTTCTCCAGCGCCAGGCCGAGCGGATCCATGATGCCGTGGCACGCGAAGCATGTCGGCTTCTCGCGATGCTGCTCGAGCCGCGCCCGCAGCGTACGCGCCGGCTGGCCGCGTCCGTTTTCCGGCAGCGCAGGGACGTCGAGCGGCGGGTTGGCCGGCGGCGTGCCGAGCAGCCGCTCCAGAATCCAGGCGCCGCGCAGGACCGGCGAGGTCCGATTCGGATAGGCCGTCAGCATCAGGACGGCACCCTTGCCCAACAGGCCGTGACGGGGAGTCTGCTCGAGCGTCACGCGACGGAAGTGGGCACCCTTGACCGTCTCGATGCCGTAGTGCATCGCCAGACGCTCGTTGAGGAACGTGTGATTCGCGGTCAGGAGATCCATGACGCTGCGGTCGCTGCGCAGGATGCTGTCGACGAACAGCCGGAGTTCATCCTTCAGCGGTTCACGGATGTCCAGCAGGCCGCTCGCGTAGGGGAACTGGCCGCGATCGGGAGTGATCTCGTCCAGCTTGGCAACCTGGAGCCACTGGAACGCGAAGTCCTCGCTGACCGAGCTGGCGCGCGGGTCGGCAAGCATCCGCGTGACCTGCGCGCTCAACACCTCCGGCCTGCTGAGGCGCGAGCCGGTCGCCAGCGTCAGCAGTTCGTCGTCCGGGATGCTGCTCCACAGGAAGAACGAGAGGCGCGACGCCAGTTCGAGGTCGCTCAACGTGCGCGACGCGCCCGCGGTGTTCCCGGCCTCGACGCGGTAGAGGAAATGCGGGCTGGCGAGGATGGCGCTCAAGGCGTCGCGGACGCCGGCGTCGAAACCGCCCTTGGCGTGGCCCGATTTGTAGAACGCCATCAGCGGCGCGACGTCTTCCTGCGTAACCGGACGGCGGAACGCGCGCCGCGCCAGGTTTTCGACGATCTTCAGCGCGCATGCCGCCTCGTTCTGGTCCGCCTGAGGGCGGACACTACGTATGGCGGTTTCAGGATGACAGATGAAAATCTTCGCGCGGCTGGGCGACTGGCTCATGCCGGTAACAGCAAGCGGCCCCCGGATCTGCAGCGCGTGCGCTGCCTGGATCCGCTCCTGACCGCCTTCGAGCGCCGTCGTCCGCGTCCGCTCGTCGCTCTCGGCGAAGCTGCGGTGCACGAAGGTGACCGCCAGCCGTTTCTGACCGGCGGTGGTCTTGAAGCGGATCTTCCGCAGCCGGCCGTTGATCTCTTCAACCGCCGCGTCGAGCCGCTGGTCGATCGCCTTGTGGTCCAGTTCGCCGCCGATGTTGGTGCGATAAATCTCCTTGCCGTCGAGGAGCACGACCACCGTGTTCTCGAACTCCATCCGCGGCACTTCGCGCGCCATCGCCATGTCGCCGATGGTGAGCTCGTAGTCACCGTCCGCCGGGAAGTTGTGCTCGACGTAGAAGCCGCCGCGCGTCCCGAATGGCATTCCCTCGAGGCGATGCTGCTGGCGGCCCGTTCCGGGCGCCCCGCTCGGCGGCAACGAAATCACCATGTTCTCGACGTCGCCGTAGGTCGTGGTGATCGGAAGGGCCTTCGGATTGCCAACCGCCTCGATCGCGACGGAGCGCGCGGCAAAGATGTACTGGTCGATGAAGTTGGGCGAGACCTGGAGCGCGGACGCGTCGTTGTCGAAGTGGCCCTTGATGTTGTCGTCGGGCAGCAGCGTCCTCGCGTCGACGTTCAGCCCGATCAGATCGCGGATCGCGTTCTCGTATTCGCGCCGATTGAGGCGGCGCAGCGGCACGCGGCCGGGGGCCGCCGCGGCATTGGCCGCGGTGTCGATTTCCTTTTCCAGCCACGAGACAAACGTAGCGACCGTTTGACTGTCCGGGCGCTTCATGCCTGCTGGCGGCATCAGGCCGCCGCGCAGTTTGCGAATGACCTTTTCGGCGACCTCGGCGTTCTGCGGTGCGTTCAGATCCAGCCCGGAAAGCACCAGACCACCCTGCTTCGCGCGGTCGTTATGGCAGCCGAGACAGAACTGATCGACAACCGCACTTTGCGGCGTCGCACCCGTCTTCGCGCCCTGGGGCGTAGTGTCCGCCTTCAGGCGGGCCTGCGGGTCCGGGGCCGGCGGCGTCTGAGCCTGCCCTCCCGTCACACGGATGCCTGCCGCCGCGAGGTAGGCCAAAACGGCCGCCGTCGCGATACCTGTTCTGAAAACGCCCTTCATTCTTGGTGTCAATTGTCGCACTGATCCGCCCGTGCGAAGTCTAGACAAGCGAGGGCGTGAGATCAACGGAAATGGCCGTGTTTTGAAGGGGTTGCCTGGGTAGCTAGGTGGCTTGGATGGGTGAATGCGCTCATCACGCGTCCCAGCCACCCAGGCAACCCAGGCAACCCAGGCTACCTAAGGCGCACCGTCCCCTCGATCGACCCGCCGCCTGAGTTGGTCACGAAGTCGAACAGCCGCTCGATCGTGAAGCTGCCGCTCGCGTTGGCGAAGCGTCCCGTTCCGCCGGTGATGGTGGCGTTTTCGATCACGAGGAGCACGGTGGGGGTTTCTGTCGGCAGGCCGTAACCGGTCCAATGCGCCGTCAGCAAGTCGCCATTGGCCGCGGTGAATTCATAGGTCCCGGTCCCAGTCCCCGTTGTCAGATCAACCGTTTCGTCGTACTCGAATGTGAACCGGCCCAGCTGAGTCGCATTGCCTGTGCCTTCCCCTGACACGACCAACGTCGTCGGGCCGGGAAACGCAAGGGTGTAAACCCCCTCGAGCCTGCCGTTGAATGGCAGGCCCACCGCGGCGCGTAACGAGAGTCCGCCGCCGGACGCGGACGGTTGGACTGGATTGGCCATCTCGCCACACCCCGCAGTCACTCCCGCGAGCGCGAATCCAACGATGGCATGACCGAGTTTTCGTCGTAGGGCCTGAGACTGCATATCTCCTCCGCAGAGAGGCCGAACCATTCAGCTCCTCACCTGGTAAGGCGCGGTCCGCGGCAAAAGATGCAGTTGCAGGATTCGACCGCACCCTGCGCCTTCCTTGGATATGAGGATGAAGGCGAACGCGCTGCTAGAATCCGGCCTCTGGAGCGTCCCAGGTGGATCCGCCCGAGCATCCGGCCGGCGACGTTACGAACCTGCTCCGCGTGTGGCGGGCCGGGGATGACCGCGCCTTCGAGCAGCTCGTCCCGCTCGTCTATGCGGAGCTGCATCGCATGGCTCTCCGGTATCTCGCCGGCGAACGTGCGCATCACTCACTGCAGGCAACAGCGCTCGTCAACGAAGTCTGCATCCGCCTCCTCGGCTGGGATCAGGGCCGCTGGCAGAATCGCGACCATTTCTTCGGGGTCTCCGCGCGCATGATGCGCCGCGTGCTGGTGGACATCGCGCGGCGCCGGCGGGCGGACCGCCGGGGCGGCACCGGCGCGGTGCAGGTTCCGCTCGACGAGGTCGATCTGGCTGCACCGTCGATCGACGTCGACCTCGTGGCGATGGATCGCGCGCTCGAACGGCTGGCGCTGAAGGACAGCCGCAAGGCGCGCGTCATCGAGCTTCGATTCTTCGGCGGCCTCTCGATGGAGGAAACGGCGCAGGCCCTGGGCGTGTCGCTGAGGACCGTGCACAGCGACTGGGCGTTCGCTCGCGCGTGGCTCTATCGGACGCTGACCGGCGGTGAGCCGGCATGAGCGCCGACTGGAAGGAGCTCGAGCGGATCTTCGAGGAAGCGCGGACGCTGCCGGCCGACGCGCAGGCCGCGTTCGTCGCGCGCGCGTGCGACTCGGACGAGATGCGCCGTGAGGCCCTGGCACTCCTGGCGGCTGATGCCGCCTCGTCCGACTTCCTGACCAAACCGGCATTCGATCGACTCGCGGAAACCATCGGGGCTGAAGGCTGGAGCCTGAAACCTGGCGCGCGCATTGGCGCTTACACGATCACTCGCCTCCTCGGGGCCGGCGGCATGGGCGAAGTGTGGCGCGCACGCGACGAACGTCTTGGCCGTGACGTAGCGGTCAAGATCATGCTGCCGCATTTCTCCAACGACCACGATCGACTGCGCCGGTTTGCCGACGAGGCGCGCGCGGCCGGTTCGCTCAACCACTCGAACATCCTCACGGTGTACGACGTCGGCCAGCACAACGGCATGCCGTTCCTGGTCGCCGAATGCCTGGATGGCTCCAATCTGCGGCAGCGATTGAACGTCGGGCCTGTGCCGGTCCTGGAAGCGGTCAGGCTCGCGCTCGGAATTGCGCACGGCCTTGCCGCCGCGCACGCGCGCGGCATCGTGCATCGCGATCTGAAGCCAGAGAACATCTTCATCACCGCCGACGCGGGGGTGAAGATCCTCGATTTCGGCCTCGCCAAGCTTCAGTCGCACGTGAGCCCGAACGAGATGAGCGACACGCTCAGCGGCGTTATCGTCGGCACGGCCGGCTACATCGCGCCCGAGCAGTTGAAAAACGATCCCGTTGACGCGCGCGCGGATCTGTTTGTTGTCGGGGTCATCCTCTACGAACTGCTCACCGGCCGGAACCCGTTCCGCCGCGACAACACGTTCGAGACGTTGAACGCCATCCTGACGTTCGATCCACCGGATATATCGGGCGGCAGCGAACCCGTGCCGGCGTCAGTGGCGCGCGTCGTCATGCGGCTTCTCGAGAAGGCGCCGCACAAACGTTTTCAGACAGCAATAGATCTCGCCTGGGCGCTCGAGCAGCGTCACGAGGGCGATCCGCGACCCATCACGACGAGCGCTCCCGCGCGCTGGTGGCGGACGCGCGTTGCGTCATGGGCCGCGACGACGGCAGCGGTCGCTGTCGCACTGGCTGCGGGCTGGCAACTGCAGCCGGAGACAACCACGTTGCCGCCTCGCGTCGAACAGTTTCCAGTAACGCTCCCGCCTGGTGTGTCGCTCGCGTCGGCACCTGCCGTGTCGCCGGACGGCCGGCATATCGCGTTCGCAGGCGCGGACGGCAAAGGCAGCCGCCTCTATGTGCGGACGCTCAGCCAGCGCGATGCCGTTGCCGTTCGCAGCAGCGAGGGCGCGACGCATCCGTTCTGGTCGGCTGACGGCACCTCGCTCGGCTACTTCGTGCGCGGTCAGCTGACGACGCTCGCGTGGCCGCGCGGGGCGCCCGTTCCCCTGGCGCCAACGCCATTCGCGTACGGAGCGGCCTGGAACGGCGGCAACATCCTTTTCGCGCCAGACGTGATCCTGGCTGGAATCAGTCGCGTCTCCGCACACGGCGGCCGCGTCGAGCCGGTGACGCAGCTGGATCAGTCAAGCGGCGACACCTCCCACTGGTGGCCCGTGATGCTTCCCGACGGCAAACATTTCCTGTATCACGTGCGATCGACGCGGGACGATCGGATCGGCGTGTACCTCGGACGCGTCGATCAGCCGTCGGCGGCGGCGTCCCCGCTGCTGCGGTCGCATTCCGACGTCGTGTATGTGCCGCGCGGCGATTCAGATGGCATGCTGCTGTACGTCGTTGACGGGCACATCGAAGCGCGACGCTTCGACGCCGGCACCCTGACCGTCGCCTCCACGGCGAAGTCTCTCGGACTGACGGCCGGCGGAACGAGCATCTATCACCCGGCGATGCTCAGCGCCTCGCGCGACGTGCTGGCGTTCGCGGAATCCGCGATCCCGACTGGAGACCGTCTCGAAGCGGTCGACCGCAACGGAGAACGCATACGACTCTGGGAGGCACCAGAGGCGCTGAACTGGCCGCGCCTCTCTCCTGACGGAACACGGCTGGCCGTGCAGCGTGTCGATCCGCTTCGCAACAATCCCGACGTCTGGGTCGAGTATCTCGATTCACACAGCCACGTACGGGTGACGAGTGCCGCCGCGCCGGACATCCAGGCAACGTGGTCGCCGGACGGGAACCGCCTTGCGTATGTATCCGGCAATCTGCCGGGCCGGCAGGGCCAGCGGACGTTGAATATCGCTGCGGCAGACGGAACGAAGATGCTGCAGTCTTTTCCGTGCCCGGCGGCGTATTGCGAACCCACGGACTGGAGCGTTGATGGCCGGCTGCTGCTGAACGTCCGAACGGCGCAGGGGGCGGACGTGTGGACAGTGGCCGAGGATGGCAGCGCGGCGACATCGCTGCTCGCAGGGGCATCCAGCGAGTATGACGCGCGGTTTTCTCCAGACGGGAAATGGATCGCGTATGTCTCCGAGGAATCAGGGCGACCCGAGATATCCGTGCGGACGATCAGCGGCTCGAAGCGCATTCCGGTCTCCGCGCACGGCGGCGCCGAACCGGTGTGGCGGCGCGACGGATCCGAACTGTTCTTTGTCGATCCGGAGGGCCGCCTGCACGCCGTGCCCGTGCGCTGGACCTCGAATGGAACGCCGATCTTCGAGACGCCCCGGGTGCTGAAGGTCGAGCCGATCGGTTTTGGACATTGGGGAACGCAGTACGACGTGTCGCGCGACGGCAATCACATTTATGCGCTGCGCGAGAATCGGGATCCCGCGCCGCGAGAGATCCGCGTGATCACGAACTGGCAGAGACTGCTGGACTAGGTAGCTGGGTCGGCTGGGTAGCCTGGGTCGCCTGGGCAGCGAAGCAATTCTTCGACGCGCGGCGCACTGCGGCACCGCACGTCTTGTCATCAGCGTTTCGTAATCCGCGGGCGTTGCAGGGCGTGCTTGAAGTGAATACGGTGACACCGGCAGGCCCGCGCATCTCCCTTACAGGCATCGGGGTTTGTTCCGGTGCGGCGCCAGACCTAGCAATCCGGACTCCCGGTTCGCCTGAAGACGCGATAGCCATCGATCGAGACGTCACTCCTGTAGTTGGCGCGCAGGTAGTCATCCACGATCGGGTATGTCGCGCGGAATTCCGATCCATCGTCCTGGAAGATGGCGACCGGGACCGATTCCGACTTCAATTTCGCCACGATTCGGTGCTGTCGGGCCGGTTCGGACCAGTGGCCGCCAAACGTTACGACCATGCCTCCCGCAAAGCCACGGCCGCTGAAGAAGTACAGCTGCGGAACGAACCACGCGGCAAAGACGCGGTCGTCCGGCCGCGTGCACCGGCGCAGATAGTCGACCAGTCCGGCTTCCTCGCGGTCCAGTACCAGCGCCGTCGATGGAGGCGACATCGATGCCTGCGCGATCACTCGTCGCAATCGCGACGGCTCGACGTCGACGCCCGTTGCCACAATCGCGCTGATGATGACGACGGTGGCGGCCGCCCGGGCGGCCCATGACGCGTGCCCGCGGCTCCACAGCCAGGCGCCTGCCACCGCGACCGGACCGGCAGCGCCGCCCAGGCGCGCAACAATCGGATCGCGCAGGATGAGGACAGCGACCGGCAGCGCCACCGCCGCGGCGCTCAAGACCCGCGCTCGCTCGGCGATTTCCATCCGGCGAGTGAACACCATCGCCGCCGCGATGAGCGGAACTCCGACGAAGAGGTAGTACAGCAGCCCCGCCGCGCCGGATGCGCTCCACGACACGTCCCATCTGCCGAGCAATGGGATGTGGCGGTGGAGTCGCCTCGTGAACGATTCCTGTGACGTCAGTTCCGCCGTTGCCCGATCGACGAGGTGCGTGTCGGCGACTCGCGGGTCGTCGATCAGCGCGCGCAGGTTCGCGCGCGAGGCATCCCGTACTTCATACAGCCACGTCCGGTCGGCCGATTCGCCACGCGTCACACCGTTGCGAAGCCGATACCGCGTTTCGAGCTGCCCGCGCTCAATGTCCGCTGCAGGTGTCCACCGCACCTGAATCCGGTCCGGGGGCGGGGGCTCCAGCGGTTCGATGCGAAGGTCCGAGAACACGTCGGTCGGCACTGCGGCGATTCGCGTCCGGGCTCCTTCCCGTCGCGCGTAGTCGATCATCTGGCCGGCGGCGTCACCGATCCCGGCCGTCGTCTGCAGAAACACCAGATACGGGATCGCCCAGACGATGCAGGCGGCGGTGAAGAGACCGGCGCGCCGCCGCATCGTTGCCGTCTCCCGAACGTGCACGGCCGCGATGGCGGCGAGCGCGCCGGCCGCGATGAACATGCCGTTGTCGTAGCGGAACA
>JAICQE010000040.1 GCA_025938035.1 Vicinamibacteria bacterium
GCACGCCACGCCGAGCGCGACCATCGCCGACTGCCATCGCTCCAGCGTTCTGTTGTTCAGAACGGCGCCGACCAGCGAGTAGCAGATGGCGTATGCACGATCGGTGCGATCCGGCAGAACGAGACTCCGCGGATTCCTCAGGATTTCCTCCGGATCCGGCAGGTTCAACGTCTCGCGATACTCGAGGAATGGGAGCGCCTGATCGCCCACGAGGCCGGCGAGCGCTGCATGCTGGAGCACGCGATTGTTCGGCGACACCGCGTCGATCGCCGCCAGGAACCGTGACGCCAGATACCAGGTTCGGCCAGACGGCCAGGGACCACTGCGGCGCGCCGCGTCATCGGGCGGTGCCAGCCAGGAATCGCGGCCGGCAGCCCTTACGTACCCGGCGATAATGGCGCGTTGCCGGTGGTGCTGCGTGCGCAGGTAATCGGCCGGCAGCAGCGGTAGATCGCTCGGCGCCGGGAAGTCGCTCACCATCATGTCGCACCAGGTTTCGTGGTCCATGGGGAACTCGCCGTGCCACAGCCGATTCGCCATCGGCGGCTGGACCTCCTGACCACCGGCCGCCCACTCGACGGCGTTGCTCGCGCACAGGTACACCACGCCACCCTTTCCAGGTTCGTAATGCGGCAGCTGCAGCTCGCCGCAGACGTTTTCCGTGAGCAGCCGCAACATCGCCGCCTGCGTCGTCGGCGGCACTGTCGTGAGCTCGTCGAGGAAGATCACGACCATGTGGCCGTCCTCGGCGAGCGCCTTGGCGTCGCGCGCCCACGCCATCGGCAGCAGCCGCACGCCATCGGCCGTCGAGACGGGAAACCCGCCGAAGTCCTGCGGTTCTCGAATGGATCCGACCAGGATGAAGACCTTGCACTTCACGCCGACGCGGGCGAATCCGGTTTCGAGGCTCCTGGTGAATTCAGTCTTGCCGACTCCGGGAAAGCCCGTCATGTGCATCGGGATTCGCGCCTGCAGCCCGATCGCGACCAGCTGTACGAAGTGCGGGAACGTCACAAACTGTTAATTTGACACCGCCCGGGTGGAATCGGGTTCGAACGGATATTTCGGGCAGTGCCTGGTCCTGGTCATTGTGCGAGGTCGATGGCGCGGATCAGCTGTTCGACCGGTGCAATGGCGCGCGCCATCTGATCGGTCCGCACTTCGGCGAGGGTGTCGTTCGGCGAATGAATGATCGTCAAGATACGAGGTCCCCTGCCGAGTGTCAGCCTCCCGCCTCCGATTGCCAGAACGCCGTCGATGTCCGCCGTGTCGATCAGCGCAAGACCGAGTGTTTCGATTCCCGCATTCATCATCGCCACGTGATCACTGTTGGGATAGCTCGCGCGCGGCACGGTTCGCAGAGGCATGCCTGCGGCGTCGCTTGCCGCGCGAAGCGAGCGGAGCAACCGGCCCTCCGAGTGCGACGAGGTGGCGAAGATCTCGTTGCCGTAAGCAAAGATGTCCAGGTTGACCGCGTAATCGACGTGGTGCCCGCCGGCAAGGAATGCGCGCGAGCCGAGCAGCCCTGCTTCCTCGCGGTCGAAGAACACGATCTGCAGCGTTGAGTGCTCGAGGGGCTCCGCTTTGAACGCGGCAATCAACTCGATGAGCGCCGCACACGCCGCGCCGTTGTCAACGGCTCCGCGGCCGACATTGACGCGATCCAGGTGCGCACCCACGAGGATCGTTCTCGTCCCGCTTCCCGGCAGCGTCACCACGACATTCGCGCCGGAGCCGCGGCCTTCGCCGAACGGTTCGACAACCGGTTCGACGCCCAAGAGGCGAAGCTGGCCGACAATCGCGTCGCGGCGCACGTTGTTGTCGCGAGCTGCGGTGATCGCCGCCAGCGACTTCGCGATCCGCCCGGCGTCCTGCGCCGGCGCAACGGATACCAGGCAGAACAACAGGCCGGCAGCGAAGAGTGCGTGTCGCAACAATCGCATCGCAGCTATTCGGCCGGTTTGAACAATTTCAGACTGATCGCGAACGCGCCGATTGCCGCCGTGAGGGCCGGCCACAGCCTGACGAGCGCCTGCGTCTCCTCTCCCGCGCGAACGGGGATGTCGCGAAGCAACAGCACGCCGTCCGTGAACAGGACCAGGACCGCAACGATGAGACTGACGGCGATGGCTTTGAAGTACTTCACTGAGCCCCCTGGCGACGAAGAGAAGAATACAGGACCGTATCCGCCGCGGTTGCTAGAATCTGCATCATGAAGGCGGCGTCCAACGGTCGACAGGCGCGCATCGTCGTTTCGTGCACCGCCCTGCTCGGCGTACTGTGCCCCACTGCCGCGTTCGCGTTCGATTACGCCGAGTGGCGGGCGAAGGCGGTCAAGGCGTGCGAAGCGATCGACCGATCCGAATCGCAGGGCGGTCTCATCTTCAATCCCGACGGGTACCGATCCTTTTACGTTCGATCGAAGTGCTTCCAGGAGGCGGCCGTCACCTATCGCGATCCCGCGTTGTGCGCGCAGGTGCGGCAGCGGTGGTCGCTGTTCGGATCGAGCTGGGGGTATTCCGCCGCACGCTGCCGCGTGCTCGTCGCGGAAGGCCTGGCGAAAGATCGTTCGGAGCTGGAGGCGTTGAAAGCGGAGTACGCGGCTGGCGGGATCAAGCTGCGCGACTTCCGCGTCGAACGAAACGGCAACGGCCGCGACATCGACATCATCCCCTCGTTCACCGGCACGTTCGCGCACGGCTACACGCTGACGTTCGAGATCCTGCCGGAGGCCGCGGGCGCAGCAACGCTGCTCCATACAAACGGGTATCACATCGACGCGACGAGCAACCTGAATCTCTACGTCCGGCAGGCCGACGTCAGACAGCGGCTCGCGGGATTCGCGCTGAACCGCGCATACCGCGTGCGCGCGACGGTGACGCTCGGCGTCGGCTTCGGAGGGCAATCAGGCTACCGGAGCCCTGCCTTCATCGAGGGAGTGTTCCCGACGCGCGATCGCTCCCACTCGATCGTCCGGCAAGTCACTTTCTAGGCCCGGCCTGGCGCTCCAGCACGGAACCCTTCACGGGCACGACCAGCCGCGGAAACTCGGGATCGTTCGTCTCGATGACGATGTGGCCCTCGATCGGACCGGCGGCTGCCGCCGATCGCTCCAGCGTGACGGTTGCCTGCCAGCGATCGCCCTTCGGCCCCCGTTCCGTCGCGATTGCCAGACCCTTGACGTCGGTCGTGAATCTGGCCTGGAAGTCTCCTCCACCGACTTGATAGACCATCAGCGTCTGCGCTGGCAGGCCGCCGCCATCATCGTCCAGCAACGAGTGCGGAATCGTTCCGAGATCCACTTCAGCCGGGAACGTGTACACGCGCTCGCGCAGCCTCGTGTTCGCCGCAACACGGAGCACGCGCCCATCGTCCGAATGCAGCTGGATGACATCCCGACGCACACCTGCGGTGGTATCGGTGCGCAGCGCGATGCTCAGACGATAGCGCCGGCCCTCCTCGACGGATTCGAGGCGCGCGTCAAACCGTTCGCGCGGGTATTCGAGACGCGTGATGCGAAGCGGCGCGTCCTGATGATTGACGATCTCGATTGACGCGTGAGCGGGCGTCTGACGATCGCCGGTGACGAAGAACGCCGCGTGCGGCCGAAACTCGATTGCGGGCACGACCATTCCGGCCAGCGTGAAGACCGCCTCCGGTCTGCCTGGATCGTCCAGCCGCAGCCTGAGCTCGCCCGAGTACGGTCCTCGCATTCCGGACGTGCTGAAAGAAACCGCCAGATCGATCTGTTGCTCCGGCCCGACCTGCGCGGGGAAGCCGGAGATGCGCAGTCCTGGCGACAGGTTGACGCCGAGGATTCGAAGTGGCGCCGCAGCGGGATTACGAAGCACGAAGACGTGTGTGACGAGCGTGCCCTGGGTCACCGCCCCGAACTCGAATGACGAGGGCGGCTCCGGTGTGGTTGGCGCCTGGGCTTGAAGCGCAGCACCCAGACAGAGCAGAAGCGACGCGGTGAGACGCAGGACCATTTGACGACTGCCTCGTGGGACGCGGCGCAGGGCGTCAGCTGCCCCACGCCGCATCAGATCAACTAGTCCTGCTCGTTCACATAGAAGCGGAGCTGCGCAAGCCGAAGCCCCCTGTTGTCGTAGTCCCAGAAATACTGATAGAACTCGTCGTCGAACAGCGTGATGCGCTCGTCGCACTGCCCGTCGAAGCTCCCGTCGACGAGGGTGTCGATGCAGAGCGTGGTCAGTTCCTTGGTGACGTTCGTGAAGGAGCTCTTGCCCTTCGAGCGAGTCACCGTCACCGACTCGACCGAGCACTGGTAGGTGTCGTCACTTTTGTCGGCCGGCGTGCCGGCGTCGTCGATGCCGCACGTCGTCACCACCGCGCTCGGCTCGCCCTGCGGGCTGCCGAGGCCGCGAATGAAGACATCATACGTGCAATCGGCAACCTCGGTGAGCGTCAACGTCGCGCAATCCTGCGCGGGAAGCTGGAACTCGGCTTCGTCGCCGTCGCACGCGTTGCCGTCGAGGACCTTGAACGGCCCTTCGTACAGGTAGATCTTGTTGCGTTTGTTCAGCGATGTCAGTGGTTCCGGTTGCTTCGGGGTCGCATCGGTAAATTCCAGGTCGACGAAGATCGTGTGGCGATTCGACCCGGTCATCTCGGCGCTTTTACAGTCCTCCGTGTCTTCGGCGGCCATGCCGATGATGTTCAAGTTGTAGTGGGCGCCGCTGGGTGCGCCGTTGCCCGTCTGAGCAAAAGCCGGTGATGTCAGCAGCGGGAGCACTGCGGCGAGCGCGAGCGTGCGATGGATCCTCATGTGATCGTTCCTCCTTGAACCCGGTGCGCCAGAAGGCGACAGGACTCGTTCGGCGATAACGCTAGGCGACGGGTGCGTCGGCAGCGTGTCCCTGAAGCAAACGCTCGACGACACAGCCGCAGTTTCGTAACGGCAACGACGGACAGAGCCGCTCAACGACATGTTTCGAGGGAATGCGGCGCGAGGGAGCACAAGCCATACCACGCGTCGCATGATTCGATCGGCGACAACCACTCATGTCATCAGGGGATGGAGACTCGCATCGGAGAATGCGGCGCCGGTTCGCGCAGTGATCTCTTCCAGCACGCGCACCGTTGCTGTTGTCCAGTACCGGGACAAAAGGACGGAGCAACGATTCCCAGCGCCGCCGCGTCTATGAGTCCGGGTTTTCTGCAACTTTTTGCTGAACGCCGTGTTTTGTGTTTCGGAGGACAGTCTTGTGCCTAAGGCCAGATCGAGCGTCCAGATTCTCGCCGTACCGATCGTCGTCGCCGTTCTACTGACGGCACGTACGGAGCTGACCCCGGCCCAGACTCCCGCGTTCGAAGCGGCGTCGGTGAAACGCCGGACGGAGCCCGGCGGTGGATTCATGGGACGCCAGCCCGGCGGACGATTCACGGCCCAAGGTGTCTCGCTGCAGGACCTGATCGTGTTTGCCTACGAGGTGCAGCCCTATCAGATTCTGAATGGCCCACGGTGGCTCGATACCGAACGATGGGACGTGACGGCAACCGGCGCGCCGGGTTCACCCGCCGACGTGCTGGTGGCGCTGCAGAATCTGCTCGCCGATCGCTTCTCGCTGGTCATTCGCAGGGAACAACGGGAGCTTCCCATTTTCGCGCTCGTGCTGGCGCGTACCGATCGCCAACTCGGCCCGCAGCTGAAGCAATCGGCGATCGATTGCGCGGCGGCACAGAAGGAAGCGCAGAGAACCGGGGTCATCCCTCCCGGGGCGAAGCAGATGTGCATCGCCGAGGGGCGCATCGGCAGCATCCAGGTTGGCGGGTCGCCACTCGCACAGTTTGCGGCGATGTTGTCGACGCGCCTGCAGCGGACTGTCGTGGATCGGACCGGACTGACCGGAACCTGGGATTTGATGCTGAAATACACACCTGAACCGTCGCAGATTGCAGCCGGCGCGCTGTCCCCTGGTCAGCAAGCGGTCTTCGATCCGAACGGACCGTCGATCTTTACGGCCGTGCAGGAGCAACTCGGGTTGAAGCTGGAAGCGACACGCGGACCGGTCGATGCGCTGGTGATTGACCGCGCCGAGTTCGCCACAGACAATTAGTCTGGCCCTTCGACTCGCTACGCTCGCTCAGGACACCACTCGGTGTGCCCGCGTTGCCGGGCCTGCCACGAGCGAGCCCGCAGAGCGGGCGAGTCGAGTGGTGCGGAAGAAAGGACTCGAACCTTCATGGGCTTGCGCCCACTAGCTCCTGAGGCTAGCGCGTCTGCCAATTCCGCCACTTCCGCATCGATGACCAGGGCAGGAAAATCAAAGTATAGCATCCAGCCCACGGGAGCTCAGTTGTGTTGGCCGGCGAATCCCTACGGAGGTCAGGCCGACTGTGATGCCCCCCGACCGCGCGAGAAGGCTGAGGGAGACGAGCGAGGTCACGGACCTCGCGTCCCGCGGTCCGTACTCGCCATCGCAGCGCGGTCCGGCCACCGTGGTCGGGATTCGCCGGCCAATACAACTGAGTTCCCGTGATACGGTCGGTCGCGTGCAGAGACGCAACGACATCATCGCGATCGTCGGCCTGATCCTCGGGGCGACGCTGGGCATCGGCGGCACGCTGGTTTCCACCGACTCGCTGCGGCAGATCTTCTGGATGATCGACGGCGTTGGTGTTGTCGTCGCGACGTCGCTCCTCGCGGTGAGATTCGTCCGCGGCGGCGACGATATTGGCGCCGCGGGATTCATCGTGTTTGCGCTGGGCGAGAGCCTGCTTGTCTCAGGCAACGCAGCGGGATTGGAGGCCAGCGTGCCGTCGTTCGGCGGCGGCGTCGCGCTCTGGTCCGCGGGTCTGGCCCTCATCAGCCTTTCGAACAGCCTGGCCACGTGGATACGTGCCGTCCACGTCGTTGCAGCGGTGCTGTTCGCGATCGTCGCCTTCCGGATCGCCTCCGGCGAACACCTCGTACCTACCTCGTCACCGCTGCCGTTCTTCGCGTACCCGTTTATCGTGCTGGGATTCGTCGGGTGGATCTTGACGATCACCAAGAAGAGGTCCGCCTAAAGGCGGACACTACGGCGGCACGGTCCGCCTAAAGGCGGACACGACGACGGATGGCGGACTACGGCGTTTTCTCTCTGGCCAGTCGCGTGCGCAATCCGGTCTCCGCCCTGTTTGCATAGCGGGTGCAATGGCCACGCTCGATGAGCGCCTGCCTGTCGCCGGCATCACGCTTCGCGACACGGCCCCAGAGCCCCGACGCATCCGGATGCGGTGTGAGCAGCAGGTCGCACGGCGTCTTCCGCAGAAACGCGATGCTCTTCTCGAAGTCGGCAACGGCCCGCGGATACGTCGTGCTGCTGCTGAATTTGAACGCGTCGGCAGACACAGCCGTCATGCTGTCCGCGTAAACGATATTCAGGCATTCCGATCCTTCGCAGGACCTCCAGGTCCAACTCGTCCCGCCAGGGGTATGGCCGCCAGTGAAGTGTCCCTGGATGGCGAGCGATCCGACACGCAGGACCTCCCCATCGGCAATGACTCGCACGTTTGAAACGCGGTCGATCGGCACCGCAAGACCGTACTGCGGATCGTCCGGACCGGACCGCCCGCTTCTGAATACCGCGGCGCTCGACGGCGACGCCGCGACCCGCGCTCCGCTCAGCCGCTGGAGCGCTCCGATACCACCGGCGTGGTCGTAGTGGACGTGCGAATTGACGATCAGCTCCACGTCCTCCACGCGGAAACCGAGGGTGCGGATGTGGTCGGCGATCATCGCGGCCGACTCCGGCAGCGCTCCGTCGATGAGGACGTGGCCTTTTTCCGAGGTGATCAGGACGGCGCTCAGCCCGCGGGTGCCGACGTAGTAGGTGTTGCCGAAGATTCGAAAGGGCGCCTGTCCCTGCGTCCACTCCGGCGGGCTCGATGGCGGGAGGCCAGTTTGTCGAGCGAACGCGGGCAAAACCGCAACAATCGCGGCAATAGCGGTAACAGCGGCTGTAATCATTCGGCATCCTGCGGTCGAGCTCAGCCGTGCAATTCAGCTGAGTATCGCACTTAATTCGGCGCGATGTGTGCGATCGAATTCACAATAGTAGGGACGCTGATACCCCCGGCTCATCAGCGACGAAAGGATCGGACGATGGCGACGACGAACGGCACGATCAAGCGGATTACCGACAAGGGCTTTGGGTTCATTGCAGCAAGCGACGGCACCGAGTATTTCTTCCATCAGTCGGCGTGCGTGGGCACGCGGTTCGACGAGCTGCGCGAAGGCCAGCGCGTGACGTTTACCCCTGGACAGGGCCCGAAGGGCCCACGTGCCGAAGGAGTGAAACCCGAGTAGGAGATCCGCTAGATCAGATGCGTGATGTTCGGCTCGACGCCGAGCAGCGCTCTGCCGTAGACCTCGAGGTTGACCTGCCACTCGGTGATGGCGTGATGGCTCGCGACGTGAACATCACGCCACATCCGCTGCAGCGGGCTGTGATCGGCCAGACTTGACGTTCCGTGGGCCTGCACCAGCAGCTCCACGGCCTCGCGTGCGTACTTCGCGGCCAGCGCCGTATCCATCCGCACCCGGGCGCGCTCGACGAGATCGGGATGACGCGACGCGCCCGCCGCCCGATCGAGATCGTCGGCCGCGCGGCCCGCGTGCAAGTACGCGGTATCGACCTTCATTGCCGCCTCGGCCACCAGCATCTGAAATCCGGATGAATCGGACTGACGCGGAAACGTCGTGTGCGTGATGCCGCGGACCTTCGCCTTCGACATCACGTAGTCGAGCGCGGCGCGCGCAAGGCCGAGCTGTGATCCGGCCAGAATCAGCACCGTGACCGGCACCAGGGCCGCCCGGTAGACAGGCTCGTCGACGTGTTCGCTCCGGTAGCGTCCCTCGAATGCGGGCGGATAGGGCAGGAAGCGGTGCTCCGGCACGAACGCGTCCTTGGCGACGATCGTGTTGCTGCCGGTTCCCTTCATGCCGACCATGAACCAGGTGTCCTCGACCGTCACGTCGCCAATGGGCATGAGCGACAGCCCGAGATTCGTCATCTCGCCGCGCTCGTTCGCCATGTGGATGCCGCACGCCACCCACTGCGCGTGCAGGCTGCCGGACGCCCATGGCCAGCGGCCATTCACGCGCCATCCGCCCTCAACGGGAACCGCCGTACCGTTTGGCGCCAGCGAGCCTGCGATCCATGCGTCCCGATCGGCCGCCCAGACGTCCTGCTGCGCGCGATCAGGAAACAACCCGGCGAGCCATTCGCAGACATTGACGAGGCTCGCCACCCAGGCGGTGGATCCGCACCCTTGCCCAATCTCCGCCATGACCTCGATGTACGTCCGGATGCTCGTCTGATAGCCGCCGAAGCGCTTCGGGACCATCAGGCGGCAGAGACCGGTGTCGCGCAGCGCGCCGACGACCTCGTCCGGGAGGCGGCGCAGCGAATCGGTCTGTCCCGCGTTGCGCTCCAGCACCGGTCTGATCGCCCGCGCCCGCGCCAGGAGCGCATCGCGATCCACAGCATCCGTCGTCAGTGTCACAGGAACCTCACGCCTCCAAGTTTACGTTCCAGGAATATCACCCAGGCAACGCAGGCAACCCACAGGCAACCCAGCTACCCAGGCAGGACACGTCCTCCCGTCAAGAACCGACGGTAGTCGGTGAACGTCCGCGTTACGCGTACGCGCGGCACCGCGGAGTTACGGATGAAAGTAACCGACTCGACCCGCGCGGGCAGCAGCAGGAGCTCGTCGGGATCCATGAACGCGAAGAGCTTGTAGTCGATCGCCGTATCCGCGCGCTCGGCGACGAAGTCCGGCGCATGTGGGTCGCCGTCGGGCCCCGGCAGGCTGACACGGCCGCCGAGGCGCTCCTCGAATCGCAGCACGGCGCCGGTCACCGGATTGACCCAGATGCGGCCGCGCGTGCGGCCGAAGGTGTCCACCCAGCCGCACTTGCCGTCCCAGCGAACGCTCGGCGATTCGGCGGTCTTCGGCTCGTAGTCGATGCGCTGCGCGCGTCCGGCACCGATCGTCTCCACGCGTCCGACGGAAAAACGGACCTTGTCACGATTGGCGGCGAGCAGAAAGGCCAGCGGCTCGAGCGTGAACGATCGCGGATCGAGGCAGGCTGGTTGATCGCGCGGACCGAGCCGCGGGCCACCGGCGCTGATCAATTCGCGAACCGCGCGCGGCTGCGCGCCCTGCGCATCCCACTCGATGCGCACTTCGTTGACGATACGCCGCGCCGGCCCCTCCTCTTCCAGGCTCCGCGACACGGGCTGGATGATCACCGTCTCGGTGGCGACGATCGTCTGCGCCCGCGCGTAGTAGCGCTCGACATAGCCGCCCACGCGCTCGATCAGATCCGCGTCTTTCGTCTGGGCCGCGCCGGCCGTAACCGCAACGAACGTGAACACGAACCGGGAAGCGAGCACCGGGAAGCGTGAACGGCCGTGCACCGTTACTTCCAGGTCACTTCCATCCCGAAGAAGTGCATGAACACTTCCCGCGCGGGCGTATTCTTCGGGTTCTGCTGCGGGCTGCGGATATAGAAGTCAATCTGCTGCGTCGCCGGATTGACTTCTCCCGCGGCGCCCTTCTTGTTCGCCATCGGATAGTTGACGCGGAGCGTCTTCCGGTCGCGGATGCCCTGCGTGACCATGAAGTGCATCTCGTAGTTGTCGTAGAGCGGCTTGCCGTTCAGCGTCGCGTGGCCGAAGCCCCAGCCGGCCAGATAGACGAACGTCTTCGGCCAGTTGTTGTCGCCGCATCCCGAATCGCTGCCGTGCTCGTGCAGGTAGGCGACGATACCGCCGTTCTGACACGGACTGAACTCGTTGAACCTGTCGATGGCCAGCACAAGATCGCCTTCGGGAATCTTCAGGCGCGCTTCGAACCTGCCGGTGTTCTTGATCTCGTCAACGTCGATCTCCGCCGTCCCGCTCGCCGGACGGAGGGTTTTGCCGGCGTTGTCCAGGTGATCCCAGCCGACGGGATCCTTGAGTCCGCCCACCATGTAGATCCGGTTCGCGGAGATGACGAAATGGCCGTCATAGAGGTCATGCTGCTCGGGAGCGAAGACCGTGATAGGCGCGCCAGGCTGCTGGCGCGGATCGGGTTTCTGCTGCGCAACGAGCGCAGCGGCTGGACCAACGACACAGAGCGAAAGCACAGCAATGGTTTGAATCCGCATGCGGCGATTGTAGTCCCGTGCTACCTTACGCCCCCGGTTGGCGTTGTTTTAGGGATCAGGGATCAGGGATCAGGGATCAGGGATCAGGGATCGGAAATTAGTGATTAGTGATTGATTTCTCATCGAGGAGAAGCAATGCGAAGGATGAACTCTCTCACGGCGGCGATGGCGTTCGCCGCGATTGGATCATTGGTGGCGTTCGCGCAGGCACCGCAGCAGCCGCCGGCCGGGCAGGCGCCGGCCGCGGGAGCGCAGCAGCCGGCAGGCCGGGGCCAGGGCGGCGGGCGCGGCGCGCCGCAGCCGACGTCGTTCTTCATCACCAGCGTCGGCAAGGGTGACGGCGCGAATTACGGCGGGCTCGCCGGCGCCGACGCCTACTGTGCGGAACGCGCCAAGGCGGCAAACATTCCCACGCCGCAGGGACGAACGTGGCGGGCATACCTGAGCGCCACCGCGCAGGGCGGACAGCCCGCCGTGAACGCACGCGATCGCATCGGTGCCGGCCCGTGGCACAACGCGCGCGGCGCGCTCATCGCCAATAACGTCGCGGATCTGCACGGCGACATCGAGCGCGACCGGAACCAGATCAACAAGACGAACGCGCTGGACGAGAACGCGATGCCGATCGCCGGCGTCGGCGACAAGCCGAACCAGCACGACATCATCACCGGTTCGGACTCGCTCGGCCGCGCACGCGCCAGCGAAACGGTGGACACGACCTGCAGCAACTACACGAGCAATCAGGATCCGCCGCAGGGTACCGCGCGCGGGCAGGGCCCCGGCGTCTGGCTGGGACACCACGATCGCACGGGCGGCGGCAACAGCTCGTGGAACGCGGCGCACAAGTCCGGCGGATGCAGCCAGCCGGCGCTGGTCGCTACGGGTGGTGCGGGATTGTTGTACTGCTTCGCGGCGAACTGAACGGCTCGAACGATTCGAACGATTCGAACGTTTCGAACGTTTCGAACGTTTCGAACGATTTACTCTTCCTGCTCTTCGACCTGCCAGTCGGCAAGCGGCTGCGGGCCGAGCTTGATGTGAGCGATGTCCGGATCCTCGCCGCCAGTCGTCGAGGGTCCGGCCTGATGTTTCTTTTCCTTCACATCCAGACGACGTGCAGCCTTCTGCTGGCGGCGCTCGAGTAGTGCCTTTTCGCGTTCACGTTTAGCGGCCGTTGGTCTGGCGTTTCGAGCCATGGGATGGTGTTGTTAGCATACACGATCCTGCTACGATGCGGGTCTCCTTCGGGTCGGTCCGCCTGAAGGCGGACACTACATCGATGCGGCAGATTCCGCTCAGCGACATTCAATCCGCCGCGGCTTCCATCTACGGCGTCGCCGCTCGCACTCCGCTCGTCCGCATGCCGCTGCCGGACGAGGTCCGCCGGCGCCTCGGCGGATCCGAGATCTTCCTCAAACTCGAAACGCTTCAGCCCGTCGGCTCGTTCAAGATCCGCGGCGCGTGGAACGCGATCCGGCAGTTGACGCGCGACGAGCTGCGCGACGGCGTGTGGACGGTGAGCGCCGGCAACGCCGCGCAGGGCGTCGCGCTCGCTGCGCGACATGCGGGCGTCTCCTGCTCTGTGATGGTGATGGACACGGCCCCCCAGGCAAAACTGGACGCGATCGAGCGGCTCGGCGCATTGATCGTCCCGGTCACCTACGACGAGTGCTGGGCCACCGCGCAGTCGCACTCATCGCCGCGCATGCGCGGGCGCTTCGTGCATCCGTTCGACGACGACCAGTTCATCGCGGGAAACGCGACGATCGGACTCGAAATTGTCGAGGACCTGCCCGACGTGGACGCCATCGTCGCTTCGGTCGGCGGCGGCGGGCTGATCAGCGGCATCGCGTCGGCCATTCGTGCCCTCAAGCCCGATGTGAAGATCGTCGCTGCCGAGCCGGAGACCGGCGCGCCGCTGTCGGTGTCTCTGGCGAAGGGCGCGGCCAGCCGATTCGACGGCTGGCAGCCGACGTTCGTGGACGGCGCGGGGGCCAAGTCCGTGCTCGACACGATGTGGCCGCTGCTGTCACGGCTGGTCGACGAATCGATCGTCGTGCCGCTCGACGAGGTGACCGCCGCGATGCGTCTCGTCGCCCAGAGATGCCACGTGATCGCCGAGGGCGCAGCCGCGTGCGCCGTTGCCGCGTCGCTGACGGGACGCGTCCGCGGCCGCATCGTCGCCGTCGTCTCGGGCGGCAATATCGATTTGGCAAAGTTTTCGTCTCTTGTTGGTGCGTGCTGAAGGAATGCAGAATGCAGAATTCAGCATGCAGGCAGAACACAGGTCGGCGGCACCAGGATTCTGCATCCAGCATTCTGAATTCTGAATTCCTCTATGGCCACTCAGTTACCCGATCGCATCAACCGGCTCGAAGAGCTCGCCCACGATCTCTGGTGGAGCTGGAATACGGACGCGCGGCGCGTCTTCCGGTCGCTGGATTACCCGCTGTGGCGCCAGACCGCGCATAACCCAGTACGGATGCTGCAGCTGGTACCGCCGGACAGGCTCGCCAACGTGGTGAACGACGCCGAATGGCTGGCGAACTACGACCGCAGCGTCGCCCGCCTCAACGACGCCCGATCGGCGAAGCAGACATGGTGCGAGACGGAGGTCCCCGAGCTGCACGGAAAGTCCATCGCGTACTTCTCTGCAGAGTTCGCGCTGCATCAGTCGCTGCCGATCTACGCGGGCGGCCTCGGCGTGCTGGCGGGCGATCACTGCAAGGAAGCGAGCGACCTCGGTGTGCCGCTCGTCGGCGTCGGGTTCATGTACCCGCAGGGCTACTTCCATCAGGGTCTGTCGCCGGACGGCTGGCAGCAGGAGATGTACGAAAAGCTGAACTGGCAGGAGGCGGCGATTGAGCCGGCCATCACGCACGAGGGCAAGCCGGCGATTACCGCGGTGCCGCTCGGCAACCGCACCGTGCTCGTCGCCGTGTGGCGGGTCCGCGTCGGCCGCGTCAAGCTGTACCTCCTCGACACCGATCTCGAGGAAAACGCGCCGTGGGATCGCGAGCTGTCGGCGCGGCTGTACGGCGGCGATCGCGAAACGCGCGTCCAGCAGGAAATCATCCTCGGCATCGGTGGTGTCCGCGTGCTCAAGGCAATCGGCCACCAGCCGTCGGTCTACCACCTGAACGAAGGCCACGCCGCGTTCGTGGTTCTGCAGCGGATTCGCGACCTGTGCGAGAGCGGCTGGAACTTCGACCACGCACTGGAGGAAGTGCGACGCACCACCGTGTTCACGACGCACACGCCCGTTGCGGCCGGCCACGACGCGTTTCCGTTCTCGCTGGTGGAAACGCACCTGGCCGGCGCCTGGGGCGACCTCGGCGCCTATCGCGAAAAATTCCTCGCGCTCGGTCACTACGACAACGGCGGCGGTCCGATGTTCAACATGACGGCGCTGGCGTTGCGAACGAGCGGCGCCGTGAACGGCGTCAGCCGGCTGCACGGCGAGGTGACGAAGCAGATGTGGCGGCCGATCTGGCCGGATCGGCAGCCTGACAACCTGCCGGTGGGATTCATTACCAACGGCGTGCACGTGCCGACATGGATCTCGGCGGAGATCGCCGGGCTGCTCGAGAAGTACCTGGGAGCGGACTGGCTCGATCGCCACGACGATCCCGCCGTTGCGGATCGCGTGATGCTGATCCCGGACGAGGAGCTGTGGAGCGCGCGCCAGGCGCTGCGCGCCTTCCTCTTCAACTTCATCCGCGAGCGGGTGCGCACGCGCTGGATGACTGAAGGGATTCCGGCGCCGCGCATCGCCGCCGCCGGGACGATGTTCGACACCAACACGCTGACCGTCGGCTTCGCGCGGCGGTTCACCGGCTACAAGCGTCCCGAGCTGGTGTTCCTCGACCCCGATCGCCTGGCGCGGATCCTGACGGCGCCGGGCCGCGCCGTGCAGTTCGTCTTCGCCGGCAAGGCCCACCCCGCCGACGATGTCGGCAAGCATCACCTGCAGCAGATTTACCGCCGCGCGCTCGATCCGAAGTTCGGCGGCCGCATCGGCTTCGTCGACGACTACGACCTCCACGTCGCGCACTTCCTGGTGCAGGGTTGCGACGTCTGGATGAACAACCCGCGCAAACCGCTCGAGGCAAGCGGCACCAGCGGGATGAAAGCGGCCATCAACGGCACGCCGCACATGTCCATTGGTGACGGCTGGTGGGCCGAGGGGTTTGCCGGCGACAACGGCTGGCTGATCGAGGGGAAGGCCGACCCGAACGACCACGGCGCCCAGGACTGGGCCGACGCCCAGGCGATTTACGACCTGCTCGAGAACCAGCTCGTCCCGGCCTTTTACGCCCGCGACACGAGTGGAGTTCCCCGGCAGTGGCTGCAGATCGTCAAACATTCCATCCGGACCGTCCTCCCCCGCTTCAGCGCCCGGCGGATGGTCAAGGAATACGTCCGGAATATGTATCTGCCGGCCATGCGGGGCGAACCGGTGGCCCGTTGACATAGTTTCTTCACAACCTGATATATCCCCCGGCGCGGTCCATCCCGTCTAAGCTTGTTAGTGGCAACCTGGCCCGTTTCGGGAGGACTGAATTGAGCGCTCATTTCCGTCGGCCAATGGCTCTGCTTTTCGTGCTGGTGGCGCTGGTCTCGATGCAGAACCGTGCATCGCTGGCGGCCGGTGCGGCAGATATTCCCAACGATCGAGCGGCGGTCGAACATGCCCTGAACCGGCTGGCGTTCGGTCCGAAGCCGGGTCAGGTCGAAGCCGTCCAGCGCCTGGGTCTCTCGCGGTGGCTCGACCAGCAGCTGAACCCCTCGATCATCGACGACGCGGCGCTCGCCGCACGACTGACACCGCTTCCCGATCGCCCGGGCGATATCGGCCGTGTTGCCGCGCGCAACCTGTCGGAGCAGGAACGCATGGAAGCGCAGCGCCGCGCACGGCAGTTCAGCCGCCAGTCGGTGCAGGCGCTGGCCGCGCAGAAGCTCACGCGCGCCGTCTACAGCGAACGGCAGCTCGAAGAGGTCCTCGTGGACTTCTGGTTCAACCACTTCAACGTGTTTGCCGGCAAGGGACGCACGGCGGGCTACATCCCCGAGTACGAGCAGGACGCGATCCGGCCGCACATCTGGGGCAGCTTCCGCGACCTGCTCGGAGCCACCGCGAAGAGCCCGGCGATGCTCTTCTATCTCGACAACTGGCTCAGCGCCGATCCGAAGGCGGCCGAGCAGATGCAGCAGCAGGCGCAGCGCCTCCGGCGCCGCGGACGGCTCGGCGGCGCGGGCAACGACATGCCGCCACAGAATCAGCAGGCGCCGCGGCGCAACGGGCTCAACGAGAATTACGCGCGCGAGTTGATGGAGCTGCACACGCTTGGCGTCGACGGCGGCTACACGCAGCAGGACATCGTCGAAGTCGCGCGCGCGCTCACGGGATGGACGCTGGCGAACGGCATCGACGGCGGCTTCCGGTTCATGCCGGCATTGCACGATCGCGGCGAGAAGAAGGTGCTCGGTCACACGATCCGCGGAGGCGGCGGCATCGAAGACGGCGAGCGCGTGCTCGACATCGTGGCTGCTCACCCGTCCACCGCGCGGCACATCGCGACCAAGTTGGTGCGCCGGTTCGTGAACGACGAGCCGCCGGCCGCGCTGGTCGACAAAGTGGCCGCCACGTTCACGAAGACCAAGGGCGACCTGCGCGAAGTGGTGCGGACGCTGGTGACCGCGCCGGAGTTCTACGCCGCCGAGCACCGGAACGCGAAAGTGAAGACGCCGCTCGAGTTCGTCGTCAGCGGCGTACGTGCGACCGGCCGGGAGGCACGTGACCTGCGGCCGATGCTGAATGCGCTGCAACAACTCGGCATGGCGCCGTACATGTGTCAGCCGCCGACGGGCTACGACGATACGGCGGACACGTGGGTCTCGGCGGGCGCGCTGGTCACGCGCATGAACATCGCGCAGCAGCTGGCGCCGCAGCGCGCGTCGGAAATCGGCGGCCCGGAATTCCAGAGGCATTAGCCATGACTTCCCGACGCATCTTCCTCAAGTCCGGCGCGATGACCATGCTGTCGCTTGGCTTTGCGCCATCGTTCCTCGCCCGCGCGGCCGAGGCGGCGACGGGACGCCGCCGCCTGCTCATCGCCGTCTTCCAGCGCGGCGCCGTGGACGGCCTCAACATGATCGTGCCGTTCGGCGAGGCCGAGTATTACCGGCTGCGGCCGACGATCGCCGTGCCGCGTCCCGGCGGGCAGGACGGCGCCATTGCCCTCGACGAGTTCTTCGGCCTGCACCCGCGGATGCGCGCGCTGAAGCCATTGTGGGACAACAAGTCGCTGGCCATCGTGCATGCCAGCGGCTCGCACGATCGCACGCGGTCGCACTTCGACGCGCAGGACTACATGGAAAGCGGCACGCCGGGCGTGAAGAGCACGCGCGACGGCTGGCTGAATCGCTATCTGCAGGCGTCGGCGGCCGATCCGAGCCCGCTGCGCGGCGTCGCCGTGGCGCGGCAGATGCCGCGCGCAATGCAGGGCAAGGCACCGTCGCTGACGTTTGGCAACGTGGACAGCTTCGAAGTGCGGGGCGGGATGGATTCGCGGCAGAACTTCGAGCGCGCGTTCGCAGAGGCGGACAATCCGCTGCTGCGCGGCACGGCGAAAGACGCGTTCGAAGCGATGCGCACGCTGCGGACGATCGGCACGCCGTATCGCCCGGCGGCCGAGTATCCGCGCTCGCCGTTCGGGCAGGCGCTGCAGGAGATCGCCCGCGTCGCCAAGGCGGACATCGGGCTCGAGGTCGCCTTCGCCGAGTCGAACAACTGGGATCACCACGCCAACGAGGGCAGCACGCAGGGACAGATTGCGCAGCGCCTCGACGACCTCGCCAGCGGCCTCGCCGCGCTATCGGCTGATCTCGGCGAACGCATGTCCGACACCGTGATCCTGACGATGTCGGAGTTCGGCCGCACCGCCGCGGAAAACAGCAACCGCGGCACGGACCATGGTCACGGCAACGCGATGATGATCATCGGCGGACCCGTGAAAGGCGGCCGCGTCTACGGGACGTGGCCGGGCCTCAAACCCGACCAGCGCTTCGAGGGGCGCGACCTCGCGATCACGACCGACTTCCGCGACGTGTTCAACGAGATCGTCACCAGCCATCTCGGGCTGTCGAAGGACGGGATCGCGCGCGTGCTCCCGGGCTACACGCCGGCGCAGAGTCTCGGCATCATCAGCGTCTAGAAGCCACGGAGGCACGGGGACACGGAGAGCCTTGTTGGCGTCTCCGTGCCTTCGTGTCTCCGTGGCAGTTGCCCACGACGGGCCGATTTATAATGTCCACCATGGCCCGGAAGGCGACGGTGGCGAAATCGAAGTGCGCGCTGTGCGGCGCGAAAGAGGTGTCTGAGCCGCGTGGCGAGGAACGGTATTGCCGCGACTGCTGGGAGAAGAAGATTGCCGTCGAGGAGATCGTCGCCCGCGAGTTCGCGCTGAAGCGGTACATCCGCGCGCACAGCGCCGAGAAGTACCTGATTTACCACTCCACCATCAAACGCCCCTGCGGCCAGATCATCGTCGTCGACGACGGGTACGACCTGTTCCTGTCGATGATCTTGTATCCGAATTTCGGCTGGGATGAGGCGGCCTACCACCTCGAAGGGGATCCCGAAGGGCGCACATTTGCGGAGATTCTGGTGGACGTGGTCGCCACCGAGGTCATCGAGCCGTGGGGCGGCGGCAAATGGCACCTGGAGATCTTCCGGTCCGCCAACCCCGAACCCGAGGACTGGAACGGCGAGATGTAATCGCGCCTATAATGGGCGCGGTTCTGCCCGTTCTACTTCATCAGGGCTGCTGGAGGATCACATGATCGCTCGCAGAGAAACGCTCGTCGTCCTCGTCGGCGCTCTCTTCCTGGCGTCCGCGGGCGCCGCCTACGCGCAGGCTCCGGCGGCCAAGACGCCGGCTCCGGCCGCCACCAAGTTCGTCACGCCTTTCAAGGGAGAGGGCGCGGTCGAGATGACGCCCGGGGCGACGAAAAGGGACGGCAACCTCGTCATCACCACGTTCAAGGTGAAGAACGTGTCGCCCGGAGCGCTCGTCGGGTTCAAGGTCGAAGAATACTGGTACAACAAGAAGGGTGACACCGTCAGCGGGTCGCCGAGCTTTCGTGTCATGAAGCCATTCATGCCGGGCGAAGTCGTCGAGGTGACGCTGCGGAGCCCATACAGCGCGGAGATGGACCGGCGGATGACGATGTTCGGGCACACCAACGGGAAGGTGAAGCCCAAGCAGGTGTCGAAGTTCAGCTCTTAGGGCGTAGTGTCCGCCTTTAGGCGGACCGTCACACGATTCGATCGGCAAGATCAGCGGCGATAGGGATGCGCCAGGCGTGTCCCGTCGCCGCTTTCCACAGGGCGACGATCCACAGGGCAATGCCGCCCGCCCACGTCGCGATCGCGGCCCAGAGAAACAGATTGAACGCCGCCGGCAGCAGCGACAGCGACGCGAGCGCGAGCGCGCCGAAGGCCAGGATCAGAAACGCCACGATTCCAAACGCGGCAACCGAGTGCGCCGCGTGAAAGCGGATGGCACGGTCGCGCCGTTCGACGAACCAGAGAATCGCGCCCGTGACCCACCATCCGGCGTAGGCCAGCGGCGCGGCAACGCGCAATGAAAGGCCGGTCGAACTCGTCTCGGTCACGGACACCGCGGTGTTTTCTGCAATCCTGAGGCCTCCCGGCGGCCTCCCTCGGGCCTCCCTGGGGCCCGAGGCCTGATTCCTGAGCCCTGCTCTTATACTTCTTTCATGGTCCGCCTTCGCCCTGGCTCCGGCGCGACTCCGCCCTTGGACATCCCCGCGATTCAACGGGCACTGGCCGCAGACCGCCTCGACGGGTGGCTGCTGTACGACTTCCACGGCTCGAATCCGATCGCGCAGCAGTTGACCGGCCTCGCCGGCAGCGCGCACATGACGACACGCCGGTGGTACTACCTGATTCCCGCGGTCGGTGAACCGCGCGCGCTGGTGCACGCCATCGAGCAGCACAACCTCGATCACCTTCCGGGAGCCCGGCTCGTCTACGCCGGCCGCCAGCAGTTGGACGCCGGTTTGACGGCCCTGCTGGGAGACGCCCGTCGCGTGGCGATGGAATATTCGCCAGACTGTGCCATTCCTTACGTCTCCAGAGTGGACGCCGGTACTGCTGAGGCGGTGCGGAAACGGGGGGTCGAAATCGTTTCGTCCGGAGATCTCGTCCAACAGTTCGAGGCTACCTGGTCGGCGGAGCAGCTGGCACTGCACCAGGAGGCGTCCGCGGCGCTGTATCGCATCAAGGACAGGGCGTTTGAGGAGGCCTCTAGAGCGCTGACAGGTGGGAGCCGACAGACGGAATACGATCTGCAACAGCTGATGGTTGGCTGGTTCCAGGATGAGGGTCTCGTCAGCGACGCCCCGCCCGTGGTGGCCGTCGGGGCAAACGCCGGGAATCCGCACTACCTGCCAACTGCCGAGCACAACCGGGTGATCACCGCCGACGAGGTCCTGCTACTCGACTTGTGGGGAAAAAAGGCACCGCGGGGTGCTGTTTTTGCTGATATCACCTGGGTCGGAGCGACCGCGCGTCTGGTGCCGGCGGAACCGGCCGCGGCGTTTTCCGCGATCGTGAATGCGCGCGATACCGCCGTCCGGCTGGTACAGGAGCGCGCGGCGGCCGGGGAGGACTTACGCGGATGGCAGGTGGATCGCGCGGCGCGGCAGGTGCTCGAGGATAGTGGCTACGGACAATACGTGCTGCATCGTACCGGCCACAGCCTCGGTGAAAACGTCCATGGTAATGGGACGCATCTCGACGACTACGAGACGCACGACGAGCGGCGGATCGTCCCCAGGACAGGTTTTACGATCGAACCAGGTCTGTATTTCGACCGCTTCGGCGTGCGCACGGAGATCAACATATATCGCGGCGAACGCGACGCGGTGGTCACCGGCGAGCGCCAGACGGACATCGTGACACTGCTTTAAGAGCGATTGCTTCAAGAGACATTGCTTCAAGAGATACTGCACTGAGTGTGAGGAGGGTTTTTGGAGGCTCCGATGGTTAACCGCAACAAATCTACGTTCTTCTATTTTCTGCTCGCCGTGGTGGCGAGCGTGATGGTCGGGATGGTCCTGGCCTCCCGTCTCGATCTCGCGTCGCAGAGCTCGGCGCAGAGCGTTCCGGCGGTCAACAGCGCGCCGATTACGGGGCCGGTCACGGCGACAACGTTCCGGGAGGTCGCCAAGACGATTTCTCCTGCGGTGGTGAACATCAGGACGGAATCGTTGCAGCAGACTCAGGACCTCAGCGAGTTTTTCGGCGGCGGCGCTCCCAACGACCTGTTCGATCGTCTCTTCCCGAACCGGCCGCGCGGACAGGGACAGGATGACGACCAGCAGCCGGCGCCGCGGCGACGCCAGCAGCCGGATACGGAGCTGGTCCAGGCCGCGGGCACCGGTTTCATCATCGACAAGTCCGGTCTGATTCTGACCAATAACCATGTCGTGGAAGGCGCCACGAAGATCCGCGTCTCGCTGTATGGCGAAGACGACGATCAGGAGTACGAAGCGCGCGTCGTCGGGCGCGATCAGCTCACCGACAGCGCGCTGATCGAGCTGACGGAAAAGCCGAATCACGAACTGCCGACGATCAAGTTCGGGGACTCGGCCCAGATGCAGCCCGGCGACTGGGTCATGGCCATTGGCAATCCCTTCGGTCTCGATCACACGGTCAGCGTCGGCGTCATCAGCGGCAGCCGCGGTCAGGGCGATGTCGGAGCGCTGCGCGTCGCGCGGCTGCGAACCGCGGAGGTCCTGCAGACGGATGCGGCCATCAATCCCGGCAACTCCGGCGGTCCGCTCATCAACCTGCGCGGTGAAGTGATCGGGGTGAATACCGCGATCGCCACGACAGGTATGGCGCAGGGCAACATGGGCGTCGGTTTCGCGATCCCCAGCAACACCATCCGCGAGATCCTGCCGCAGCTGCGCAGCGGAAAGGTCGTACGCAGCCGCATCGGCGTCCAGGTCGGCGCAGTCCGCCGTCAGGCCGTTGATGAACTGGGCCTCAAGGACAAGTCCGGTGCCCTGGTCAGCCTCGTCGAGGAAGGCGGCCCTGCGGAAAAAGCCGGCATCGAGATCGGCGACGTCATCCTCAGCTGGAACGGGCAACCGGTGAAAGACAGCGATCAGCTCGTCGGGATGGTCGTGCGCACGAAGCCCGGCACGTCGGTTCCCGTGCGAATCGTCCGAGACAAGAAGGAGCGAAGCCTCAACGTCACGGTGGTGGAGCTCAATCTCGATGAGGAAGGCGGGCGGAATCCACGCGAGCGGGCGACGGAACGCAGCTCGGTCGAACCGGAGCAGAACAAGGGCTTCGGGATGACGATTGAAAACGTGACTGCCGAGCTGAGCCGCCAGCTTCGCCTGCAGGACAACGTCCGCGGCGCGGTGATCACTGATTTGGATCAGGGAAGTCCCGCCGCGCGGCAGGGGCTGCGCCGTGGCGACATCATTTTTCGCGTCGGCAGCACGCCGGTTACTTCCGCGGTGGACGCGCAGCGCGAGCTCAATCGTGTCCCCGCGGGCGGCACGGCGCTGCTGCGGATCATCCGGCGCGATCAGGCGTCGCCAAGAGGGTATCAGGAGCTGTTCCTGACTGTGACCAAGGAATAGGTTCAGGGGTTCAATAGGTTCAGGGGGTTCAGAAGGTTCAAGCGTTCAGCCTCAGGAGGTACGATGCCTCCTGAGGCTGTTTTTTTGGTCGAGCGCGAAGTCAAACTCCTCTTCCCCACTACAGCCGCCGCGCGGGCAGCGGTCCTGGCGCTCGGCGCCGCACCGGCGCACGCGCGGCGCCTTCAGGACGACTCCCTCTACGACACGCCCGACGAGATGCTTCGCCACAAGGGATGCGTTGTCCGCCTGCGCACCGAGCGATGGAGCGGCGCGCCGGATACGACGACGCTGACGGTCAAAGGGCCGGTGCAGCCCGGGGCGATGAAGGTGCGCGAGGAGCACGAGACGCGCGTCGAGAACGGCGACGCGGTGAAGCAGGCATTCGACCTGCTCGGGCTGCGGCCCTGGTTCCGGTATCAGAAATACCGGGAGGAGTTTTCCGTCACCGGGGCGATCATCGCCATCGACGAGACGCCGGTCGGAACCTACGTCGAGCTCGAAGGCGACGAACAGGCGATCCACGCCCTCACGGCGGCGCTCGGGCGCTCGCCCGCTGATTTCATTGTCGATTCCTACTATCGTCTGTTCATGAAACACCGCCACGAGTTTGGACTTCGCGGCGATCACATGGTCTTCGGGCCGACCTGACCGTCGGCCCTTACCTTTCGATTCATGATTCCCGCTCTCGTCCTGACCGCCGGCCTCGGCACGCGTCTGCAGCCGCTCTCCTTCGTCCGCGCCAAGGGCGCGCTGCCGCTCGGCAACGAACCGCTGGCGCGCCGCATCCTGCGCTGGCTGGGCCACGCGGGCGTGCGCGACGTGGTGTTGAACCTGCATCACCTGCCGCACACCCTGACTCGGGCGATCGGCGACGGCAGCGACATCGGCCTGCGGGTCCGATACTCGTGGGAGACGCCGGTGCTCGGCTCGGCCGGCGGCCCGCGCCGTGCGTTGCCGCTGCTCAGTGATCGTGGCGCGGACCTTGTCAGGTCCGCGAGCAGCGTTGATGACTCGCGCGCGTCGTTTCTGATCGTTAACGGCGACACGCTGACCGACGTCGATCTCGCGGCTCTCGTCGCCGATCACCATTCGTCGGGTGCGCTCGTCACGATGGCCGTCATTCCGAATACCGAGCCCGGGAAATACAGCGGAGTCGCGGCAGATGCGGAAGGACGCTTCACCGGCTTCGTTCCGCGCGGATCGCCAGAGCCGTCGTTTCACTTCATCGGCGTGCAGGCGGCCCGTCCGGGCGCTTTTGCAGCAGTTCCGGCCGGGACGCCATACGAGGTCGGCGCGCTGTATGCGGCGCTCGCCGCAGCGCAGCCGGGAAGCATCCGGCTGTTCCGGACCAAGGCGGACTTCCTCGATATCGGGACGCCGGCCGACTATCTGAACACCGCGCTGACCCTGGCCGATCGCGACGGTCTGCCCTGCGCAGGCGTGAACAGCCGGGTGGACTTTAGTGCCAGCGTCGAACGCTCGGTGTTGTGGGACGATGTGGTCGTGCACGCGGGGGCGATGCTGAACGAATGCGTGGTGACCGATGGTGTCGTCGTGCCGGCGGACACCTCGTGGCACGGCGTGACGCTGCGCGTGCCGACCGAGGAGCGTGCCGCCGGTGAGCGCGTGATCGACGGTCTGGCGGTATGTTCACTGTGAACGCCGAGCGGCGAACGGACGACGGCGCCGGGATTCGCGCGCGCATCGACGAGTTCCTCGACGACCGCGGGCTGAGCGGCGCGCGTGTGGTTCCGCTGACCGGAGACGCGTCGGACCGCCGCTACTTCCGCGTCCACATCCCGGACGACGGCTCGCAGGTGCTCGCCGTGCATCCCGGCCCGATCGAGTTCCGGTCGATGACCTTCGTGCGCGTCGCCGACCTCCTCAGCCTGCTTCCAGTGCCGATCCCGGCCATCCTCTCGTATTCCAATGAGCTCGGGATCATCAGTCTCGAGGATCTGGGCGACGTCACGCTGCAGGCGCATCTCGGTGCGGCAACGCCAACGGAACACAAGGCGCTCTACCGCCAGGCCATCACGCTGATCGAGACCCTGCAGCGGCGCGGCGCGGAGATGGCCGCGGGCGGGTATCCGCCTTTTGCGATCTCGTTCGACGTAGCGAAGCTGACGTGGGAACTGGACTTCTTCACGAAGAACTTCCTCGAAGGGTATCGCGGTATCGCACTGACCGCGGCCACGCGCGCCGCGCTGGCTGACGAGTTCACCTCGATCGTCGACGAGCTCGCCGCCGAGCCGCGCGTTCTCTGCCATCGCGATTATCACAGCCGCAATCTGATGCTGCACCAGGAGCAGCTCTACATCATCGATTTCCAGGACGCGCGCATGGGACCGGACACCTACGATCTGGTGTCGCTGCTGCGCGACTCGTACGTCGATCTGACCGAAGACGAGGTCGACGACCTGATCGCGTTCTTCCTGGCGCTGCAGCGGCAGGGCGGCGATGCCCAGGAGTTCCGCCGCCGGTTCGATCTGATGGCCATCCAGCGCAACCTGAAGGCGCTCGGCACGTTCGGATTCCAGACCATCTCGCGCCGCAATCCTGTGTACATCCAGTACATGCCGCGCACGCTCAATTACGTGCGCGCGAACCTCGAGCGCTACGCGCGCTTCGGGCGGCTGCACGAACTGCTCGCGGAGCATCTCGAGGAACTGAGACAATAGACCAATGGAGCGATTCGGCGTCTCCACCCATCTGTTCCACGAACATCGGCTCACCCGCGATCATCTCGTCCACGTGGCGGCGCACGGCTTCGAAGCGGTCGAGCTCTTCGCCACCCGGACGCACTTCGACTATCACGACGACAGCGCGCGTGCACAACTCGCCGAGTGGCTCTCCGACACCCGGCTCGAGCTGCACTCGGTGCATGCGCCGGCCTTCGAAGCGCTCCGGAACGGGAAATGGGTCGGCACCTTTTCCAACGCATCGTCGGACGACGGGCGCCGCCGCGCGGCGATCGCGGAAGCCGAGGCGGCGCTCGCGCTGGCGAAACACGCGCCGTTCCGCTTCCTGGTCACGCATCTCGGCGTCCCGGCCAGCGAAGCCGTCGGCGCCGACAACCACCGTGACGCAGCGCGCAGGAGCGTCGAAGACCTCGTCGCGCTGGCCGCGGCGGTCAATGTCCGCGTGGCGATCGAGGTGATCCCCAATCCGCTCTCGAGCGCATCGGACCTGTGCGATCTCATCGAAGAGGATCTCGATGGACTGGACGTCGGCGTGTGCCTCGATTACGGCCACGCGCACCTGATGGGCGATCTTGGCGAAGCGATCGAAACGCTGTCGGGACATCTGCTGACGACGCACGTGCACGACAACGGCGGCAGACGCGACGACCACCTCGTCCCGTTCGCCGGCACCATCGACTGGGACGCGGCGATGATGTCGACGCAGAAGATTGGCTACGACGGGATCTTCATGCTGGAAGTCGGTGACACCGGCGATCCGGTCGACGTCCTCCGGCGGTCCGTCAAAGCCCGCGAGCGGCTGGAAAAGACATTCGTTACTTTTTAGGAGGAAGGAGATAGGAGATCTCCTCAAAAAGCCGCATGGCCCGGTGTTCTCGGGAACGGGATGACATCCCGGATATTCGCCATCCCCGTCGCGTAGATGATGGTCCGTTCCAGCCCGAGGCCGAAGCCCGCATGCGGCACCGTGCCATAGCGCCGCAGATCGCGATACCACCAGTACGCCTTCGGATCGAGCTCCAGCTCCGCCAGCCGGCGATCGAGATGGTCGAGTCTCTCTTCGCGCTGTGAGCCGCCGATGACCTCGCCGATTCCCGGCGCCAGCACGTCCATCGCCGCCACCGTCCTCCCGTCGTCGTTCATGCGCATGTAGAAGGCTTTAATGTCCTTCGGATAGTTCATGACGATGACGGGTGCTTTCAGGTGCTCTTCGGTCAGCCAGCGTTCGTGCTCCGACTGCAGGTCCATTCCCCACCGTACCGGGAATTCGAACGTCTTCCCGCTCTTCTCGAGGGCGGCAACGGCTTCGGTATACGTCATCCGCTCGAACGTCGAGCTCACGAACGCTTCGACACGTGCGATGCAGCCCTTGTCGATGCGATCGGCGAAGAACTTCAGGTCGTCGGCGCGCTCCTGCAACAGCGCAGTGAGGATGTACTTGAGAAACGACTCGGCCAGGTCGGCATTGGCCGTGAGATCGGCGAAGGCAATCTCGGGCTCGACCATCCAGAACTCGGCGAGGTGCCGGCTGGTGTTGCTGTTTTCGGCGCGGAACGTCGGGCCGAACGTGTAGACCTTGCCGAGCGCCATCGCGGCCGCCTCGGCGTAGAGCTGGCCCGACTGGGTCAGGTACGCGGTCTGCTCGAAGTACGGCACATCGAACAGGGTCGAGGTCCCCTCGCACGCGTTCGGCGTGA
>JAICQE010000211.1 GCA_025938035.1 Vicinamibacteria bacterium
AAGGTTCAGCAGGAAGACATCATCAAGGACATCAAGAAGCATTCTTTCTATCTGAAACCAGGGGACAAGCGTCGGGCCAAACAGGCGCTGGCGCGGAAGCGTAACCGCAAGAAGCTCCGAAGAGAAACGGAGTAAGCACGCGGGATCGACGAGCTCACGAGGTGGCGACCGATGGAGTTCCAGGACAAGGCCTTACGGTGTGTGGACTGCGGGTCGGAGTTTATCTGGACGGCTGGCGAACAGCTGTTCTTCGCCGACAAGCAGTTCAAGAACGAGCCGAAGCGTTGCAAGACGTGTAAGGCCAAACGGGCGAACCGAGCCAGCGCCGGACCAGCGCCGCGCGAACGGGTGGAGACACAGACCGCATGCTCGGCATGCGGTAAGGACACCACGGTTCCGTTCCGTCCGACTCAGGGTCGTCCGGTGTTCTGCAAAGAGTGCTTCCAGCAGCGGAAGTTTGCAGGCGCCGGCGGCGTCTGAGACCATCGTTCGCAACCATATTTTCCAACGTCGCGAAGGGCCAGACGCGAGTCTGGCCCTTTGTGTCTGTATGTTAAAATTCGAATCTTTTAGGCCATTTCAATCGAGGTTGTAATGCAGATCGACGAACGGCAAGCCGGCGACGTGACGATTCTGGACGTCAAGGGCAAATTGACGCTCGGCGAGGGTGACGAGATCCTGAAGGACAAGATCAATAGCCTCGTGCTGCAGGGGCGCAAGAAGCTCGTACTCAATCTGGCCGAGGTCCCCTACATCGACAGCGCCGGGTTGGGTGAGATCGTCCGCACTTATACGACGGTGAGCCGCCAGGGCGGCAGCCTCAAGCTGCTCAGCCTGACGAAGCGGATTACCGATCTCCTCGCCATTACCAAGCTGCTGACCGTGTTCGAAACCTACGACAACGAGGCTGACGCGGTACGGAGCTTCTCATCGGCCAACGTCTGACGGACGGCCCGTGGTGATGGCTTCCGCGGCGCCGTCGCCTGGCCGATCTCCGCGCGTGTCCACGCAGTCCCGTTCGACCACAGTCCTGCTGCTGATTTCGCTGCGGCCGGAGCAGTGGACCAAGAACCTGGTTGTGTTCGCTGGCGCGCTGTTCGGCGGCCAACTGACAAGTGCGCCGGCGCTCGGCGCGGCAACCGGCGCGTTCCTGATCTTCTGCGCGCTGTCTGGAGCGGTGTACCTCTTCAACGACGTCGCCGACCGGACCGCGGATCAACGGCATCCGCTGAAGCGCGAACGGCCGATCGCCTCAGCGAAACTGTCCCCGGGTCTCGCGGTGACCGTCGGTCTGATTCTCGGGTTGACCGGAGTGGGCGCCGCCTTTGCGATCCGGCCGCTGCTCGGCGTCGTGGCGACCGCCTACCTGGCGCTTCTGTTTCTCTATTCCTTCGTGCTGAAGCACCTCGTCATCATCGATGCGCTGACGATCGCGGCGGGCTTTGTGTTGCGCGCGGCCGCCGGCGCGGTCGCTGTCGCGGTGCCAATCAGTCATTGGCTGCTCGTCTGCACGACGCTGCTGGCGCTGTTCCTCTCATTCAGTAAACGCCGGCACGAGCTGACGCTGCTGGCCGAAGGCGCCATCGACCATCGGCCGATCCTCCATGAATACAGCCCTTACCTGCTCGACCAGATGATCGCGGTCGTGACCGCCTCGACGCTAGTCGCTTACACCCTCTACGCCACCAGCGTCGAAACGGCACAAAGGCTGGGCACCACCCGGCTGGGCCTGACGATCCCGTTTGTGCTCTATGGCATCTTTCGATATCTGTATCTGGTGCACCAGAAAAGGGGCGGCGGCAGCCCGACGACACTGCTGGTCACGGACGGTCCGCTGCTGGCGTGCGTCGGCTTGTGGAGTCTCGCCGTTGCGATAATCCTGTACACCCCCCTGGGACGCTGATGCGCGGGGGGGCTTTTTGACACGACACTGATGGCAATGGATCACAATCCCTCTGGCAGGCGGCCGCATTACCACCGTGGTCGGCGTGGAACCGACCGGCGCGGCAGCGACCGGCGCACGCCGCAGTCTGCCGAACAGGGGGCGCGGCCATCGGCCGATCAGGTGGACGTCGATCAGATCATGCGCGAGATCCGGAACCGGATCTCCCAGCGCCACGGCATCGAGCTCTCGACACAGCAGATTCAGGATCTCGCGGCACGTCGGCTTGAAGCGATCCTCGAGCCGCGCAACATCAATCCGACACTGCTGGAGCAGCTGCGCAAGGGCGCCGCGGCGCCGCCCGATCCGCTGCCCCCGGGCACCGATACCGCCGATTCATTCGCCGACGACGCCATCTACGCCGGCAGCCCGGTGGTGCGCTTCTTCCGGCGGCTGTTCAATCCGTTGTTGAAGCTGCTGTTCAATCCGTCGGCCGTTGTCGGTGCCCTGCAGGCGCAGGGCCGGCTCAATCGCGCCGCGGCCACGCGCGCCGCCGAGCTCGAACGGCGGCAGACAGAATGGAACGCGCTCCACTACCAGATCGTGCAGCGGCTCGTCACCGAGGTCTCGCGCGCCAGCATCGAAATGCAGGCGCTCAGTCAGCGGGTGGAGGCGCTTGCCGGGCGCGTCGACTTCAACGATCACCGTGTGCGCGCGCTCGAAAGCGCGCCGCCACCGGCGCGCAGCCCACGTCCCCAGGAGCCCGCTCCAGCGGCACCGCCCGCGCCAGCAAGTACCGCTCAGCCCGAAGCAGCCAACACCGCCACCAGCAGCGCACCCGCCGTGGATGCGCCGAGGAGACGGCGCCGGCGTCGACGCGGCCGACGCGGCTCGATAGCCGGCACCGATGCGAGCGCCACCGCTGTGCCGGCGAATGCCGCGGTGCCCGAAGACACCGCGGATCTCGATGAAGGCGACGAAGAGGGAGGGGAGGAACTTCCGGCCGGGGAATCCGCCGCGGAGCCGGTCATAGACAGCATCCTCGCCGATCGAGAGCCCGCAGCAGAATCGAATGTTCTGCCCGCACCGTCGATGCCGGAGCCAGTGGCGTTGCCGTCACCGGGACCCGCGCCCGAACCGTCACCCGTTGACGCGGATCCGGAACGGACCCCCGTTGCATCCGCAGGCGAATCGACTCCTGCCGCGCCGGCGCAGTCCTCTGACCCGAATACGCCCGGGCGCTAGGAGATCAGGTGAAGTTCGCGTTCGTCACGGCACGGTACGGGGCCGATATCACCGCGGGTCCAGACCACGCCTGCCGCGTACTGGCCGAACAGGTCAGCAGCCGTCACGACGTAGACGTGCTGACGACCTGCGCCAGGAACCCACAGACCTGGAAAAACGAATACTCCGAAGGAACGGATCGCGTCCGGGGCGCGCTGGTGCGCCGTTTCGCCGTCAGCCAGGCCAGGGACGAACACGCCTTCGGCCAGTTTTCCGCACGCGTCCTGGCCGGGCCGCGATCGCGAGCCGACGAACTCGAGTGGCTGCGCCGCGCGGGCCCCTGGTCGGCCGGGCTGATCGATTTCATTCGGCGGCAGCACAAGTCGTACGACGTGCTGGTGTTCTTCTCGCTGTGCAGCCCCGTGACCGTGGCCGCCGCGACGCTGGCGCCCGAACGGACCATCGTCTTTCCGTATCTGCAGCTCCAGCCCGCACTGCGTTTCGACGTGGGCGCCGAAATCCTTTCTGCCGTTCGCGGTGTTGGCCTGATCTCCGGCACCGAGCGACATCTGCTTCGCTCGTATATGCGCGTCACGCCGCAGCACGACGAGGTCGTCGGCATCGGGATCGACCCGTCGCCTGAGCAGTCGTATCCGCGACATCAACAGGATCCGGCAGACGTTGTCGTCGACGACGACGCCATGAGCGCCGGCGGCGAAGACGACGTGCCGGCGTCGTACCTGGAGGGGCGCGGTGTTCCATTCCGGCGCCGACACCGCCTGTATGGTCCGTTTGCGCTGTACAGCGGCCGCGTCGAGCCGAACAACGGCTGCGAAGAGATGCTCGATTACTTCGATACGTTTGCCGCCTCCGACGGCGACACGTCTCTGGCGCTGATGGGCGTCAAGATGATGAAGGTTCCGGACGAGCCATACATCAGGCTGGCTGGTGTGCTTCCGGAGCGTCAACGGATGATCGCCTGCGAGGCGGCCGACGTCACGATCGCGCCGTCGGCCGACGATCTGGTCGCGCAACCGCTCCTCGAAAGCCTTGCGGTGGGGACGCCCGTGCTCGCCAGCGCGTGCAACAGTGCGGCCGTCGAACACTGCCGGCGCAGCAACGGGGGCCTGTACTATTCCAACCGCGGGGAGTTCGTGGAAGCGCTGCGGCTGCTGATGACCAACAGCCGCCTCCGCAGCCGGCTCGGCGAGAACGGCCGGAACTACATCCGCCAGAACTTCCGCTGGGACGCGGTGCTCGGCCGGTTCGATCGGCTGGTGTCGAAAGCCAGAGCGAGGTAGGAACTACTCGCGCGTCAGTTCGGCCGCCGGAAACGGCCGCGTCTTGACCGGGCGATCGTGATCCGCCGCGGTGCTGGCTTTCTTCCGCCTGGTGCCGATCTCGTATCGCTTGATCATTTCGTTCAGCGTGGTCGGTTTGATCTTCAGCAGTTCCGCCGCCCGCTTCTGCACTCCTCCGGCCGCTTCGAGCGTTGACTCGATCAGGCGTTTCTCGACGTTCGTAATCACGTCCTTGAAGGAGATCCCTTCCGGCGGCACGGCGAACTTCGGGATGTGGAAGGGTGGGGCCGATCGGATGTGGTCGGGAATCAGGTCGAGGTCGATCCGGGGCTTCACGCTGAGCACGACCGCACGTTCGATGACGTTCTCCAGCTCCCGCACATTGCCCGGCCAGTCGTAGTCGCTCAGCACGTCGAGCGCCTCCGGCGTGATCTCGACGTCGCGCTTGTTGTTCTCCTCGCTGTACTTCTCGAGGAAGTGCTGGGTCAGCAACGGGATGTCTTCCTTGCGATGGCGGAGGGGCGGCAGGACGATATTGATGACATGGAGCCGGTAGTAGAGATCTTCGCGTAACCGGCCTTCCTCGACCATCTGGCGGAGGTCGCAGTTGGTCGCGGCAATGATCCGGACGTCGACCTTGATCGTGTCCATGCCGCCGAGGCGCATGAACTCACGCTCCTGCATGACACGCAGGAGCTTGGACTGGGTCTCCGGAGGGATATTGCCGATCTCGTCGAAGAAGATGCTGCCCTTGTCGGCGAGATCGCAGAGGCCCTTCTTCGGATTGATCGCGCCGGTGAAGGCGCCCTTCACGTGGCCGAAGAGCGTGGACTCGAGCAGATCCGACGGCAGGTTGCCGGAGTTGACCGTGACGAACGCGCGCTCGGCCCGCGGCGAGTTCGAGTGAATCGCGCGCGCAACGAGCTCCTTGCCGGTTCCGCTTTCACCGGTCACCAGGATCGTCGAGCGGCTGGGCGCCGCCTGGATGATCAGATCGAAGACCTGCTTCATCCGCGGACTGCCGCCGATGATCCCTGAAAACCGCCGGGACTGCGCCTGCAGCGTCTGCTTCAGCGCCGTGTTTTCGGCCACCAGCTGCCGGCGCTCGACGGCGTTGCGAACGACGACCAGCACCTCGTCGTTCTTGAACGGCTTCGTGATGTAGTCGAACGCCCCGAGCTTCATCGCCGCGATGGCGGTCTCGACGCTGGCAAAGGCGGTAATCATCAGCACCGGCAGGTCGTCGTCCAGCTTCCGCAGCTCCTGCAGCGTGGTGATCCCGTCGATTCCCGGCATCATGACGTCGACAACTGCGGCGTCGAAAGTCATCGTCCTGGCGAGCTCGAGTGCTTCTTCACCGCTGGACGCCAGGTGCACCTGATACCCCTCGCGCGTCAGCAGCGTCTCGAGGATCTCGCGCATGATCTCCTCGTCATCGGCGACGAGGATCGAGGCGTGACGGCGGGCAGTAGACGGCATGCTGGCCATTTAGGTGCGCGGCATGACCGCGATCGGCCGTGAATGCGCCACACAGGGGAGTGTGACGGTGAATCGTGTGCCCTGGCCGACGGTGCTGTCGCAATCGATGGCGCCATCATGCTCGCGCACGATGCCGTAGGTGATCGACAGGCCGAGGCCGGTTCCCTGCCCGATGGCTTTGGTGGTGAAGAACGGATCGTAGATGCGCGCGATGTACGCGCTTGGAAGGCCCGAGCCGGTGTCGGCCACTTCCACGATCGCGCGGTCTCCCTCGACGCGGCTCGCGATCGTCAACCAGCCGCCCCTGGGCATCGCGTCTTTCGCGTTCAGGAACAGATTCAGGAACAC
>JAICQE010000149.1 GCA_025938035.1 Vicinamibacteria bacterium
GTCGGCAACCCGAACGCGGACCTGATGTTCGTGGGCGAGGCGCCCGGCGCCGACGAAGACATCCAGGGCGAACCGTTCGTCGGCCGGGCCGGTCAGCTGCTGACGAAGATCATCGAAGCCATCGATCTGAAGCGCGAGGACGTCTACATCGCCAACGTCATCAAGTGCCGTCCGCCCGCCAACCGCAACCCGGAGCCCGACGAAGTGGAGCAGTGCGAGCCGTTCCTCTTCCGCCAGATCGACCTCATCAAGCCGCGCGTCATCGTCGCGCTCGGCAAGTTCGCCGCGCAGTGCCTGCTCAAGACCGACGCGCCGATCACCCGCATCCGCGGCCGCGAGTTCACCTACCGCGACGCGGTGCTGATTCCCACGTATCATCCGGCCTACCTGCTGCGGAATCCGTCGGCGAAGCGCGACGTATGGGAAGACATGAAGAAGGTCCGCGCCATACTTTCGCAAAGCGCGGACGAGTAATGCAGAATTCTGAATTCTGAATTCTGAATTTCCGGTGCAGTTCATCTCCGTCGCCGTCCCCGTTCCTTTCCTCGATCTCCTGACCTACGCCGTTCCGCCATCGCTCGCGATGCCGGCGGTGGGCGCGCGCGGGCGGGTGCCGATCGGAAGCCGCACGGTCACCGGATGCGTGATCGAGGCGCCGGCGCAGGATGCCGCGCCGGCAGACGCCAGGGAACTCATCGAGGTGCTCGACGACGAGCCGTTCCTCCCGCCGGCGGTTGTCGAGCTGTGCCAATGGGTCGCGGATTACTACCTCGCCGGGATTGGCGATGCGATTGCGGTGGCGCTCCCGCCAGGGGCGCGCGAGAAAGCCTCCGGTTTCCGCACTCGCCGGACGGCAGCACTGACGGCTCACGGGCGTTCGGCCGCGGCCGGCGACGCTTCGGACGCGGATTTGCGCCTGACCGCCAGACAGCGCGAGGCCGTGGCGGCGCTGTCGGCCGCCTCGGCCCCGCTCCCGCTCTCGGAACTGCGCGAGCGCGGCATCACGGCCGATCTCGTCGGGCGGCTGGCTAAACATGGCCTGGTGGCGATCGCTGAAGAGGCACACGAGCGCGATCCCTTCGCAGACGCGCTGATGGCCGGCGTCGCTCGCGATCCCGCCCGGCAGTTGACCGTCGAGCAGGCCTCCGCGCTGGAACAGCTCGAAGCGCTTGCGGGCCGGCGCGACTTTCGCGTCGCCCTGCTGCACGGCGTCACGGGCAGCGGCAAGACCGAGCTGTATCTGCGGCTGGCGCGGTGCGTGTGCGGCTCCGGGCGCCAGGTGCTGATGCTGGTGCCGGAAATCGCGCTCACGCCCTCCGTGGCCGCGCTGTTCCGCGGCGCATTCGGCGATCGCGTGGCCATTCAGCACAGCGCCCTGTCGGACGGTGAGCGCCACGATCAGTGGCAGCGCATCCGCCGCGGGGTGGTCGATCTGGTCATCGGCACGCGGTCCGCCGTCTTCGCGCCGCTGCCGCGCCTGGGCCTGGTCATCGTCGATGAAGAGCACGACTCGTCGTACAAGCAGGAGGAGGCGCCGCGGTATCACGGCCGCGACGTCGCGGTCATGCGCGCCAGCCGTGAGGGCGCGCTGGTCGTGCTCGGCTCGGCGACGCCGTCGATGGAGTCCTATCAGAACGCGGTCAGCGGCAAGTACGAACGCGTCGTCCTCGAGCGCCGGGTGCTCGATCGCCCGCTGGCAGCGGTGCGGGTCGTGAACATGCGCGACGAGTACGCGGCCGAAGGTCCGGATGTCGTCATCAGCCGTGACCTGGCGGCGGCGATCGAGGATCGCCTGTCGCGGTGCGAGCAGGTGGTCGTCCTGCTGAACCGGCGCGGGTATTCGACGGCCGTCGTGTGCCGGCAATGCGGCGATATGTTCGATTGCCCGAACTGCAGCATCTCGCTGACGGTTCACGCCGCCCGCAACGGATGGCGGGCGCGCTGCCACTACTGCAACTACTCGGTGATGGTGCCGAAGGCGTGCCGCAAGTGCGCCGCGCCGTATCTCGAGCACACCGGCTTCGGCACCGAAAAAGTCGAGCAGCACCTGCGCGATCGGTTCCCCGACGCGCGCATCGGCCGCGTCGATCGCGACTCGGTCAGAAGAAAAGGCGCCCTCGCGTCGCTGCTCTCCCGCTTCGCCGCCGCGGAGCTGGACGTGCTCGTCGGGACCCAGATGATCGCCAAGGGTCACGACTTCCCGGGCGTGACGCTGGTCGGGGTGATTTCGGCCGACGTCGGGCTCGGCCTGGCCGACTTCCGCGCCGCCGAGCGCACGTTCCAGCTCCTGACCCAGGTCGCCGGCCGCGCCGGCCGTGGCGAGCGCCTGGGCGAAGCGGTGATTCAGACTCTCTATCCCGAGCACTACAGCGTGCGGCTCGCGTGCGGGCAGGATTACGTCGGCTTCTTCGAGAAGGAGATCAATTTCCGCCGCGGGATGAAGTATCCGCCGCTGGTGGCCATGGTCAACGCGGTGGTTCGCGGGCGGACGTTCGACGACGCGATGCAGACGGCAGCGGAGGTGGTGCGGCGCCTCGCGGACGGCGCGCAGGCCGGCGGCTTTACCATCCTCGGCCCGGCGCCCGCGCCGCTGGCGAAGCTGCGCGGCGAGCACCGGGTCCAGTTCTTTCTGAAGGGCGCGCGCCGCGCGGAGATGCGTCAGGCGCTCCGCGCGGTTGTCGCGGCGATGCCGGAAGTCCGGCGGCGAGTCACAATCGACGTCGATCCGTTGAACGTGCTGTAACGAAATGCAAGATTCAAAATGCAAAATGCAAACTCCCGCATGCGTTTGCATTTTGAATTCTGCATTTTGAATTACAGCGTCAGTTGCCCCATCCCCCCCGCCCGCCTTGGCGTCCGCCCTGGCCGCCTTGAGCCGGCTCGCCGCCGCCGGCGCCGCGGCCGCCGCGCGCGCCACCATTGGCCTCGATAACGGTGTAATCCGCCGGCACGGCGAACAGGTCGGCCCGTGGCTCAGACCGATTGATGTTCGTCAGCCGATACTCGACGACGCCGGTCCGGGGATCGGAGAAGCGGGACGAGATCACCATATTCAGCTCCGGTGATTCCCACTGCTCCTCGACGATCTGAATCGCGCGATCGTTGCCGATGCGTCCCGCCGGAATCGTCGTGGTCGATCGACGCCCGGTTGCCTTCACTCCTTCGATCTGACGCGTGCCGAGCGGCTCTTCGACCGACTGCACGTCGGCTGGAACGGCCGCCCCCTGTCCACGCACGCTGAGTCCGATTCCTCCCACGGTCCAGCTGTTCACGAGCGTTATATCTCTGGCGCGAAAGTAAAGGCCGTTATTGAGGGTGTCGTTGAACCATTGCACCCCGCGCGGCGTTCGGCGGGCCGTGCGGTTGGCCGGGTTGAGCACGTAGGGCGTCGGATCACGCGGCACGGTATCGAAGGTGATCGTCGTCTGCGGCTGGCCCTGCGGACTCAACCGATCGAGCCCGATCACGGTCTGCTCGCGGCGAACGCGCCCGGCCGAATCGCGATACCACTTCGCCGTGGTCCGCTGCTCGATCTTCGTGCCGTCGCCGAGCGTCTGCGTCACGGTTGTCACTGCGTCGGCAGAGAACGGAGCGTTCGGTACCACGGCGTCGGTCAGGGGGCCTCCCGCGGCGCGAGGGTCCTGGAGTGATTGTGCCGCGGCGGTCAGTCTCGCTCGCCTGTCTGGTTCCTGTGCCCGGGCGACGGTCAGAGTGACCGCGAGTCCGGCCGCGCACGCCACAGCCGCTAGAAAAGAACGCGTCATGGTGTCTGCTCCTCTTCAATAACCTGAACGAACCGTACTGCCCGCGCGAGCCCGTCGTCACCGACGACGACGTCGGCCAGGATGTTGGGGTCGTTGCTGATCCCTGCCGGCGCTGTCGCACCGAACGCCGCCAGAGCCGTACGCGGCACCTGCATCCGCACCACGTAGCCACCGCGCGCCGGCACGTTGCTGTACCGCAGCGGGAAGAATTCGGTTACCAGCTCTCGTGTGACCACTGCGCCATCGGCAGCCACGGGGAGGCCCGGCCGGGACTGCAGCGTTCGCCACGCAGGTACGGCGAGTGCGGTTGCGAGCGCCGCGGCGGCCGCAAGGGAAAGCACCATCGCGCGCCGCCGTCGCGCATCCGCGATCGCCTGGACTTCGGCGAGCAGCCGCAGTCCGACGGCGTTCGACGCGCCAAGCCGCTCGTCGTCTTCCGCGACCGCGCGCAGGCCGACGGTCAGCCTTTCGTCGCTTCCGCTTTCGTTTTCCACGTCGAACCTCATCTCGTCGCGGACCTCACAAGGTCCCCGCCACTGCGTGTTGCCGAGAGCTTCGTCATCAGCAACGCCTTCGCCCGGTGCAGCCGGGACCGCACGGTCCCTACGGGGCAGTGTGCAATCGCCGCGGCATCCGCGTAAGTCATCTCCTGCAGCTCGCACAGCACCACCGCTTCGCGATACGCCGCCGGCAGCGAGGCGATTGCCGCGCGCACGGTCTGGATCGTCTCCTCGCGCGAGAGGCTGTCCAGCACGCTGGGCCGTTCATCCGGCCACGCCGTCCGCTCGTCGTGCTCGTCGAGATCGAACGTCGCGGCCTCGCGTGCGCTCAGCCGCTTCAGCACGAAGTGCCGGGCGATTCCAAACAGGTAATTGCCGACCGTCCCCTTGCCCGCGTCGTAGCCGACCTGTCCTCGCAGCACGGCGAGGAACGTCTCCTGCACGACGTCGTCGGCCGCATCGCGGCCGCACATGTGCGCCGCGTAGCGGAAGATGCGCCGCTCGAACCCGGCAAACAGCCGGGAGAAGGCGACCGCATCGCCGCGGCGCGCCAGCGCGATCAGCCCGGCATCGTCCACGTCATGAGTGCATTGCCCGGCCGCGGGCGGAAAGTTCCAGGGATCCGCTAGAGCGGCTGCACGATGTCCACGGGTTCGATCGGGGCGGGGGTGAAACACAGGATGAACATGATGACCGCAAACACCGCGACCGCCTTGCGGGTCGGGTCGAGCGGGAGATGTTCGTCAGGGGTGGGCGGATGGTGTCGTCCGAAGACCGCCAGCATGAGGATCGTCAGCCCGGCCCACACCAGCCAGGACATCGACCATAAGGCGAGGCCGATGAGGCAGGCCACCATCACCAGGGTGACGGCGGAACTCTTCCGCCCGAACACCGCGTAGGAGATATGCCCTCCATCGAGCTGGCCGATTGGGAAAAGGTTGAGCGCCGTAGCCAGCAGCCCGAACCACGCCGCAAACGCCATCGGGTGCATGGTCACGGTAAACCCCTCCGCGACGTGGCCGAACGTCAGCCAGGCGGCCAGCTTGAACAGCAGCGGCTCGCCAAGCCAGAGCAGCGGCTCCGGATAGTCAGGTGGTATCTCGTCGATGCGCGACAGATACATCCCGACAAACAGCAGCGGCACTGCGACGACGAATCCTGCGATGGGGCCGGCGATGCCGATGTCGAAGAGCTCTTTTTTGCCGGGGATTGGCTGCCGTATGCGGATGAATGCCCCGAGCGTTCCTGTGAGCAGGAGCGGCATCGGCAGGAAATACGGACGCGACGACGCGACGCCGTAGAACCGGCAGGCGTAATAGTGTCCGAGCTCGTGGCAGCCGAGGATCGCGAGGATCGGTACGCTGTACCACAGTCCGTAAATCAGCAGTTCTCTCGTGGAGAACGGATTGGGGCCGCCGCTAAACCCAAGATAAAAACTGACATAATGCCCCGCTCCGGCGGCCGTCGTCGTGTAGATCGTTGCCAGGAACAGCAGCACGTACGGCCAGAGCCGGTCGCGTTGGGGCGTCACGGGTACGGAGACCAGATCGGGAGACGAAGGATCGGCCGGCAACTCCGGCTGTTACCCTATATTTTGAAGATCCTTGCCGGGCTTGAACCGGATCGTGCGGCCGGGAGGGATGCGAACTTCCTTGCCGGTCCGTGGGTTACGTCCGATGCCGCGCTTGCGGGGCTTCACCTGAAATACCCCGAACCCGCGCAACTCGATGCGATCCCCACGCTGCATGGAGAGGCGCATGGCGTCGAACACGGCGTCAACCGCGACCTCAGCCTTGACTTTGGTGATGTCGGCGATCTTCGAGACTTCGTTGACGATGTCGACCTTAATCATTTGGATGCGTGTTTCGCAATGAGATTTGCCGGCAAGCGCCTCTGCCAAAAAGCTGTAACTATCATAGGCAGAGCTACTTACACTGTCAACATTCCGTGAAAAGCCTGCCCTCGGTCGTGCTCGTCGGACGTCCGAATGTCGGAAAATCCACGCTTTTCAACCGACTGACGGGGACCAGGCGGGCGATCGTCACGCCCATCCCGGGGACAACGCGCGACGTCATCGCTCACGAAGCGGAATGGCAGGGCACGCGCTTCGCGCTGACCGATACCGGCGGCATGTTCGGGGCCAGCGAGGATCCGCTCCACGAGCTCGTGCTCGAACGGGGGCGGCGCGCCATCAAGGATGCCGATCTCCTTGTGCTCGTTGTCGATGGCCGCGAGGGCATCGTGCCCGGTGACCAGGAAATCGCGCGCGCCGTTCGCGCCGCCGATCGGCCGGCGCTTCTTGCCGTGAACAAGACGGACGACCGGCGCGCCCGCGCCGGCGTCGTTGACTTTCACGAGCTCGGGTTCGAACCGGTACTCGACGTCTCGGCCGAGCACGGCGAGGGGGTGGGCGAGCTCCTCGACGAGATCGTGGAGCGGCTGCCCGGCAAGGGCGACGGCGAGCGCGAACACCCAGCGCTGCCCGACGAAGTGTCGGTGGCGATCATCGGCCGCCCGAATGCGGGTAAGTCGTCGCTGGTGAACCGGTTGCTGCGTGAAGAACGGATGATCGTCAGCGAGGTTCCAGGCACGACTCGCGATTCAGTCGATTCGCTGCTGACGTGGCATCGCCGTCAGTTTCGAATCGTCGATACTGCCGGCATCCGGCGGCCGGGACGGGTAGCGCGCAGCGGACAGGTGGAATCGGTCAGCGTGCTGCTCGCGCAGCGATCGATCGAAGCCGCCGATATCGTGGTGCTGGTCGTTGACGCGTCCGTGGGCGCAACCGATCAGGACGCCGCCATTGCGGGTGCGGCCGATCGGGCGGGTCGCGGCGTCATCGTTGCGGCCAACAAGTGGGATCTGATGAAGGATCGCGGGTCCGAGTACGTGAAGGAGTTCGACGAGCATCTGCGGCGCCAGCTGAAGTTTCTCGACTATGCGCCGGTCCTTCATATTTCGGCGGCGACGGGAGAGCGCACGCCGCGGCTGCTCGAAACGATTGATCGCGTGGCTGCCTCTCGACGCAAACGAGTCAGGACGCCCGAGTTGAATCGGCTGGTCGAGAAGATTTCGCTCGAGCACCCGCCAGCCAGTCCGGGGCGGAAGCACGTTCGCATCCTCTACGCGACGCAGACAGGCGTTGCGCCGCCGACGTTCGTCTTCTTCACCAATGTGGCGACCAGCTTTCACTTCTCCTACACGCGATATCTCGAGAACCGGCTTCGCGAGGAGTTCGGTTTCGAGGGCACGCCGCTTCGGATGCACGTCCGCGCCCGCCGCAAGACCGCATCGGATGACGAGAAGGGCAGGACGCCGCGACGGCCGTCGAGAGCGCCGCGCCGGCGAAAAAGCTCGTAGGTAGGTTGTTAACCTGTTGAAGAATCGAGAGTTCGGTTTATACTGACAACCCATGGCACCCAAGCTGTACAAGGCAGCGGAAGTGTGCGACGTGGCGCAGTTGCAGCCATTCGTCCTGAAGTCGTGGGAGAAGGAATTCCCGCGCATCGGCGTCCAGAAATCGGCGGACAGCCCGCGGCTCTACCGACAGTCGGATCTCGATCAGGTGCTGCGCATCAAGGATCTCGTCTTCCGCGAGGGGCTCACGCTCTCCGGCGCGCGGCGGCGGATCGAGGAAACGGCACCCGCGCCGGCAACAGCCACTGACGACGAAGTCGAAGAAGTGCTCGAGGCGCTGGCCTCCGACGCGCGCACGCGCATCGCCCGCGTGCGCGACGGCCTGCGCTCGATTCTGCGTGTGCTGTCGAGCGCGCCCGGAACGGTCGTGATCGTGGACGACGACATCGACGACGAGCCCGTGCGGACGCCGAAACGGACGGTCGCGCCGGCCAAGCGTGCGGCCGCGTCGCGCCCCCTCGACGGTGCTCGAGGCAAGTCAAAGGCGCGGGTCGTCGTGAAGGCGTCGCGGAACGGGAAGCCGGCGAAGAAGCGTTCACGCGCGAGCGCGTAGGCGCAGGAGATCGTGGCGCGAACCCTTCGGGTTCGCGAGGCGAGCCTGAAAGGCTCGCCCCACAAATTCGGGATGTGGCGCAGCCTGGTAGCGCACCTGACTGGGGGTCAGGGGGTCGCTGGTTCGAATCCAGTCATCCCGACCAATCTTTTCAATTAGTTGCGGCGACGATCGGTTCCCGGCGCAGATTTGCTGTAGTCGATTTTGTAGATGTGTACGTTTTCTGCGTACTTTTCGGCGGAAGTACACGGAGCACTTCAGTCGATTGTTAGAAGTAGAGCCTGCGTGGCAACGCGGCCGAGTTTAGCCGAACAATTCGCTACGTCTGACTCGCTCTGTCACGAGCCGCGGTCCACTCAGCGAGCGTTTGCCGAAACGCATCACCTGCACCTTGCCGCGATACTTGCAGCAGTTCGTTCAGACCGCTTGCGCTCGTGAATCCAACCATTTCATAGGCGCAGATCGGTATTTGGCGATTGTCGTTAAATCGCTTATCGGGGCCGCCCTTTTTGTTCACATAGCGCCACGTCTCGCCTATGACCTTGGCGTCTGACGGAACGGCCTCACTTTCAACGAAGCTACTAGGTTCGATTTGCACCTTCAGCGCGTCGTAACTGACCGAGCCAACCCCTTTCGGATCGAACACCAGCAGACGATCGGGCAGAAAACACAGCGTCTGCTTTCCGGCAGGTATCGTGGGAACCTCGACGTTGGTCTGAATCGCTGACGGAGGCACCTTTGTCAGTTGTACCCGCTTGCGTTTCACGAGCGACGTTGCCCCAGCGTTCCGCTTCGCATCCTGCCCATCGATAGAGGCCGACAGATGCCAGACTCCTTGAGATGCGGCGAGTTCGTTGAACGCCGCCAACATGCTGCGGTGTTGATACTCTGCCTCTGGATCCAAGCTGTAATGGATAGTGGTAGTTCGGCGGCTTTTGTCCCACTGCGCTACGAGCCATGTAAGCAGAAGGCCGACGCCGAATCGTTGCCTGGGGATGCCGCAGAACCGCACGCATGAATCAAAAACCAGAAACCAGCCCTTGTCAGGGCTGGTTTTAGTTTTGGGCGAAGACCTTGGTTCCCAGACAGCCTGGATGTTCGTCCCGTAGACCTACGCTGCCATCGTCTTGTCGATCTCTCGCGCGGTTCCGGGCGCAGGTACGATGAGCACGCTGGCGTTGGTGAGCATCAACGCCCCGAGCGCGACGGAGCCGAGGCCGCCCTCGGATTCCGACGCCCCGGTCGAGCCAACCACGACGAGGTCCGATTCTAGTCGTCGAGTTGCCTTGACAAGCTCCTCGGCTGGCTCGCCGCTGGTCACAAGTTCATCGATGAGGCACCAGTTGTGCGCATCGTTCGGGATCTCGGCTCGCAACCGATCGATATCCGACTTAACCCAATTGTGGTCAGCTCCACGAACGTGATCGAACGCCGTGTTCAGGATCGTTAGACGGCTTTCGAACTCCTGCGCGAACGAAAGCGCGTAGCGCAGCGTCGAGTTCGAGAGCCCCGAGGACACACCGCAGATAATTGTCCGATACGGTTTCGGCGATGCGTCGTTCTCAAGCGTTCGTGGAAGCACGAGGACAGGGCACGCCGTGGTCCTCAGGATGGCATGTGCCACTGTGCCGACAACGCCGGCAGAAGAACTCGGCAGTGCCGCACCGACGACGGCCAGATCCGCGTTGCTCCTGCGGATGAAGCGGGCGAGCTCGATAGCCGGATTGCCATGCGCGACGATCCAGCGAACAGGAGCTGTGAGCGTGTCTCGTTCTGCGTGTCGCCGCAACGCCAGAAATGCATCGGTGACGTTCCGTCGAGCGGATTCGGTTGACGCGAGCCATTGTTCGGCCACATGAACCACGAGGAGCTCACTGCGGTGCAGGCGCGCGAGCTGAAGCGCTTGCTTCAAGCTCGGGACCGACCGCTCAGAGAGATCCACTGCGCACACAATTCGCCGGAGAACAACTCTGTCCATCGTTATACGTTCTGCTCCCTGTCAGGACTGAAGCTCGAGATGTGTATACCCCCGCAACGTGGAATCGATGCGATGCACGACACGATTTATTGCGTCATAAGCATGACGCCCACGTGCAGTGACACCGACGAGCATTCCATTTTGGAGACTAACCAGCACCGAGCACACGACTGAGTGGCCCCGCTGGTCTGGTGTTAACGAGACGTCTGCTTCTCGGACGGCGTCGCCGTGTCGCGCCAGGCTTCTGAAGATCCGGTCCTCCGCAAATGCCCGGGTCTGGCGACCGAACGCGAGAGCGACATCCGTTGCCGCGATGTTCATTGGGTATCTACCGGTAATGAAGCAAGGAGCGCGCCTGGTCGTAGCCGGTCGTGGGAAGCGTTATCCAAGGAATCGCGGCGGCCGTCTGTGCCTCGGCTTGATACCGGCTTTCACCGTGCAAAGGGTATTTCAGAATGAAATGTGACGCGATCCGTGTCCGGCTCGACCGATAAGCTTGCTGGCTTCTCTCAGCCAAAGCACCGAGCTCCCGACGGCGATGCAGAGCAGCCAGTCGCCGCAGCTCAGGGGGACCGTCCCGAATGCTCGTTGCAGAAAAGGCGTATAGACAACGAGGAATTGAAGGAGCACAGACAGGAGGACGGCTCCCCAAAGCCATCCATTGGTAAACAGGTGAACGAAGGCGCTCTGCTGGTCCGACCGGGCGTTGATCACGTTGAAAATCTGAAAAAGCATCAGCGTCGTGAAAGCCATCGTCTGCCCGTAGCGCAGCTCCCCATGGCCTTCCACGAGTCCCCCGGGCAGCGACGCGTCGAGCACGAACAGAGTCCCGGCGGCCATGATCGCCCCAACGAAGATGATGCCGCGCCACATTCGTGACGTGAGCACTCCTTCACCGGCCGGGCGCGGCGGTCGATGCATCAGATCGTCATCAGCAGGGTCGACGCCGAGTGCGAGCGCCGGCGCACCGTCGGTTACGAGATTGATCCACAGGATTTGAGTGGCTAACAGCGGGAGAACGACTTGGCCGCTCTCCGCAGGCAGACCAATCCGCCGGGCCAGCAACACCCCAAAAAACATCGTCA
>JAICQE010000047.1 GCA_025938035.1 Vicinamibacteria bacterium
AGCGACGATTCGATGCCCTGAAAGTCGGGGATGAGGACTTCGATCCGGCAATCCGGCACGCGTGCTCGCGTCCTGCTGATCGTCTCGGCGAAAATCGCGGCGCCGCCGTCGGCGAGATCATCGCGGTCGACCGACGTGATGACCGCGTACTGCAGCCGCATGCGGGCCACGGCTTCGGCCACGCGCGCCGGTTCCGCGGTGTCGAGCTCGTTCGGCCGTCCGTGAGCGACGGCGCAATACGCACAGGCGCGCGTGCAGACATCTCCGAGAATCATGAACGTCGCCGTACCGTGATGCCAGCACTCGCCGATGTTGGGGCAGTGGGCGTCCTCGCAGACCGTGTTGAGCTTGAGGTCGTGCATGATGCCCTTGAGGCGGAGGTAGTTCTCGGACCCCGGAGCACGGACCTTCAGCCACTCGGGCTTTGGCTCGCGCGGCCGTACGAATTCAAGCGGCGCCTCGACAGACACTGACGCCTATTTTATCGGACGAACGCGGATGACCGACGATGCGCGAAACGGCGCTGAGACATAATCCAGGCGCATGGACAAACTGGCGATTACGTGGCTCGGGCACGCCACCTTCCTTCTCCGCACGCCCGGTGGGAAACGCGTGCTGCTCGACCCCTGGCTGACCGGCAATCCGTCCTGCCCCGAGGCGATGAAGAAGCCGCCACAGGTCGATCTGATCCTGGTCTCGCACGGCCATTTCGATCACATCGAAGACCTTCTCCTGTGCGCCCGCGACAGCGGTGCGGCGGTGGTCGGCATCTTCGAGCTGTGCGACTGGCTCGGCCGCAAGGGCATTCAGAACACGTCGCCGATGAACAAGGGCGGCTCGCAGACGATCGCCGGCCTGCGCGTGACGATGACCGACGCGCGCCATAGCAGCGGATATGTGGACAACGGGCAGATGGTCTACATGGGCGAGCCCGCCGGCTATGTGGTGACCCTCGAGGACGGCCGATCGATCTATTACTCGGGCGACACGTGCCTCTTCGGTGACATGCGATTGATCGGAGAGATGTACAAGCCGGAAATCGCGTTTCTGCCAATCGGCGACCGGTTCACCATGGATCCGGCTGCCGCCGCCAGGGCGTGCGAGTTTCTCGGTGTCCGGCAGGTGGTGCCGATGCATTGGGGAACATTCCCGTTGCTCACCGGCACTCCCGCGGAGTTGAAGAAGCTCGTGCCGCGCGGCATCGAGGTCCTCGAACTGAAACCGGGCGAAACCGCGTCGTAGCTTCTGCCCGCCACGCCGACGTCAAGTGTGAGCCACGAAGATCACGAAGCTCACGAAGAAGAGCTTTACACGGAGGAACGGAGGCACGGAGGCGCACGGAGGGATACGGCCGCTGCTCTTCGCGCCCTTCGCGGTTAAGGCCGCAACTCCGTTCGTCTTCGTTCCTTCGTTTCTCCTGTGATCCGTTTCCTCGAAAGCGGAAGCACGCCGCAACGTTGGCTACTGTACCCGGATCGTCCCCATCAACGCGGTGTTGGTCTCGTTGATGTGGTCGTGGTACGTGCACACCCGTGCCGTGTCGAGATTACGGCTCGTTCCGCTCTGGCCGGGGCTGAGCAGGCCGACGCTCAGCGACGGGCACAACGTATGTACCGGATGAGGATCGGAGCTCATGTCGTGGGCGGCCGAGTGGTTGTTCGTGAACGTCACACGCGATCCGACGGGGACGGTGACGTCTTTCGGGGTCACGGTCCCAGTGGCGTCGATGACGATGGTCGCCGCAATCGGCCCCTCGTTGGCGCTCGGCGAGGTCGGTGATCCGCCGCCTCCGCCGCAGGCGGCAAACGCGAACGCGAGAGCGGCGGCAATTGCCGCATTGACCAGGAGTCGGCTGCGCATCAGAAGAACTTCCTTGAAATGTTGAAACCCAGATACCAGTCATCACTCGACGTGCCGCCGCGGGCGAGCTGGCCCATCGTGTTGCCGAAGCCGTTCGAGAAATTCAGCTGAAACACATGTCCGCCGGCGCGCTTCTCGATGGCGAACGAGCCCTGATGCACGCCGGGCGAATAGCCCGCGCGCGGCGTGAACTCACCCGTCAGATAGACGGTCGGCCGCACACGCAGCCGCGCGCCCAGTCCGACCAGAAACGACGAGTTGTCGTCACCCACCAGATCGTCGAGATTCGAGTTGTGCACCCAGACCGGCTCGACGTAGACGGCGCCGTGGTCGCCAAGCTCGCGCGAGATCGCCAGGCCGAGAGCGGGGGAGTAGTCGTCGCGGAAGTTGTTGGTGCCGTCCACACCTGCCAGCACGCCGAGGCCGAGCGCGGCACCGCTGCGCTGGTTGAGCACGTTGTATTGGCCGAAGAACGAGATCGTCCTGTCGGTGGTTCGCAGGACGCCGGCCTGCAGCCCGCGCGCCAGGCCAAAACGGTACTCGAGGCCGATGATGGCGCCATTGTCGAGGCCGAAAAGGTCTTCCGCCAGCGATCCGAAGTCGTCCTGGCCGAGCGCCCGCAGGAACCGGTGCGTGACGCGGAAAGCGCTTTTCATCCGTGGCAGACGGACCGTGGTTGGCAGATTGACAAGCACGAAGTCCGGCTGCGACGGGTTGGGGTCGAGATCGATGTCGTCTGCCGCTGGAGCTGGATTCTGGGCATAGGCCGGTGCGCTCATCGAAATAGCGAGCAGGAGAACGACAACGCGCGGCGCGCTCATCGGTCCTCACCGTGGATGCCGCGCACAATCAGCATGCCCGTCATGTCGTTGTGGCCGTTGCCGCAGTACTCGGAGCAGAGGATCGGGAAATTCCCCTCGGTTGTCGCAGTGAACTCGATCGTCACAGCCTCCCCGCCGCGCGGGACCTCCTTTTTGATTTTCAATTTCTTGATCTCGACGCCGTGAACGCCGTCGGCAGACGTAATGACCAGTTGCAGCCGCTCACCGACCGTCGCCTCGATCTGCGACGGTTCGAACGCGAATCGTCGCGCGACGATGGGGACGACACGCGGCTCGGCGGTCTGTGCGGACGAGGGACGATCTCCGATGGCGAACGTTGCCGCCACGCAGGCGGACAACATCAGCATCTGCCAGCAGCGGGCGCGAGAAAGGCTCCGATACACCATCCCGGCTGACGTCGGAGCAAGCGCGATGCCCCGTCATGCGGACGGAAACCGTATGAAATCCGGCGTCGGGAGCGCGGCGGCGTTACCGCCGATGTAAACGGCTACGGGATTGGAAACCGGTCCTCAATCGATCCGGTACTTGGCGAGGTAGTAGCTGAGGGCGCGCTGGCTGATGCCCATCAGCTCCGCGGCGTCTTTCTTGACCCCGCCGGCCTGCTCGAGCGCGCGCCTGATCGTTTCGCGCTCGACCCATTCCAGATTCTGGTGCAGACGCATCGACGGCAGGCCGGATGCCGATGACGACGTCGCGCCAACCAGCGAGATCGCCGACGCGTTGATGACGGTCCCCGTCGTCAGCACGACCGCCCGTTCGATGGTGTTTTCGAGCTCGCGGACGTTGCCCGGCCAGTCGTAGCGTTCGAGCGCCGTCGTGACGCCCTCGTCGATGCGGTCGATCTTCTTGCCGGTGCGCTGGCGGTGCTTCTCGACGAAGTGCTCGACCAGGACGGGAATGTCTTCGCGGCGCTCCCGCAACGGCGGGATCTCGATCGGGATGACGTGCAGCCGGTAGTAGAGGTCCTCCTGAAACTTGCCATCGGACACCATCTGCTTCAGATCGCGGTTCGTCGCGGCGATGACGCGAACGTCGACGCGCTGCGTGCGCTCCGCGCCAAGTGGCTCGAACTCGCGCTCCTGCAGGACGCGCAGCAGCTTCGATTGCACCGCCGTCGACATCGTGCCGATTTCATCGAGAAAAATCGAGCCGCCGTCAGCCAGCGCGAACTTGCCGCGCTTGGTCATAGTGGCCCCGGTGAAGGCGCCGCGCACATGCCCGAACAGTTCCGATTCCAGCAGCGTGTCCGGAATTGCGGCGCAATTCACCTTGATCAACGGCATCTCGCGCTGCGCGCTGCGATGGTGAATCAGCCGGGCGACCATTTCCTTGCCGGTGCCTGTATCACCGGTGATCAGCACCGTGCTCTTCGTCTCCGCCACCAGCTCGGCGCGCTTGATCACGTCCTGCATCGCCCGGCTTCGTCCAACGATGCCGTAGTGATTGAATTCCGCGTCGCGCTCGCTGATCAGGTACTGCTTCTCGCTCTGCAGCCGGCGGCTGCGCACAGCGCGCCGCGCCAGTCCGATCAGCTCGTCCAGCTCGAACGGCTTTTCGAGAAAATCCTCGACCCCGAGCTTGAAGGCCTCACGGACGATCTGCGTCGACCCATGGGCGGTCATCATGACGACCTGGGGCCGCTCCGTGTCCGGGATCGACGAGAACACATCGCGCAGCAGCTCGAGGCCGGTCACGCCGGGCATGACGTTGTCGACGACGAAGAGATCGAATGCGCGCTGGGTCAGCTGGCGCTGCGCGTCACGCGCCGATCCGGCTTCGACCACGTCGTGCCCATCGTCGCGGAGCGCGCGGCCCAGCCGCTTCAGGATCTTTTCCTCGTCGTCGAGGAGCAGGACGGCGCCGCGAGGTCCGCTCATGCCGGCTCCACGCTGACGAGCGGAATCTCGATGCGGATTTCAGTGCCGGCGTCGGGCCAGCTGTCGATCGACAGCGATCCCCCCAGGCCGTCGATGATGTTCTTCGCGATCGGCAGCCCCAGCCCGGTGCCGGCGCGCCGCGTGGTGAAAAACGGATCGAAGATGTGGGCCATGTCTTCCGTGGTGATGCCGGGACCGCGGTCCCGCACGGTCACCGAGATCCGGTCCGGATGCCGCCGCGTGCTGAGCGTCACCGCCGGCGCCGACCCGTTCGCGGCGACGGCTTCGACGGCGTGGCGGGCGTTCGTCAGGATGTTGACGAAGGCGATGCGCAGGCGCTCGCCGTCCGTTGTGACCGGCGGAACCTGCGGATCGAGATCGAGCTGCACCGGCGGTGCGCTGCTGCCCGCCCACGCCGCCGTGGACGATGCCCGGCAGATATCGTTGACCTGCACTTCGCCGAGCTCAAACCTGATCGGCTTCGAAAAATCGAGGACTTCCGTGACGATGCGGTTCAGACGCTTGGTCTCCTCGTCGATGTCGGCCAGCGCCTCCCGCCGCTCGGTCGCCGAGACCTCCTCGCGCCAGAGCGATGCCAGCGAGGCCCGGATAATCATCAGCGGATTCCGTATTTCGTGCGCGATCACGGCCGACAAGCGGCCGAGCGACGACAGGCGATCCTTGTGCGCCGCCTCGCGCTGGAAGCGCGCGATCGAATCGGTCAGCGTGTTGAACGAGGCGGCCAGCAGCCGCGCATCCTCGTCGTCCCAGGCGCGGCTGCGGACGGTGACTTTCCTGGTCAGGTCGCCGGTGGCGGCGACATCACGCATCGCGCTCGTCACCGCGGCCAGCGGCCGCGTCATCGTGCGCGCCACCAGATAGCTGAGGACGGTGGCGAGCAGTACGGTCACGACCAGGATCCCGCCGAGTCCGGCGCGGAGTGTGCGCAGCACGCGCAGGCGCTCCGTCCGCGATCGCATGACCACGGTCAACGTCCGGGCGGCGCCTTTCTGGCCGACGGTGGTCATCGGGCGGGCAAGCGCCAGGTACTCGTCGTCTCCGAGCTGCACGTTGAACATGCCCCCCGACGTCACATGCACAGCCAGGGCCGGGCGCTCCGGCACGGGGAGCGACGAGGCGAGCACGCGACCGTCGGCGACGAAGGCCAGCTGACTCCCGGTGAGGTCGCGCATCCGCGAGGCGACAGCGTCGTCCACGAAAAATCCGATGGAGAGGCGCCCGAGTACTTCCCGTACACCGCCCGCGTCGATGAACAAAGGGACGCTGATGACCTGTATCAGCCCGCGCTCGTGCGTTGTCCATGTAGACACCCGATCCACGGAGCCTGGAAGGAATCGCGTTGCACTCAGATCCGTCACGTCCGGATGGGATGTGGCGAGTACCGCACCGCTGCGGCCGGTGACGACGTAGAGCTCCACCAACGGTGCGAGGTACTCTTTCGCGACCGGCTGGACCGTACGCGGATCGCCGGTATCCACCGCTGCCTTCAGCTGCGGCACCTCCGCAACGAGCTGGGCCACCGCGGTGAAAGACTCGGTCAGGTCCTGCTGCCGCCGATCGATCAGCGTCGCCGTCTCCGTCACGCTTCGCCGGAGGTCGGCTTCCGCTTCCCCCGCCACGCGGGCGTTGACGAAGTACATCGCGAACCCGAGTGCCAATACCGCGAGGAGCGTGGAGGCCAGGAAGATCCGGTTCGTCAGCGACGATGTGACACGCATCATTGGATGACGAAGTCCAGGTCGACGTCGCCGCCCTGGGGCGGGATGGTGACCGTCTTGGTTTCCCGTGTCTCGCCCTCATGCCACGCCGACACGGTGTAAGTGCCCGGTGGCACATTGTCGATGCGGTATCGTCCGTCGACCTCCGCCTTCGCGTAGTACGGATGGCTGAACACGAGGACGAAGGCGCTCATGTGCGAGTGGATGTCGCAGAAGATGCGCACCACGCCTGGACGGTCGAATCTGACCGACTTCGACTTTCCGCGGGCGTACCGCCCGAGATCGAATTTCCGCGTCTTCGACAGCGAAAACACGTTGTGGTAGGTCGAGTCGTTGTTGGGAAAGTCAACCAGCGTTCCCTGGTCGATGGCGAGCACGTGCGGCAGGAACGTCTCGTTCCGCTGGTCCATGCGTGCGCGCACCGGCTCGCGCGACTCGAGCGCCGCCGCGGGCGCGGTTTCGAGGTAGACGACGGCGCGGCGCAGGTCCGGAATCTCGCGCGGTGGGGGCGTGCCCAGATCAGCCGGATTCGGCCGGCGTTCGGCCGGTATCACGACGCGCTGGACGTCCACACGTCCTCGAATCGCGCCGAGTCTCGGCTGTGCCGGCGACGTTGCCGTCGTCAGCAGGAGGGCCAGCGCGAGGCACGATGCGGTGGGGATGCGCGGCTGCACGTCAGAACCAGTAGAGCAGCTGCACCGCCAGCAGCTGCGACCTTGTCACACGGCCTCCATCGCGCCGGTTGAACTGCAGCGACGTCTTGGCGATGAGATTGCGCTGCACGTAATAGCCGCCGCCCACTTCGAGACGGCTGAGGGGAGCTTCCCATTCGTCCACGGCTGTCGGCGTGGACACGCGATTGAAGCCCAGATGTTCGAACCGGGCTGCGCCGTACCAACCCGGGGCAAAGCTATAACGACCCTCGATCGCGGTGGCAGCCGCGCGAAGCGTCGCCGCCGCGCCGCTCGTCCCCAGAGGCATCGTCCATCGGCTGAACACCGTTTCCGCTCGCGCCACCCAGTGGTCGCGCGAATATTCCACATCGATTTCAGCTGCGCGCTGATCGTAGCCGTGCCCGGTCTCAGGCAACAGTGCGCGGACGCGTCGATCGAGGAATTCACCCTGGGCGATCGAGCCGCCAATCACCAGCCCCGTCGCGGGCGTCACGCTGGCCCGCGCCGCAATCTGCTTGCCCCGGTTATCGTCGGCAACCCGGGGGTTCGACGGGGTGCCGTTGGTGATCCCGACGGCCGCCTTCAGGATCTTCCAGCCCGTGGACACCTGTACGCCCGTGTCCCACGTAAACGCGCTGACGAGCGGCACCCCGCGATCCGGGTGCACATTGCCGACCGAATACTGCGACAACCAACCGCGGCCGCGCATCGCCAGCAGTTCTTCCACACTTGCCGGCGTGCTGTCGGCGCGCAGCGAGGTCAGATACTGATAGGCGAGCGGAGAGCCGATGAGCGGGTTGTCGTGCCCGTATGTTCGCCGCGACGAGCTGCCGAAGGTTGGGGGAATGCGTCCGATCTGGACGTCGATCGCGCGGTCTGGAATCGGGCGGATTCGCGCATAGAGTCCAAACACGGTCACGTACTCGAAGTTCTCGGACCGCAGCTCGCCGAGAAACGACACTCGGTCGGACAGCCGCACGAGCGCGCTCAGCCCGGCACGAAACTGTCGAAGCGTCGTCTGTTCGTAATCGCTGTAGTTGAAGAAGCCCTCGTCCTCGGGCGCAGTCGCGACGGCGGCGTCGCCACCGATGACCACACGGCCGCCACCGAATATCAACGGTTCGGATGGGACGGTCTGCGCCTGGGCGCTGCCGGCGACGTGCAGCGCCGCGACAAACGCCGCCGCGCGGACGATGCGAGCGCAGGTGAAGCTCATGGCATCTTGAGGATAAGCCTCATCGTACCCGGATGCAGCGTGGCGAGGTCGGCAGACGGGTAAGGGGAGACCAGCGTCCACGCTTCGACGATGTGGCCGCGGTCCGTGCGGGCGCCCCGCGCCACGCGCGGCTGCCGGCTGCCGTACAAACCGGCGGCCAGCCACCGGTTGTACAAGCCGGCGGTTCCGAACGCGTCCTGGGGCGATTCGTTCCGCGGCTGCCAGGCGCCCGGCGTCGCGACTGCCGCAGGATCCGCCGTTATCAGCGCCAGAACGTCCACCAGCGGCGCTTCCGTTACGGAAATCGAATACGACTTACGTTGATTTGCAGGTGCGATGAGTCGGACGTACTCCGGCGCATCCCGCCATGCGACGCGGTCGGCTCCGCCGACCAGCGCGGGCACGGCACTGAGACTGGCGGCGACAAGGAGGCGGGGTATACTCTGCACCTTGGCTTACATCATCTGTGAACCATGTGTTGGCACCAAGGACACCGCTTGTGTCGATGTGTGCCCTGTCGATTGCATTCACCCCAGGAAGGACGAGCCGCAATTCCCGTCGGCGGAGATGCTCTACATCCACCCCGACGAATGCATTGATTGTGGCGCGTGCGTCCCGGCCTGCCCGGTGGAAGCGATTTTTGCTCTCGATGAGACGCCCGAAAAGTGGAAGAGCTTCATCGCGGTGAACGCCGACTTTTTCCAGAAGGCCTGAACCCCCTCCGCGCGGCGCTCATTGCTGCGCTCGTTCTGGCCGCGACGTTCGTGCTGCGCGCCGACACCGGCGCCGACGCGGAACTCCAGTACCAGGTCGCAACCCTGCTCTTCGAGCAATCGCGCTACCGCGAGGCGGCCGAGGCGTTCGATCGCGCCGCGGGGGCGGGCGACGCAGCGCTCGCCACACGCGCCCGCAAAGGCAAGGTACGCGCGGCGCTGCGGATTGCCGAGTTCGCCGCCGCCCGCGAGACCGCTGAATTGCTGTACGCGCGTCCGGATGTGGACGCCGAGGGCATCTCCTTGTACGGCGACGCGCTCTGGGCCTCGGGGCGGTTCGATGATGCGGACGCCGCGTACCAGCGCGCGTCGCAGCGGACGCCGGAATCGCCGCGCGCCCTGTTCGGACGCGCGCGCTCGCTGGCGACGATCAGCAAACTCGACGAAGCGCTCGACATGGCCCTCGCCGCGTCGGCGGCCGCGCCGCGCGACGGAGAGATCCACGCGCTGCTGGGTGAGCTCTACGAGCGCATGTATCGCTACGACGATGCCGCCGCCGCGCTGCGCAGCTATATCAACCTGCTGCCGAACAAGGATCGCAGCGACAAGGCGGCGTGGGCGCGCGCCCAGGTGGAATTCCTCGATTCGTTCAAGGGCCTCCGGCCGGTCGAGATCGATGCCGAGGATCGCGCTGTGCTGCACACGCTGCCGTTCCGCCTCGTCAACGACAAGGTGGTCGTTCGTGCGCGCATCAACGGCAGCAACGCCCAGGACTTCATCCTCGATACCGGATCGGAGGAGACGATCATCTCGGCGGACTCGGCGCGGCGCCACCGCGTACGGCCGGTGACCTATACCCTCAGCGCCGGTGTCGGCGAGATTGGTGTACGGGGCCTGCAGCTGGCGCGGATCCAGTCGCTGGACCTCGGCACGCTGCAGGTGCGGAACGTGCCGGTCCTCGTCAAGTCGCCAGCGCTTCGCGGCATGCCGCGGCCCGAAAGCGAAAGCTTCTCGCCGCTCGCGATCGGGTTGTCGATGACGATCGACTACGGACAGCGGCTGCTGACGATCGGCAGCAAGCTGCCGCCCTTCGAGGCTGATCACCGCCTGCCGATGCGCATTCACCGGCTGGCGATGGTGCGCGGTCTGCTCAACGATAGCCATCCGGCCTATTTCGTCGTCGACACGGGTGGTGAAGTCATCTCGATCAGCTCCGACATCGCGCAGCAGCTGCCGCCGTCGCAGTATCGGCGAATTCCGCTTCGCGTGTGGGGCACGTCCGGCTGGGATCGCGACGCCTTCCTGCTGCCCGGCGTCGATCTGGAGTTCGACCGCATCGAATACCGCAATCACCCCCTCGTCGTGCTGAACCTGCGCGCGCCGAGCCTGCTGCTCGGATTCCAGCTGGGCGGAATCGTCGGCCACAAGTTCCTGGCCCCGTACCGCGTCGCCATCGACCTGGTGCAGAGCGAACTGCGGCTGCAGAAGCAATAGACACTTCGACTTTCTAAGGAGCGCCGACATGCAGAAATTTGGACTTGGTGTGCTTGCCGCGCTGGTGCTGGGCGCCGCAGTGACCTACACAGCACAGAAGACCGACGACCAGGTGATGCGCGAAGTGCGCGATCGCGCGGAGATCGAGGATCTGATGTGGCGCTACACGCGTGCGCTGGATACGACCGACGCGGCGGCGTACGCGGCGGTCTATACCCCGGACGGCCAGTTCGGCACCGGCGCGAATGCGACGAAGGGGACCGCCGCGCTGACGAAAATGGTCGCGGACCTGCGCGCGAGCCGGGTGGCCAACGAGGCAAAGGGCGTGCGGAATCCGCCGATGTATCACATGACCGCAAACCATGCGATCACCTTCATCGACAGGGATCGTGCGCGAGTCGACGCGTACTATCTGACCGCGTTCGGGCCGGCCGGGCCGGAGACGCCGCTGCGGGTTGCCGCCGTCGGACGCAGCGTTGACGAGCTCGTGCGCGTCAACGGCAGGTGGTTAATCAGGACGAGAAACGTCGCGCCGCAGTAAACACGAAGCGCGCGAAGAGATCGAGGACCGCGAAGTAGGGGATCACAGCCTCTTCGTGCCCTTCGATCTCTTCGTGCCTTCGTGTGTCAGAAGTCGTAGCCGATCCACAGCGAGAACTTCGGCTTCCGGAAGGCGCTGCTGCCGCCGAACGCCGCGAAGCGGAGATCCTCCCAGTCCTTGTTCAGCAGCGTCTTCCACGACCAGTCGAAGTGCACCGGGAACCCGAGCGCGAATGTCTCGAGGCCGATGCCGTAGGACGCCCGCGCGTCCACCAGCCGCAGTCCGTTGATCACCGTCGGTTCACCGAGGATCGGCGTCTGCTGAAACGCGTTGAGCGTCGAATAGCCGACGATGGGCGTGTAGGTCTCCGCCGACGTCGATGCCCACTTGAACGGCTCGCCCGGACGCGCCGGGTCGGTCGTCTCGCCGAAGCCGGCCCCGCCCATGTTGGCAAAGAGCACGCCGCGGATGCCGCCGAGAACGCCGATCGGCGTCAGCATCGCTTCGATGAACGGGAAGCGCAGCTCCGCGTTCAGATAGCCGGCGCGATCACCGATGAACTCCAGGTATTCGTAGCCGTGCATTTCGGAATTGCCGCCGAAGTACATGAAATCCGGCGCGTCGCCCCAGCTCCGGAAGCCGCGGGCGCGGAGCGCCAGCAGCCCGCTGCTGCCCATGCGCAGGTAGTAGCGGACGTCGGCGTCGATCGTCTGCCGCGACAGCGTGCTGTCGCCGAGCTTCGGAGCGAACTCATACCCGATGCGCATCGTCCGGCCGGCCAGCGGCCCGAATTCGCGGAAGACGGTCGTCTCTTCGATGAAGTTGACGCCGAGCGGGAGGAAGTTGCCGCTGCGGAACAGCCGGCGGCCGAACTGATCCTCCTGGAACTGATCGGACGCTTCGGCGAGGCTCGGGTCGTTGAAATCCTCCTGGTACTGCATGAACCCGCCGAAGAGCTCGGCGCGGCGGTAGCGATTGAACGGCCAGATGCCGAAGATCGTCCCGCCGCGGACCGTGCGCGTCGCCAGCGCCAGGTCGCGATCGACGATGAAGGAGCCGTCGTAGAGGATGTTCTCGAGATTGCCGTAGAAGAACGAGGTCTGCGAGAACGCCTGCAGCGCGTAGTTGAAGCGGTGCGCCAGGTTCAGGTACGAGAACGAGAGCGTGCGGTACTGCGAGATCGACGCCGCATAGAGGCTGAACTGCTGATCGCCGAGCACGTCGCTGAACGTCACCGAGGACCCGCCGAAGATGTCGCCGCCGCTGGTGACGCCGACGTTGACGGGCGGCCGGCCGTCGAGGAACAGCTTCTCGAACGTGCCCTTCTTCTTCTTGTTGTCGGCAATCAGGGTGTGGCTGAGCGGCGCCTGGAACGGGATGATCGCGCCCGGCTCTCCGAAGTCGGCCGATGCCGCCTTGATGATCGGCTCCCGCCGTTCGAGCATGTGCAGCTCGTAATTGGCCTTGTAGTAGCTGACGAACCCGATCCGGGTCTGCTCGTTGCCGTCGTTCACGACGACCGCATACAGGTTGCCGCCCACCGCGTCGGTGTACTGACGCAGCTCGCCGGTCTTCAATCCCAGAGTCCAGATGTTGTAGACGTCGCCGTTGCGGGCGACATCCGGTTCGATCGGCTTCGTCGGGTCGGTCGCCGTCGAGGCGAACACGAGCGTGTCGGCGTCCATGAACTTGGCGGTGCCGTCGTCGTGCGTGCCGAAGGTGAGCTGCGTCTTGCGCCCGGTGTCCAGATCGAGCCGGAACAGCTTTTCGTTCTGGCTGACGCGCGCGAGGTAGACGAGCGACTTCCCGTCCGGCGACCAGGTCGGCGCGGAGTCGGCGAACTCGTCCTTCGTCACGTTGATCACTTCCTTGGTGACGAGATCGACGATGAAGATGTCGCCGGTTCCGCCCTGCTGCGCCGCAAAGGCGACGCGCCGTCCGTCGGGCGAGAAATCCGGCGATTCCGGATCGTCGACCATGCGCATCTCGATGCGCTCCACGATCCTGTCGTTGATGACGTCCTGCACGATCAACGTCCGCGACTTCTCGGCCCGCACGAAATATGCGAGGTTGTTGCCGGACCATGACATCCACGGCACGGTGACCCAGCGGCCGCCCGGGGTGACCAGGTATTCGAAGCCGCGGTCGGAATCGAAGCCGCTGGTCAGGTTCTTGAAAAACTTCCCGTCCTTCGCCGACACGAGGATGATGTCCATCTCGCGATCGGAGCTGTTGCCGCTGGCGACCGCGAACAGCTCCCCGGCCGGCGACGGCTCGATGGAGTAGGCGCCCCTGAAGCGCGTGCGTTCGGGATCCGGCGCGAGATTGCGGCCGTAGTCGGCGGGGCGCTCCTTGTCACGGAACCCCTTGAACCGATCCTTCAGGTACTTGTCGAACTGCTGATCGAATTCGTCGGCGCTGATCTGGAACGTCTCCTGGTACGCTTCCTCGCCGCCGCCGATGACCGCCTTGCGCAGATTGAAGAGGTACTGCCGGATGCCTTCCTTGCCCCACCGCCCCTCGATGAACTCGAACACCGCGTGACCCATGTTGTAGACGCAGCGACCGCCCGCCTCGCAGTTGCCTTCCGTCTTGGTCATCTTCGGAATGATGTCGGCGATGGCGGCGTCGCGAATGGACATCAGGTCCTGCGCACTCCACCGGCCGGTCAGGTAGTCCGACAGTCCTTCGTTGACCCACAGCGGCACGGCGCGGCGGACCAGCGAAGTCGGGATCATGTCGTATTCGAACTGATGCGTCAGCTCGTGCACGATCAGGCGGTAGAGCAGGTCGTGCGGTTCGTCCATCGGCATGACGATCCGCTGGCGCACGGGTTCGGCGAACGCGCCGACGCCCTCCTGGGCGGCGCCGGGAACGACGTTCTGCTGCTGGAATTCGCTGCTGGTCTGGAAGAGGATCAGTGGAACCTTGTGGGCGAGGTCGTACTTCAGCTCGGAGCTGACATGCTGGTATGCACTTTCGGCATACGAGGTCATCCGCTCGAGGTGCGGCTCGATTTCGGGGTAGTAGTAGATGACGAAGTGATCCGTTTCGTACGTCCACCACTCGAACCGGTCGTAGCGAACCTGATTCTTCCCGTGATACGGGATATACGCGGTCTGCGCGGCGACCGTTGTGGCCAGCGTGAGGACCGCCAGGGCTGCAGCGGTGGGAAGGCCGAGCCGCCTGCGGATGGTCATGATCTCTCCTCGAGAATCAGGCGAGTGAAGGAGTACGACAAGAGTCGCGATCTTACTGCTGACACTTTGACGCCCGCAATGAGCGCATCGGGCGGCCGGGAGCAAAGGACGTACCGATGAGGTCAGCGCCCGTTGCAACGGTTTTACACGTCGGCGGATGTCCACCGGTCCGCTTTTGGTGTCGCGTCGATGCCGCGCCGGGTGACACCGGGAATAGCGGAGGGGGCAGCCGGGTTATGAGAATGGGCGATGGCTCGCGGCCGTGAGGGTGATCCCCGCTCTGCGGACCGACACGGCGAGGCAAGCCGAGATACCGTTGCGGCCCGTGCGCTGGAGTTCCTGGAACCGCTCTACGCCACGGCTCTGCGGCTGACGCGGAACGCCGCCGACGCCGAGGATCTGGTACAGGACACGTTCGTGAAGGCACTGCGGTTTTCGGACCGCTTCACGCCAGGAACGAACCTGAAAGCGTGGCTCTACACGATCCTGCTGAACACGTGGCGGAACCGCCGCCGCGACGCGGCGCGGGAGGCGGTGGATATCGACAGTCCGCGGGTCGAAGAAGCGGCGTCCGGCGGCGAGGGGCCGGCCGCACTCGACACCCCGGAGCAGATTCTGCTGCGCGCCACGGTGCGCGATGATCTGCAGGCCGCGCTCGATACGCTGCCTGAGGCATTTCGCGAGGCGGTGTGGCTGCGCGATGTGGAAGAGTTCACCTATGCGGAGATTGCCGAGATGGTCGGCATACCGATTGGAACGGTCATGTCCAGGATTTCACGAGGCCGCCGCCTCCTGTACGAACGGCTCAGCCTGTCGCGGGGCCAGGCCGACGCCGAGGGGCGTCTTACACGATGATGAACGACGACTGTCGTCGCACAGCTGAACGGCTCAGTTCGTACGTCGACAACGAGCTCCCGGCGGGCGAGCAGGCTGACGTCGAACGGCATCTGAACGCCTGCCCGCCATGCCGCACGGCCGCGACGCACGAGAGCGGAGCGCGGGCGATCGTTCGCGAACAGGCGCACCGTCTGACGGATATACCGCTCCCGCCAGGTCTTCGCACGCGCTGCGAGGCGCTTGCTCGCGAACACGCCCAGGCATCCGCGCCATCCGTGTTCTCGTCGAGGCGCTTCGCCCCGCTGACCGCCGTCATGACGCTCGTCGTTGGATTCCTGCTGTTCTCTCTCGCCACACACCGGTCGGACACGGTCCTGGCGGCGCAGCTCACCGCCGATCACGCGAAATGCTTCCGCTTCTTCGCGAAGAACGCCTCATCGGACGCCGACGCCCGACGCGTCGAACAGATGCTCCAGACCGACTATGGGTGGGACCTGCACGTCCCGCCGTCGTCGAGTGCCAATGGGGTCCGGTTGAGAGGTGCCCGCCGGTGCCTGTATGCGGACGGATCCCTTCCGCACATCATGTACGACGTCGGCGGACACGATGTGTCACTCTTTGTGCTGGATGGCGTCACCCGTCCGGCCGCCGATCTGGTGTCGCTTGGACACCGCTCGCGCATCTGGATGGCAGGACGCCGGACCTATGTGCTGGTGTGGCCGGTCGCTGCCGGCGATATGACGGTTGCCGCGCGCTACGTGAGGGAAGAAGCGCGTTGACCGAAGTGGAAAAGTACAAAAGTGGAAAAGTGGAAGAAGTCAGCGATGGACGAACAGCAGACAGCAGAGACGACGCCAGCTTCTGAGTCAACTGAGCCCGCCGCGCCCGGCCCGCCCGAGCCGCGGCTGTCGCGGCGGGCGGCGTGGATCGCCATGGGCTCGGTGGCGCTCGCGTTGGGGCTGCTCTGGGGCGCGTCCGATCTGTCGGAACCGCCACCGGACGAGGACCTCTCGTCGCTCATCGCGGCCGACGAGCTGGAGGACGCGAAATCGGTCGGAAAAACCGCGCCGCTCGATTACACGCTGAAGGACATGAACGGCGCCGATGTCCGCCTCGCCTCGTTCAAGGGAAAGATCATCCTGCTGAACTTCTGGGCCACGTGGTGTCACCCGTGCAAGGAAGAGATCCCCGATCTGATTGCTCTGCAGAACCAGTACAAGAACGACATCGTCGTGCTCGGATTCTCGATCGACGACACACCTGAAGACCTCAGGGAGTACGCCGCGAAATACCAGATGAATTATCCAGTGCTGGTGGGCGCGGGCCATGAGAACGTTCAGGAAGCATACGGACCGATGTGGGGCGTGCCGGTGACGGTGATCATCGGCCGCGACGGAAAGATCGCCAAGAAGCAGTCCGGAATTCGCAGCCTCGAGCAGTTCGATCGCGAAATCAAACGGCTCCTCTAGAAAGGTAGTATGATCCGTGCATGCTGAAGGGATTCACGCACGCACGCCTCGCCTGCGGGTGCCGGATCGCCTTTCGCGAAGGCGTGGAAGGGAGCCCGGTCACCGTCGTCGTCGACGAGAAGGGGACCTGCTGCGTCATCTCACTGCACGTGCGCGATTTGCCCCTCTACGATTATCGCGAAGCGCTGCGTCCGCCCACGCGCTCCCTGCCCCTCGAAGAAGAAGAGTACGAAGAAGAGGGTTGAGAACACGTAGTGTCCGCCTTCAGGCGGACCCGCCTACGAGAACTGGACCCGCAGCTCAGCGATGAGCGGCAGATGGTCCGACGCCATCAGTGAGCGCCGCGTTCGCGGCAATTCGAGCTTCACCACTTCGACATTCCCCTCGTAATAGATGTGATCCAGGTGCAGGACCGGGAATACCCCGGGATAGGTGTGCCGGCGCCGGAGGTGGGCGCGCAGGTCGATGCTTTTCAGGCGTTCCGTCAGCATTTCGGTGGCCATGCCGCGCATCCATTCGTTGAAGTCGCCGAGCACGACTTTCGGGACGCCAACGCGCCGGTCGTGGAGAATCGCACTGAGCCGGCCTGCCTGGTGGCGCCGTTCGAGGAGTGCCGTGCCGAGATGAACGTTATACAAGTGCAGGGTGTCGTTGCCGATTTCGATATCGACGCGCTGGCAGCAGCGTGGTTCGCACGTCCGCCACGTCAGGTCGTACTGCGAATGCTGCCGGATCGGCAGGCGGCTCATCACCACGTTACCGAAGAGCGCCCCGCGGAGGTGACGCGCCGGGGCCATGACCCAGCCCATGCCGAGCAGCGCTCCGAGCTCCTCGGCGTGGCCCGGTGACGTCTGGCTGGCGCCGATCACCTCCTGCAGGGCGACGACGTCGGCGTCGATGTCACGGATGACCTCGGCCACGCGCGTTGGATTCGTGCGGCCGTCCAGACCGCGGCAGCGGTGGATGTTGTAGGTGGCGACCCTGAGGGTGCGCCAGTGGGCTTCGCTCAACTACCAACTAGAATATCCGCATGGCTAAGCTGAAGAGCGAGATCGAGGTCACCTGTCCGTGCTGCCGCTCGTCGCTGGTCATCGATATGAACCTCGGACGCGTGGTGTCGCACCGCGAGCCGGAGCGGGCGGACAAGCCCGAGCTGCAGGACGCCTCGCAGATTCTTGCGGCGCAGGCCGCGCGGCGCGAGGCGCTGTTCGAGCAGTCGGTCGAGAACGAGAAGGGCCGCGACGACGCGCTGGCGCGGAGGTTCGAGGAAGCGCTCAAGCAGGCGCACGTCGAGCCAGTGACGAAGCCTCTTAGGGACTTCGACTTGGATTGAGATAAGTCCTTTGCCTTACCCGCGGTAGCGGAATTCGGCCGGCAGCGGCATCCAGCGGTCGCGGCCCTTGTAGTACTTCCAGGGCTTGTAGCCATGCGTCTCGCGAAATGCGCGATAACGGCGGCGCATCGCGTCCGCCTTGTCGTCGGACGTTCGAATCCGGCGATGCGGCCAGTCGATCAGCATCTGCTCGACCTTCCAGACGTTCCTCCCGGACAGGCGCCAGTCGTACGGGTCGAGCACGCGTAGATCCGCGACTCCATACGCTTTCACGCGGCCGGTGAAGTCGATGTACTCGTCGTAGTAGCTGAGTGCCAGCGCGCGGGGCGTCGCAAACAGCGGTTTCCGGCCGTGCAGTCCGGGATCGCGCGAGCGCGCCACCGATCCCCAGCCCGTCGACGTCCGGTAGACGAAGATCACGTGATCGAGCAGGTCGATCGATTCAAAGCTCAGGACCAGCGGCGGGTAGCGGTGCTGCTCGAGAATCACCGCCGCGGAGAGCGCGGCCTCGAGGCAGTGCGCGGTTCCGTGTCGCACCACGCCGCGGAACGACCTGAGCGTCTCGCCGCCTTTCTCCTGGTTGTACGGCAGGTTGTTCAGCCAGTCCTGGACCGCTGCCGGCGTGCGCAGGCGCGCGATCACCCGCTCCTCGGCGGCCGTGAACGGCAGGCGCGGCGGAACGACCGGCTCAGTGCGCGGGAGCGGGCGTCGCTTTGAGGTCCGCAACGAGATCGGCCGGCGTCCAGTCGTTGCCGGAATGGACCTTCACCATCCGTCCATCGGCGTCGACGATGGCGGTGCGCAGGTTGTGCACGAGGTTCGCGCCGGTGCCGAGATCACGCTCCGTGTAGATGCCGAACTGGCGGGCGAAGTCGGCGGCGGCTTTCGGCTCTCCGGTCACGAAACTCCAGACGGCCGGATCGGCGTTGAGACGGGCGGCGTGGCGGCTGAGCACGGCCGGGGTGTCGAATTCCGGATCGAGGGTCATGCTGATGAGACGGACGTCGCGCATGTCCGCCGCCCCCTGAATGGTCTGTTGCACGGCGGCGAAGTGTCTGTCCATCAGCGGGCAGAAGTCAGGGAGCGGACAACGCGTGAACATGAATGTGATCGCGACGCGGTGACCTTTGAAGCTGGAGAACGGCCGCGCCTTTTCCTGCTGATCGACGAGCAGCGCATCGGCCACCGGTTCTCCCGGCATGAGGACGCGAGGCGCATCCGACACCACGGGCGGCGTTTCGAGCTTCGCGTGCCCGGTGCGTGTCAGTGATGACAAGTGAGCGCTGGTTTCGCCAACGACGAGGGTTGCAGTGACCAGGTCGCCGGGCTCGCGGCCCGACAGCAGCGATGGGTCCTTCACCGTGAACGGCATCGTCATCGCGGGCATGAAGTTCCTGATGTTGTCGTGTTTGATCAGGACTTCATTGCGCGCCGTGTCGACGGCCAGAATCTGACCTGTGAGCTCGTATTGCCTGACCGGCGGCTCGCGATCGCATGCGGCCACGAGCACGACGGCCGCCAGGGAAACCATTCGCAGGTGCATCCGTATTCACTGTACTCCGCCTTGGCAAGCGGGGTGATGGCCCCGTGGTATAAGCGCACGCGAGAGGAGATCGATGGAACCCGCCTTGCGCCTCGAGCGCCTGACCAAGACGTTCGGCGCCACGCGCGCGGTCGACGAGCTGGATCTGGTCGTACCACGAGGTGCGACCTATGGATTCATTGGCCCGAGCGGTGCGGGCAAAACAACGTGCATCCGGATCGTCATGTCCATTCTCTTTGCCGACTCGGGCACCGTGTCGGTCCTGGGACACCGGTCCGCGCTCGAGGCCAAAGACCGCATCGGATACCTCCCGGAGGAGCGCGGCGTCTATCGCCGGATGCGCGTCGGTGATTTTCTCGCGTATATCGCCCAGCTCAAGGGGGTGGCGGAGGACGAGGCGCTGCCGCGCGCCAGCGCGCTCCTGGAACAGACCGGGCTCGTCAACGTCGAGAAGAAACGCTGCGAGGAGCTGTCGAAGGGAATGCTTCACCGCGTGGAGTTCGTCGCCGCGATCATCAACCGGCCGGAGTTGATCATCCTCGACGAGCCGTTCAGCGGCCTCGATCCCGTCAGCGTCAAACGGCTGAAGGAGCTGGTCGCGGCGGAGCAGCAGCGCGGAGCGACGATTCTGTTCTCCACGCACATCATGGCGCACGCCGAAGAGCTGTGCCAGCACGTGGTGATGATTCACCGCGGCCGCAAGGTGCTCGACGAGCCGATGGCCGGTCTCAGGCGCCAATACGATCCGCGGACGATCCAGGTCGAGCCGCTCGATGAAGGCGCACCGCTGCAGTTGCTTCGAGAGATTCCCGGCGTGGCGGACGTTCAGCCGACCGCCGACGGCTGCGACGTGCACCTCCTGCCGGGCGCCGATCCAACGACGGCCATGCAGCAGATCGCCGCGCGCGTCCGTGTGGCCCGGCTCGCCATGGCGCGGCTGCGGCTCGAGGATGTCTTCCTGCGTCTGGTTGCGGCCGACGCGCGGAATCCCGAGGCCGAGCGTGCCCTCAGGGAAAACCTCCAGGGGGTTGCCACGGAAGGAGCGCTGACGTGAAGAGAATCCCTCTGATCGCCCAGCGGGAGTTCATGGCCACCGTCTCGAATAGAGGCTTCCTCATCGGCCTGTTCATCTTTCCGGCGCTGATCGCATTGTTCCTGCTTGCAGGCCCACGTCTGCGCAGCGTCGCGAGCCAGCCGCGGGTTGTTGGAACCGTCGCGGTGATCGATCCAACCGGCCAGATCACGCCGATGTTGCGATCGACGCTTGACGCGCCCGCAATCGAGAAACGCCGGCGCGAGAACGCGATGCGGACCATGCGCGGGATTCCGGGCGGCGTACCCGATGCGGTCGTTCAGCGCGCGGTCGGCAGGGTGCCGAGCCTGACGCTCGCCGAACGTCCCGCGGACACGGACCTCGACGCGGAGAAGCGGAAACTGACGTCGGACGACCCGGCGACCCGTCTGCTCGCGCTCGTCGTGGTTCACACGGATGCCACGCAGGGTGCGGCCGGCTCGGCGGAGTTCGGGACCTATGACCTCTACGTCTCACGCGGTCTCGACGAGGACACCGAGACCACGCTGCACGACTCGCTGCGCGAGGCGCTGGTGGCCGCGCGGATGAACGTGGCGGCGCTGGATCCAAACCGGATCGAGGTGATGACGCGGGTGACGCGTCCCGAGGCGGTCGTCGTGACCGATGCCGGCGAGCAGAGCGGTCAGAGACGGTTCATGCGTTTCCTCCCGTTCATGGTCGGCCTGCTGCTGTTCGTCGGCGTGATCACGGGCGGTCAGACGCTGATGACGTCGACCGTCGAGGAGAAATCCAGCCGCGTCGTCGAAGTTCTGCTGTCGGCCGTTTCCCCGTTCGAGCTGATGGCCGGGAAGTTGATCGGTCAGCTCGGGGTTGGTCTGCTCGCCATGTCGATCTATCTCGGGCTCGGTCTGCTGGCCCTCTACTCGTTCGCGATGCTCGGCATCATCGATCCGCTGCTGATCGTCTACCTGCTGGTGTTCTTTCTGATTACGTATCTCATCTTCGGCGCGCTCATGATGTCGATCGGCGCGGCGGTCAACGAGATTCAGGAAGCGCAGTCTCTCATGGGGCCGGTGATGCTGCTGCTGATCCTGCCGTATCTGCTGTCGCCGATGATCGGCCGCGCGCCGAATTCGCCGCTCAGCGTGGCGCTCAGCTTCATTCCGCCGGTCAACACCATTGCCATGATGACTCGGATGGCATCGGACGTGCCGCCACCGGCCTGGCAGGTGTGGCTGACGCTGGTCGTCGGTATTGCCGGCGCATGTGCCGCCGTCTGGTTCGCGGGCAAGGTCTTCAAGGTCGGTCTGCTGATGCACGGCAAGCCGCCGAACGTCCGGACGCTCATCCGCTGGGCCCGTGAAGCATGATTTGGATTGGAACGTCCGGGTACAACTACCCCGAATGGCGAGGCACCTTCTACCCCGAGAAGCTGGCGGCGGCGAAGATGCTGCCGTATTACGCCGAGCGATTCCCGACCGTCGAGATCAACTACACGTTCTATCGCACGCCGAACGAGAAGATTCTCGAAGGCTGGAACGCGGCGACGCCCGAGCGGTTCAAGCTGACGCTCAAGGCGCCGAAGCGGATTACCCATGACGCGCGCCTGCGCGACTGCGCCGATCGCGTCCGTCAGTTCCTCGAAACAGCCGCAGTTCTGGGCCCCAAGCTCGGTGCCCTGTTGTTTCAACTGCCGCCGAACCTGAAGAAGGACCTCGCGCTGTTCGATGCCTTCCTCGACGCGTTTCCGCCGCGCGTCTGCGCGGCCTTCGAGTTCCGGCATCCATCGTGGCTGGATGAGGAGATCTACGGACGCCTGCGGGCCCGCAACCTGGCGCTGTGCGTGGCCGACAGCGAGAAGCTCGCAACGCCGGTGGAGATTACCGCGGACTATGCGTACTTCCGCCTGCGTGACGAGGGCTACACGCCGGAGGACATCGCGAAGTGGGCCGGGGTGATTCGCGAACAGACGTCAGGCTGCGGCGAGGTGTTCGTGTATTTCAAGCATGAGGAGTCGGGGAAGGGGCCGGAATTCGGGAAGTTGTTGATGGAACTACTACCCACGAATCTGGCCGATAATGCGCCGTATGCAGCGCCATAGTCCAATGACGCTGGTCGCCGTCGCGGTCCTGTGGCTGGCGCCGCTCGGCGCGCAGACACCGAGGCCCGCCTTCGACGTCGTGTCGGTGAAGCGCGCCGTTCCCGGCACCACCGGCGGCGGCGTGAGATTCCTCCCGGGCGGACGGTTCGTCGGGGAGAACGTATATATCGAGTTCGTGATTCAGCAGGTGTACGGCGTGCGCGATTTTCAGATCATCGCGGCGCCACAGTGGAGGACCGTCATTGCCGACGGCGTCAGCTCGCGATACCAGATCGAAGGCCGCGGAAGGGAATCGGCGACGCAGGCGGACATGAAGGAGATGGTCAAGACGTTGCTGGCCGAGCGTTTCCAGTTGCGCGTGCACAAGGAAACGAGAGCGCTCCCGGTGTACGAGCTTGTGCCCGACAGCGGCGGCGTCAAGGGCGCTCGTGCCCGCGACGACAAGGGCGGCGGGATCATGTTGATGCTGCCTGGGTGGACGCGAGGACGGAATGTCGGAACCGACGCTCTGGCACGATACCTATCCGGCGTGGTAGACCGCCCGGTGATCGACGGAGCCAACCTCGAGCAGGTCCTGGATTTCGACCTCACATGGACGCCGTCCAGTGCGGTGACCGCGGACAGCATTCCAGGATGTCCAGCCGGCTTGCAGGAGATGGGCACGCGCGTCAAACCTCCGCTGACAAACCTCAGTTGTCCCTCTTCGGTATTTACGGCCGTCCGCGAGCAGCTGGGATTGAGGCTCGAATCCACTCAGGCGCCGACCGAAGTGATCGTCATCGATTCAATCCAGGCGCCGGCTGAGAACTGATGATCTCGCGCTACACGTGCGCCGCGACGAACCGCACGATTTCGCGTTCGGCCCAATAGCCGTCGTATCCATTGTCCGGCCGTTCGACGAACGCGCAGTGGCCGCCGTGCCGCGTGACGACCACGGTAATGTTCGGATTGCGTCTGACCGCGTCTGCGGAGAACGCCCGCGTCGGAACGAACGGATCGTCTTCGGCGGTCAGGATGAGCGCCGGCACGCGGATGTTCTCGATCACCCGTAACGCGCTCGCACGGTGATAGTAGTCGGACGCGTCACGGAAGCCGTGGTGGGGAGCGGTATACGCTTCGTCGAATTGACGGACGGTCCAGATCCGCGGCAGTGGTTCCAGCGGGAACACACCCGGGTGCGCGGCCGCTTTGCGACGCATGCGCGCTTTCAGATTCCGGACGAAATTGAACTCATAGGCGATATTCGAGCGCCGCTCCAGCGCCTCCACGCACGCCGACAAATCCATCGTCGGCGACACCGCGCACACCGCCTTCAGTTCGGGCAGGCCGCCTGTGCCAAGTTCGCCGGCCAGCTTCAACGTCAAGTTGCCGCCGAGTGAATATCCCGCAACGGCGATTCGGCGGATGCCCTCCGTGCTGATCAACTCGCGCATCACCGACAACGGATCGTGCGTCAGGCCCGAATGATACAGCCCGCGCGAGAGGTGCTCGGTGTTGCCGCAGTTCCGTTGATTGAGACGAACGACATTCCACCCAGCTGCCCAGGCCTTGTCGGAGATGCCGGCGATGTAATGGGCGAGGCTCGAGCCTTCGAGGCCATGCAGCAGCAGGAGGGTCGGATGCCCCGCGGGCCGCTCGTGCCAGTGGCAATGCGCGAGCACGCGCGCGTCATCCGCGACATCGAAATAGCGTTCGACCGGGGCGGGCAGCTGCGCAAATCGCCGCGGCCTCGCCCACGCATACAGCGTCTGCAGGTGACCGCCGGCGAAGCGGGGAACGTACGCGCTGGGTTCGAACGCCACTGGATTTCAGCTTAACAGAACGTCCCGAACGTCCCGAACGTCCCGAACGTCCCGAACGTCCCGAACGCTCCGAACGACTCGAA
>JAICQE010000172.1 GCA_025938035.1 Vicinamibacteria bacterium
GCCGACCACGATTGCCGGGTCGATCAGACCAAGCACGCCCCAGAGGAAGAAGGTGTCGCCGAACAGATCGCTGCGCAGGCGATCCCAGTCGCCCGCGGCTGACGCGAAGAACTCCTGTGACTTCGCGCGGCGCCTGGCCAGCACGCCGCGGAGCCGCCGATCATCCTGCCCCGCCGCGGACGTCGCTGCAACCTGTTCCCTAATCAACGGCCACAGCCGTTTCGCGCCCGGGTCGAGGTCGTCGCCGGTAGACATGGCGTAGAAGCGGCTGGTGCCGTCGCGGCGCGACACGACCCAGTTGTCGTCGGCAAGCGTTTTCAGCTGCCGGCTGACGCTCGACTGCGGCATCTGGAGCACCGAGCACAGCTCGCTGACCGTCAGCTCCTGCTTTTCGAGGAGCATGAGCATCCGGCAACGGACCGGGTCGGACAGGGCGGTCATGTGCTCGAGGATGGCGACCATTTATCCGTGAATCCGGATATTAGGCTAAATACGGCCCGCGGTCAAGCCCGGCCCCGAGCCCGTGGGTGCGGTTCGCATCGTCAGCGGGACCGTCCAATCAACACGTCGTATCGGCGGCTGTCGGTTGCGCCACGGTGAGACGGGTGCCAGACGCGCGGCGACCACGACGATCACCGTGGTCCAGCCGCGATGCAGATGCTCGATCAGTGCCGACAACAGAGCGTCACAACGCGCGACCGCGACGATGACCTGATACGCGTCGAGGTAGCCCACGAGAACCGTCTGCACCGCGAAGCGGTATGCCGGATGTCATTCGCTGGGCCGTCGCGTCATCGGACGGCGAGGTGCAGCATGAACTGCAGCAAGTGGCTGCGGGACTATGACGCCAATGCAGAGAAGCGAGGCCCCAGCTACTAGCGTTACAGTACGGAGCCGTGCGTGCGTCGAACTGGTATCAGGAGGCCGTCATCTACGAGCTGCCGGTCAAGTCATTCCACGACTCCAACAACGACGGCATTGGTGACTTCCCGGGACTGATCGACAAACTCGAATACATCGAGTCGCTCGGCGTCACCTGCCTCTGGCTCCTCCCGTTCTTTCCATCTCCGCTGCGCGACGACGGGTACGACATCGCCGATTACTGCCAGGTTCACCCGAGTTACGGCACGCTCGAAGACTTCAAGCGTTTCCTGGATGCCGCGCACGACCGCGGGCTTCGCGTCGTCATCGAGCTGGTGCTCAATCACACCTCCGAGCAGCACGCCTGGTTCCAGCGCGCACGGCAGGCGCCCCCGGGTTCGGTCGAACGCGACTTTTACGTCTGGAGCGACACCGACACGAAGTACAGCGACGCGCGGGTCATCTTTTCGGACGCCGAGCGCTCCAACTGGACGTGGGACACGTGCGCGCAGGCGTACTACTGGCACCGGTTCTTTCATCACCAGCCGGATCTCAACTTCGACAACCCTGCCGTTCTGCAGGAGATGCTCCGTGTCGTGGACTTCTGGCTGGACCTCGGGGTCGACGGGTTCCGACTCGACGCGGTGCCCTATCTGGCCGAACGCGAGGGCACGTCGTGCGAGAACCTGCCCGCGACGCATGCGGTGCTGAAGGCGATTCGCCGTCATCTGAACGACCGTTGGCCGCACTGCATGCTGCTGGCCGAAGCGAACCAGGCGCCTGCTGATCTCTGCGCGTACTTCGGCGACGATGACGAGTGCCACATGGCGTATCACTTCCCGCTCATGCCGCGTGTCTTCATGGGGCTGCACGTGGAAGATCGCCAGCCGATCGTCGACGTGATGCGCGCGACGCCGCAGATTCCCGCCCGCTGCCAGTGGGCGCTCTTTCTGCGCAATCACGACGAGCTGACGCTCGAGATGGTGAACGACGATGAACGCGACTATATGCACCTTGCCTACAGCGCCGATCCGCAGATGCGCCTCCACCTCGGCATCCGCCGCCGGCTCGCGCCGTTGCTGGACAACAATCGACGGCGCATCGAGCTATTGAACAGCTTGCTGTTCTCGTTGCCCGGAACTCCGATCGTGTACTACGGTGACGAGATCGGAATGGGCGACAACACCTATCTTGGCGACCGGAACGGCGTGCGCACGCCGATGCAATGGACGAGCGATCGGAACGCCCGGTTCTCGCGCGCGGATCCGGCGCGGCTGTACAGTCCGCTCATCATGGACCCGATCTACGGGTACCAGGCCGTCAACGTGGAGGCCCAGGAGCGTGACGGTTCCTCGCTGCTGCAGTGGATGCGGAACATGATCGGGTTGCGGAAGCTGTTTCCCGCATTCGGTCTGGGTGATCTGGCGTTCATCGAGCCGGTGAACCGGAGCGTGCTGGCCTACCTCAGACGCTATGACGGCGACACGATCTTGTGTGTGGCGAACCTCTCGCGGTCCGTTCAACCGGTCGAACTCGATTTGAGCGCGTTCGCGGGCTTCACCCCTGTCGAAATGATCGGCTACACCGATTTCCCGGTGATCGGGCACGCGCCGTACTTCCTGGCGCTGGGTCCTTATGGCTTCTACTGGTTCGAGCTTCAGCGCCGCAGCGTCTGAGACCGGACCGGCCCCCGGTCCCGTCGTCGCCGGTCTGCTGACGTTCCAGGACGCAGCCACGGTCGCCGGCGTCGCCACGGCGATTCGCGACGGACTCGACGGCCATTTTGCCCGCGTGGACAACCGCATCGTGCTCGTGGATGCGGGATCGAGCGACGGCACCATGGCGCGCGCCCGCGACTCGCTGGTCGGCGCCAACTTCGTCGAGGCGACGACCGACCGTTCGACCGCGGACCTGCTCGAGATCCCCTACCACGGGCTGCCGGGAAAAGCGCGCGCCGTCCACGCCGTGCTGACGGCGGCACGAGATCTCCGTGCGCGCGCGTGCGTGATGTTCGATGGCGGCGTCAGCACGGTCTCCGCCGAGTGGGTGACGTCGCTGGTGTCGCCGGTGATCGATCGCGACCTCGATTTCGTCTCGGCCTTCTACGAGCGGCATCGCTTCGACGGCGCCCTGACCAGAGCCATCGTGTATCCCGTCGTCCGCGCATTGTACGGCGTGCGCCTGCGTCAGCCGGCGACCGCGGAATTCGCCTGCTCGTTGCGGTTCGTCGAGCATGCGCTCGGAGAGGCGCTGTGGAATCACCCCGCCGCGCAGGTCGGCGTCGACATGTGGCTCGCCACCGCCGCCGCCTCGGGCGGCTTCCGCATCGGCGAAGCCGAAGTGGGATTGCGCGCGCACGGGTCACGGGGCGAAGCGGGACTCGATCTCGGCGCCACGATCGCGCAGGTCGTGGGCGCGCTCTTCACGGACCTCGAGCGCCACGCCGCGATCTGGCAGCGTCCGCGCCCACCCGCTGCGGTTGACCACCTCGCCGGAGGGCCGACTGCACCCGCGCCGCAGCCGGGACCCGTCGACGTCGAGCGGCTGATCGAAACGTTCAGGCTCGGCTACCGCGAGCTGCGTGATCTGTGGGCGTCGGTTCTGCCCCCGCTGACGATTCTGGACCTGAAGCACCTGGTCGCCGGGTCCGGCGACGCGTTTGCCATGGACGACCAGTTGTGGGCCCGCATCGTGTATGACTTCGCACTCGGCTGCCGACTTCGTGTCGTCGCCCGCGACCATCTGCTGCGCTCGCTGGCGCCGCTCTATTCCGGCTGGCTGGCGTCTTACATCCTGCAGGTACGCAATGTATCTCCCGAGGCCGTTGATCAGCGCGTCGAGGCGATCGCGGCGGCATTCGAATCCCAGAAGAACTATCTGATCGCCCGATGGCGCTGGCCTGAGCGCCGCCGGAGCGGATGAGGAACCGAAAGGAGTAGTGCGATGGGGGAACAGTTCAACCGGGCGCTGTCGCAGGCCGGCACCCGTATCGTCGAGAACATCGCGAGCCTCCTGCCCGGCGCGCTCGTCTTCGTCGGCATGCTGCTCGTGGCGTTCCTCATCGCCCTCGCGATCCGGTCGGCGCTGCGCCGCGGTCTGACGAGGCTCGAGTTCGATCGACGCCTCGATCGATTCGGTCTGTCGATGACGGAATGGACGACGTCCGGGAGCGCGTCGGTGCTGGTCGCGTCGATTGCCTATTGGATCGTGTTGTCGCTGGGCCTGCTTCTCGGCCTGACCGCCCTGGACGCCACGTTGCCGACACAGTTCGCCGTCTCGGTCCTCCAGTACGTGCCGCATCTCGTGGCCGCGATCATGATTCTGGTGGTGGGCGCCGTCGTGGCCAGGTTCTTGGCGCGCGCGATGCTGATCAGCGCCGTCAACATGGGCGTGCAGCACGCGCGGTTACTCAGCGTCGGCATCAAATGGCTCGTGCTGCTCGTGGCCGCGGCCATGGCGCTCGATCACATCGGCATCGGACGGACGGCGCTCCTGCTCGCGTTCGGGATCATATTTGGAGGCGTAGTGTTCGCCATCGCACTGGCAGTTGGCCTGGGTGCACGCGACGTCGTCAGCCGAACGCTCGAACGTCAGCTCCGGAAGCCGCCGGTGGAGGACACGATCAACCACGTGTGAGTGATGCCGGGGGTATTGGCCCGGAGGAACACCCCCTTCGCATCGATTTCAGCGCGCCGCTGGTTTGGAGTGCTTGGCGAAGAACTCGTAGATGTCCGACATGGAGGCGGCCATGATCGGGCCGTGCGTCACTCCCGGATGCTCCTTGTATTCATAGGCCATCTGGAGCTCCTTCATCGTGTCCACCCACATCCGTACGTTCGCCACCGGCACAGCCTCGTCGGCATCGCCCATGCTCACGAGCAGGGGGACTCCACCGTCCTTGATGGCCTGCAGGACCTTGGCGCGGTCGTTCGTCATCCCCATTGCCGCCGGTGCGATGGGCGCAAGCGCCGCCCAGAGATGCGCGTGCTTCGAACCCAGGTAGTAGGTTCCGGCGCCTCCCATCGAGTGGCCCATGAGATAGATCCGGCTCTCGTCGACGTTGAATTCCTTGCGAACCATGTCGAGCACGGTCATGACGTCTTTCTCGCTCGCCTCCCGTACCTTGGCTGGCTCAGTGATCGCCGTGCCGCCGATCACAGGGCGCGCCGCACCGGCGTTGGGGGGCTGTCCGATTCCCACACCGCGTCCGCGCTGAGCACCGGCCGCATTCGCTCCGCCGGCGCGCGGCGCACCCGGGGGGATACCGTACCAGCCGCCGGAGTTGTAGCCCATCGGCGCCACCAGGATGTAACCGCCCTGTTCCGCTAACTCGACGGCGCGCAGGCTCTCCCGGACCATGGTGTTCTGGTCTCCACCAAGGCCGTGCAGCGAGACGATGAGAGGACTCTTCCTGTCCTTCGTCACCTTGGAAGACACGAACAAGGCATAAGGCATCTGCTCGTTCGTGTCGGCAAACGTATACGTCCGCTGCTGCACACGGGAATCGACCGCACCGCGGCCGCCTCCGCGACCGGCCTGTGGCGCGCCGGCAACCGGAGCCGTTGGCGCCGTCTGCTGCGCCAAGGTTGCCAACTGCACACTGACTGTCAATCCGGCCACGAGAATGGCGCGTACGACGTTTCTCGATGTCATCGTTCCTCCGCTCATGTCGGCCACACATCGGTGGCGGTTCGCGTGTGTCAGAAGCTCACCGTAAGGTTCATCCGCGCGAATCGCGGAGTGTAAATCGCCGTCGGGTTCTTCCATGTCCCACCCAACGCTGTGTTGCCGGTGCTGAACTGATACGTCCCTGCGTAGCCGGTCGCGTAGTTGGTGTTCAGGAGGTTCTCGCCGTCCACGCCGATGTCCAGCCGTTTTCCGCTGAAGCGGAAGACCTTGGCCACGCGCAGATCGAGCTGCGTGCGGCGATTGTCTGCGTACAACCGGTGCTCGTTGTCGAGCAGGGCGACATTCGTGTTGCCTCCCAGGGTTCCGCCTGGCGGCACTCGCCCGAGGAGCTGCACGACGACGCTATTGGGCACCGGCCAGGTTGCGTGCAGGGCCAGTGGGGGCTGGGAGCGGACCGTCGCGCTGAGCAGTACGTCCACGAGCGGGATCGTCGTAGATCAGGGACGAGCCACCGCCGCCCGCGAACGCGTTGGCAACGGGCATGCCGTTCATGTTGAAGCGGCCTTCGCTGACCGGGCCGCCTCGCGCGAAAAAGAACACCAGACCAGGCGATGGGCCCAAAGCCGCGCCAAAGGTTTCCAGGCCGGGGATCATGGTGATGAGCGATCCCGTCGAACGCGTTCCCGGGAGCACCGAAATCACGTCGCCGTCTATCACCGCCTCGCGGCGCGTGGACTGGACGTCCACTGTCGGCGTTTCACCGGTGACGACGATGGTTTCCTGGAGCGTGCCGACGCGCATGTCGATCGGAATGGTCAACGTGGCCGATCCCGCGAGCTGAACAACCTCCCGCTTCACCTGACTGAAGCCTTCCAGCGTGAAAGTCAGCGTGTAGACGCCAGGGTCCAGATTGACGATTCGGTAGTTCCCGGCATTGTCGGTGACGACGGTCCGTACCTTTTCGATGAGCGCGGGACTCGCGGCCTCGACCGTGACGCCGGGCAGCACGCCGCCCGATGCGTCGCGCACCGTTCCAGTCAGGGTTCCCCGTCCTACAGCGCCCTGCGCCGCCGCGAGCGCTGGAAGGAGCACGTAGATGGAGGTGATCGTCCACAACCTCAGGATTCCACGCATACGAACCCTCCTTGTAGCGGTTGGTGTGACCCTGGGCGGCAGAGCCTGGACAGGCCCGCCGCAGCGCGGGTGCGGCCGGATACTGACGAAGGGGACCCGGACCGTCAATCGTGATGAGCGATATTCCGCTGCGGAATAAATCGCGCTATGCTCGACAGCGATATTCCGTTGAGGAATAAGCACTATGCGGCTTGAAGTGTCCGCGACGGCGTGCGACCCTCGGCACCGTATGCCACGGCGTCGCGCCCGTTCGGGATTCGTGTATTCGGCGGCCGGACTGGCACTCGTGCTGGTCGCCTCGATCACGACGCTGGGCGGCCAGTCGAAGCCAGCACCCGCACCCGCCTCCGGGGCATTGTCGTCCGAGCAGGCCCGGGCACTGCTGGACAAGTACTGCGTTTCCTGTCACAACGATCGCCTCAAGACGCAGAACCTGTCGCTCCAGGGCCTCGACCTGGCGAACGTCGCGGATCACGCCGAGGTGTGGGAAAAGGTGATCCGGAAGCTGCGCGCGGGCGTTATGCCCCCGCCGGACATGCCGCGGCCGCCGCTTGCTGAATACGAGGCGCTGCGCGACTGGCTGGAAACCACCGTCGATCGCGCGACGAAGGGACGCACGCCGCCGGGTTCAGTCGTGCTGCACCGGTTGAACCGGACCGAATACGCGAATGCGATCCGCGATCTGCTCGACCTGCGGATCGACGTCAGCGCCCTGCTGCCGCCGGACGACTCCGCCCACGGCTTCGACAACATCGCCGGCTCGCTGACGATCTCGCCCACGCTGCTCGAGTCGTACGCGACGGCCGCGGCGCGCGTGTCGCGCATGGCGGTCGGCTACTGGAAGTCGCCGACCGAAGCGACCTATCTGGCCACCAACGACGCCTCGCAGAACCACCGCATGGACGGAATGCCGTTCGGCACGCGCGGAGGAATCGTCGCGTCGCACGACTTCCCCGCCGACGGCGAGTACAAATTCTCGATCCAGAACTTCGGCATCGGCAGCTTCATCCCGAACGAACAGCTCGCGCTCATCATCGACGGCGAGCGCGCGCACCTGTGGCCGTATCGCGGCGTCGGCGCAAATGTCGGCATGACGGCCGAGGCGGATGGGACGCTCGAGGTGACGGTTCCGGTACGAGCCGGCTCACGCGTGGTTGGCGCGACGTTCATCGCGACGAACTACCGGCCAAGCCTCGACATGATCCGCCACTACGATCGGCAGTCGCTCGAGAACAACAGCATCCCGCAGATCCAGAATTACCCGGCGATCGGGTTCGTCCGGATTCAGGGACCGTTCAACGCGCAGCGCCCGGCCGACTCGGCAAGCCGGCGGAAAATCTTCGTGTGCCGTCCCGCCAACGCAGTGCCGGAACCCGTGTGCGCGCAGCAGATCGTCACCACACTCGCCCGGCGTGCCTACCGCCGTCCGCCGACGCCGCGGGAGATCACGACGCTGATGACGTTCTTCGGCGAGGGGCGCAAAGGCGCGACGTTCGAAGACGGCATCGAGTACGCGCTGCGATTGCTGCTCGCCAGCCCGCAGTTCCTGGTGCGCGCCGAACGGGAACCTGCAGCCGTTGCCGCCGGTCAGGTGTATCGCATCAGCGATCTGGAGCTGGCGTCGCGTCTGTCGTTCTTCCTCTGGAGCAGCATTCCCGACGATGAGCTGATCACCACGGCCAGCCAGGGCCGTCTGAGCCAGCCGCGCGTGCTCGAGCAGCAGGTCCGGCGGATGCTGGCGGATCCGCGCGCCGACGCCCTGGTCTCGAACTTCGCGCAGCAGCTGCTGTATCTGCGCAATCTCCCGGCGACGGCGCCCGACGGCGTGTTCTATCCGAACTGGGACGACGAGCTGCGGCAAAGCGTCAAGCGCGAATCGGAGCTGTTCTTCGAAAGCATCGTCCGCGAGGATCGCAACATCCTCGATTTGCTCGACGCCAACTACACCTTCGTCAACGAGCGGCTGGCGCGGCACTACGGCATTCCCAACGTCTACGGGTCGCGGTTCCGCCGCGTCACGCTGCCGCCGGAGATGGACTATCGCCGCGGGCTGCTCGGGAAAGGCAGCTTCCTGGCGGTGACGTGGACGCAGAATTTCCGGTCCTCGCCGGTCAAGCGCGGCGTCTGGGTGCTCGAGAACATCCTCGGCACGCCGCCGCCCGAACCGCCGCCGAACGTCCCGGCGCTGGAAGAAACGAAGAGCGACAGCGGGAAGCTGCTGACGCTGCGCGAGCAGATGACGCTGCACCGCGCCAGCCCGGTGTGCGCGAGCTGTCACAAGATCATGGATCCGATCGGTTTCGCCCTCGAGAATCTCGATGCGGATGCGAGTTGGCGGTCGAAGCAGGGCGGCAACGGCGGCACGCCGATCGACGCGAAGGTGAAGCTGTGGGACGGCCAGGAGGCAGAGGGCCCCACCGGACTGCGGACGGCGCTGCAGCGCTATTCACCGCAGTTCGTGCGGATGTTCGTTGAAAAGCTGTTGACCTACGCCATCGGCCGCGGGATCGAGTACCCGGACATGCCGGCGGTGCGCGCGATAGCGCGCGACGCCGCGCGGGAGAATAAGCGGGTCTCGGCCCAAGTGCTGGGCGGGGGGCGAAGCGCCCACTTCCAGGTGCGGGATAAAGC
>JAICQE010000008.1 GCA_025938035.1 Vicinamibacteria bacterium
AGATCGTCTGCCGGTAGCGAGGCGTCTACTGAGGAGGCGCGCGGCGCGAGCCGAACCCGAGCCGTCCGACGAGCGGCAGCTTCAGACCCCAGTCGTTGGGATCGATGCCGACCGTTGCACCGAGCACGTTTAGCTCGAGGCCTTCTTCGACTCCGCCGAGTACTCCGAGCACCCCGAAGAGATTCGCCTGCACGCCGGTTCCGCTTGGCGATCGCGCGAACACTCGCGCGCCGAGGTAGTCCTTGCCGACGGCGTGACCCGGAAGATCGACGCGCAGCTCCGGCACCTGGCGCAGCACGAACGCCGTAAACGTGTTCGAGTTCGGTCCGGGCCAGATGCGGTAGCTGCGCTGGTAGGGGTACGCCTCGACGGCGCGCTCGATTCTGGCGATCAACTGGTCGACGCCGGCGCCGCGCACGTCGGCGAGCAGCACCGGCAGGCTGCCGAACCAGCGCCCATCAGCGGGTCGCTGACTGACGCGCACGGCGCTGCCTCCGCGCCGCACGGCGAATCCGGTCACTTCGTAGACCGTGAACGCCGCGGCATGTGCGGGTTTGGCCGCAATCCAGGTGTGGACGCCAAAATACCCGCGCCAGCGCACTGCGCGCGCGGCGTACACCTGCACGACCGGCTCCGGTGTCACTGCCGGATCGGGAGCCAGCCCGGCGGGCGCACGGCTTGCCCGCCGCCAGTTGCCAATCGATTCCGGGTCCCGGTCGGCGTGCGCGAGGCCGAGCAGGACGACAGGCGTGACCGCCAGGAGCCACTTTGCACGTCCGCGCATCACGAATCCGACGATATGACGTTCCCGTTCAGGCGACAAGGGGCTGGAAAGGAGTAGACTCGTTTCGACGCCCCATGCCGTATCCAGCGCGTCCGATCCATATCGCCGTCGCTCTTCTCGCCGTGAGCGTCACGGTCCCGACCGTCAGGGCCCAGATCCAGTTCTTCAACGCCGGTCCGGGGCAGGAGCGGCAAGTGGTGGCGCAGTTCGACGCCGACAAGGACGGGCGCCTCAACGCGGCGGAGCGCGAGACGGCGCGTCAGTCGCTGCCGGCGCCGTTCGGCGGCCGCGGCGGCGGTCGCGGCGGCGGCAACCGGATGCCGCCCTCTCCCGGTGTCCCGCTCACGTCGAGCGAGGTGAAGCACTACCCGGATGCGCCCCTGTACGACGCGGCCACACTCAGAACGTTCTTCATCGAGTTCGAGAATCCGGATTGGGAGTCCGAGATGGTGGCCTTCAACAACACCGACGTCGAGGTGCCGGCGAAGGTCACGGTGGACGGCCGCGTCTACCCCGACGTGGGAGTCCACTTCCGCGGGAACTCGTCGTTCGCGGTCGGCAACGGCTACAAGCGGTCGCTGAACCTGACGTTCGACTTCGTCCACGAGGATCAGGCGATCGGCGGATACCGGACGCTCAACTTCCTGAACGCCAACAGCGACCCCACGCTGATGCGCACGGTGCTGTCGATGCACATCGCACGGCAGTACATTGCCGCACCGAAGGCCAACTTCGTTCGCGTCGTCATCAACGGCGAGAACTGGGGCGTGTACGCGAACGCCCAGCAGTTCAACAAGGAATTCGCCGCCGACAACTTCGGCACCACGAAAGGGATGCGCTGGAAGGTTCCGCAGGGGAATGGCCAGGTCGGTGGTTTCACGTATCAGGGCGACGACCCGAACCGCTACCGCAGGACGTTCCAGATCAAGTCGAAGGACGAGCCCGAGGCCTGGTCGGCGCTGATCGATCTCGCAAAGACGCTCTCCGAGACTCCGCCGGAATCGCTCGAAGCGGCCCTGGCGTCACGGCTGAACGTTGACGCGTACCTTCGTTTTCTCGCGCTCGACAACGTTATGGCCAGTGCCGACGCCTTCTTTCAGCGCGGCTCGGACTACTCGCTCTATCGTCACCCGGACGGGCAGTTCCAGTTCGTCTTCCACGATGCCAACGAGATGTTCAGCATGGGCGGAGGACGCGGCGTGGAGTTGAGCCCGCTGGTGGCGCAGAACGACACGACCAAGCCGATCATCGCGAAAGTCCTGGCGGTGCCGGCGCTGCGCGCGAGGTACCTCGCTTACGTCCGGGAGATAGCCGAGAAATCGCTCGACTGGAAGGTCGTCGGACCGGTCGTCGCGCGGTATCGCGAGCTGATCGCGGACGATGTCGCCCGCGATACGCGGAAGCTCTTCTCCACCGACGAGTTCCTCAGAACGACGGCGGATGATCCGGATAATCCGGCATTCGGGACACTGCGCAGCTTCTTCGAGAGCCGCCGCGCGTTCCTGCTGCGCTGGATGACCGAGAACGCCGCAGCCGCGGCGACCCCGGCCTCTACCCCATCACGCTGAGTAGTACGCGCCGACGCCTCTGGTTTTGCACGGCGCGCGTAGCCGGGAGCGGCACCTGCCGCCCCCGCTACGCCTGTCGGACGCTCCGCATCGTATCCGGAGGGGACAGCCGGCTTACCAGCGGAAGGTGACCCCGACAGTGGCCCGCCAGAAATCGTAGTCACCGAGCTCGATACCAAGGTCGTTGTCGGTATTCTGATCCGACAGCGTTTGATAGTAGCGAACGTCTCCCCGGAGACCGACGTTGCCGAAGTACGTCATCGCACCGCCGCCAAGGTTGAACGCGAACTTGTTGTCGCTCTCGTCGAACAGCAGTTCATCGCTCTCGACGGTCGCCGACACCCAGCCAACGCCGCCGGAGAAGTACGGCCGGAAGCCGGTGCCGCTGGTTCCACCGATTGGCGCACCGACAACCGCGTTGAACATGACACTTCTAGCTTTGTCATCGATGAAGTCAACATCATCGGCATCCAACAGCGGGTTGACCTCGGCCTCGTTGTCAAGATCGAGGAACCCGGGGGTGAAGGCGAACTCAGTCTCGAAGCCGACCGTGCCGGCACCCATCCATCCGATCGACGCCCCGTAGGTGAGGCCTGTGCCGCCACCGAACGAGGCGCCCACGTGCGGCGTAAACAACCAGTCGGCCCGCGCCGCCGCCGGTGACAGCAGCACGGCGAGACCGGCCAACATAACCCACTTCTTTATCATCGCGTCCTCCTGAACAGTCGCACTCTCCCGGCGGGAGCAGCAAACACCGTGCAACCGCACGTGCCAGTCCCGATCGGCACGCCGCTCTCTGCGATGAGCTCGCGTTAAAACACTGACGGTCAGGCTGTTCGACGTATTCCTGCGCTGCGCGCGGCGAAACGGCGAGTGTGCAAATCCGGCGTGCCGCACCACGGTGGCTTCCGGTGGGCCGTCACTGACGACAAGCAGCCGTGACCAGCTTGAGGCGAATTCGCCGAGCGATCGACCCGAGTCATTCCAACCGGGCGAGGATTCATGTACGCCGCGGACGTCCGTATACTGCGGTACGTGATCACCCGCACACGATCCCGCAATGCGTGTTTTGCGATCGTCGTACTCTGGGCCCTGGCGGCCGGCATCGTCACGCTCCGCGGCCAGGGCGCTCCGACAGCGGAGCAGCGATGCGCCTCCACAGCCGCGATTGCAGGGAAAGACCTCCCCAATTCAACAACGCAAATCGTTTCAGCCACCCAGCGCCAGGCGAGCCCGCTGCAGCCCTTCGGTGATCCCGCGCTGCCGGCGCACTGCGAGGTTCTCGGTCGAATGGGCGAACGGACCGGAGCCGACAAGCAGCGGTTTGCGATCAACTTCCGGCTGCGTCTGCCGGTGGAATGGAACGGGCGACTCTTCTTCGACGGAGGCTCCGATACGAACGGCACCGTCGGCAGCGCCCACGGGGATCTGCAGGGCAACCAACCGACTGCCGCCCTGGCGCTCGGCTACGCCGTCGTCGCACAGGATTCCGGCCACGACAACAGGACGAACAGCGACCCGAAGCGTGGCGGGGCGCACAGCTTCGGCTTCGATGCCGAGGCCCGGCTCGATTTCGGGTATCGCTCGTACGACGAGGTGACCCGCGCCGCCAAGGCCATCGTCGCGAAACACTACGGCAGAGCCGTCGAAAAGTCCTACTTCGCCGGCTGCGGCGAAGGGGGGCGCGAGGGCATGATGCTGGCGCGGCGGTTCCCGCAGCATTTCGACGGCATCCTCGCGTGCGCTCCCGGCGTGCATGTGCCGCAGGCAGCGCTCGGGGCGCTCGCCGACAGCCGCGTTTTCGCCGCCGTCGCCAAGGCATTCGGCGCGGCCGACACGGCAGGCCGGCCGCTCCTGACAAAGGCATTTACGGACGAGGACCTCGCGCTCGTTGCGGGCGCGGTGCTCGAAGCGTGCGATCGGCTCGATGGCCTGGTGGACGGACTGAGCCAGAACTTCACCGCGTGTACCGATGCGGTGGTGCTGCCCCAGCTCAAGGCCGTCACCTGTAAAGCCGAGAAGACACCGCAATGTCTTGCCGCCGCACAAGTCGCGGCGATGGCCACGGTCATCGCGGGGGCCAAACTGCCGGACGGACGCCTCGTTTATGCGCCGCGCGTGTGGGATCCAGGCATTGGCGGTCGAATGCGACTCGGATTCAATCAGGGATGGCGCAGCTGGAAACTGGGCAACTACACGTCGATCACGAATAACTCGCTCGATCTGATCCTGGCGTCCGGCGCCGTGGCGTCGATCTTCACGACGCCGCCGACTCCAGTGGATCCGGCGGACGGAGCGGTTGCCTACGGGTTGTCGGTGAACCTCGCCCAGGCGGCGCGCGCGATGACCGTTCCCTCCGGAATCTTTCGCGAGTCCGCAGTCGATTTCATGAGAGCTGATTCGACCGACCTGGCAACGTTCCGTGACCGCGGCGGTAAGTTGATCATCGTTCACGGCGCCGCTGACCCGGTTTTCTCGCTCGCCGACACCGTTGACTGGTGGAACGCGTTGAACAAGGTCGAAGGCGGCCGCGCCTCAAGTTTCGCCCGCGTCTACGCCGTGCCCGGCATGAACCATCGCGGCGGCGGGCCGTCAACCGATCAGTTCGACGCGTTCAGCGCGCTCGTCGACTGGGTCGAAAAGGGCACGGCCCCGGATCGCATCATTGCCACCGCCCGCGCCGCGACGCCGTGGCCCGGCCGCACGCGGCCGCTCTGTCCCTATCCGCAGCGGGCGCGCTATTCGGCCTCGGGAAGCATCGAGGACGCGGCGAATTTCGTGTGCCGGTAACCGCGCCGCGCTTCGCTTGACATGCCGTAGAGCCTCACGGATCATCCGCGCGACACCCCGCGCGGAACCCGCCGCGAGCCATGCGTTCAACCCATAGTTACGCCTATCGCGCCAGGAGGCTTGATGATGGCTGTCCACAAGGTTGTCGTGACCAACGTGTCCGGCCTGAAAGCGAAATACGGCCCTGAATATGCCCGTCTGAGGACCTCGCTCGCCAAGCTTGTCCGGGCAGACTTGAAGCGCGGCTTGCGCACCAGGGTCGTGGCGATCGATTCTCCGGCGGTGATGAAGCGCCTCGGCGGGAAGCCTGTCTCGAGCGTCAACGATCAACGGGGCGCGAAAGAGGCCGTCGACGCGATCTACGGCCACTACCAGCCTGATTACATCCTGATTCTCGGCGCTCCCGACATCGTGCCGCACATCGATCTCGCCAATCCGCTGCACGGAACACCGGACGATGACGGCGACATCGTGGTGCCAAGCGACGTGCCGTACGCATGTGCAGCAGGATGGAGCCGCCAGCCGCAGGACTTCATGGGACCGTCACGAGTTGTGGGCCGGTTACCGGATCTGGCCGGTGCCGACGAGCCGTCGTATCTCCAGCGGCTGATCGACACCGCGGCGCGTCACCGGCCGATGCCGCGAAAGGACTATGCGCGCCATTTCGCGATCAGTGCGAAGGTCTGGATCAGGTCCACCGCTGAATCGATGGACAATCTGTTCGGTCCCGGTGCGATAGTCCTGACGGCGCCTCCCAAGGGTCCGCGGTGGCCGAAGCGCGCGCTGGCGCCGCGCATCCACTTCATCAATTGTCACGGGGACACCTGCTCACCGAAGTTCTTCGGCGAGCACCCGACGAATCGTTTCGTCGACGCGCACGACGCCGTTCACCTGCCGACGCGGATCAGCAAGGGAGCGGTCGTCGCGGCCGAGTGTTGTTACGGTGCGGAGCTGTACGAGCCAGCGAAAGCCCAGGGACAGGCGGGCATTGCCAATACGTATCTCGGTGAAGGCGCCATCGGATTCCTCGGCAGCACGACGATCGCCTACGGACCTTCGGAAGGCCAGGGGCAGGCCGACTTGATCTGCCAGTATTTCATCGACGCGGTGCGCAGGGGTGCGTCTCTCGGGCGTGCCGCACTCGAGGCGCGTCAGCGCTTCGTCGCGCAGTTTTCCCACACCGACCCCGCCGATCTGAAGACCGCCGTGCAGTTCCTGCTGCTCGGAGATCCGTCGGTGCACCCGGTCGATCCGACGCCGCACGCCTTCTCGCGCTCGAAAACGGTGCGCCAGGCGCCGAAAGGTCTCGTCCATTCGGAGACGCGTACGTTCCGCCGCGAGCGGCTCGCCCGCACCGGCACCAACCTGACGCGGACGCTCGGTGCCGCAGTGCCGTCGAAAGACGCCATCCCGAAACCTGTCCGCCGCTTCCTGATCAAGGCAGCGGAGGAATCGGGGATGCTCAACCCGACGTTCAAGAGCTACCGGGTGACGTTTCCGTCTGCACAGCGGCGGCCGCGCAGTATGAATACACTCCGGAGGCCAAAGCGACTGATCTTCGCGGCCCTGGGTTCGCTCGGGACATCGACCAGAGGCGCCCGCATCTCCGCGATCATCGCCACGGTGGAGGGCGACAAGATCGTGCACGTCCGGCGCGTGCACAGCCGCTAGCCCCGGATGATCGTGGAAGGCGTCGTCATCCGCAGGCGAATCAACGTCGGCTCGAAGAGCGAGCACGACGCCGCTCTGCTCGTCAGCGAGGAAGGCACGTTCAAGCTGCGGCGATCGGGAGGACACCCATTTTCAGATCCGGACGTGCAGGCGCTCGTCGGCCTTCGGATTCGCGCCGAGGGATTCGTCACCGCCGGCCAGTTCATCATGACGCACTATGCCGTCGTGGATGACGAGACAGGCTGATGGTACGTCGGCTTGCTTGCTAGACGCGTGTCAGTCCTGTCAGTCGATAATCTCGATAACGGTAGTGCCAACGACAGAGTCCTCGACAAACGCCCGGATGGTGGCGAGACCTCTGTAGGCAATATCGCCCGGACGGAAAGTCGCCGTCGACTTGCCGTCGGCGTCCGATAGCGTCGCTTGCGCGAACGTGCCGAGCTGGATGCCGTCGGCGTCGAACGCCCGGTAGATCACAGGCGTGCCCACGGACACCTTGCCGATGTCGCGCAATAACGTCGTGCGCACGACGGTCGTGTCGGTACCGTTTCCGCGGACGCTCGGTTCGTCCGCTGCCACGGCTATCCGATCGGGCAGCGCCGCAATGAAATTGACCGTGATGTTTGCTGACGTATCGTCGACCACGGCGCGAACCTGCGCCGCCCCCGTAACCTGCGGGCTGCGGAGGTTCGCGACCGCCCGGTTACCGGCATCGGCGACGATCGCCTTCGTCTTCTCGTCGGATCCCTCAGGCCCGAAGGAACCCGTATTGGTCGTAAAGGTAACCGTCCTCCGCGCTTGAGGCAGATCCGGAGAGATCGTTGCGACCACGAAGGTGATGGTGGCTCCGTCCGCTGGTCCCGTCGTCCTGCTTGCATCGACGGTAATGATGTCGGCCGCGATGCCACCCACGAATTGCACTTCGATGGCGCGGGATATCGCGCCGATCGTCGCGTCGACACGTGCCGTGCCGGTGGTCTTCGTGCTTTCGAGCTGGACGATCGCCGTTCCCTCCGATGTCGCGGGCACGTCAACCGTCTGGCCGGATTTCCCTGGCGCGTACAGTGTCCCGGTGGATGTCTTGAACGTGATGGTGCGGTTGGCGGATGAGGTACGCGGATCGATCGTTGCTGTGATCGTCGTGCGGGAAAACCCGTTGGCCGTAATCGATGTCGGCGACGCAGCAAGGGATAGGATGCCGTCCGCATTGTCGGGCCCGACGGTGAAGGCATCCGGATCGTGGCACGCCGCGCCGACCGCAACGAGCAAGAACAGCGGAACGTGAATCCAGCGGCACATGGCTTATCGGATCCGAATGATGGCCGTGCACGTCTGCGGCGGGGGAACGAATCCACCGGCAGCCGGCACCTCAGTGAACGTCACGTCGATCGTGGCAAATATCTTGCTCGTATCTGGGGTCGGAGCCAACCTCACATTCTGCTTGACGTGACCGTTGCCGTCGACGGTAAGACGGATGGCCGTACCCGGAGTCGGCGACTCGATCACGGCACCGCCAGGACGAACGGTATAGGTGACGTCCGCAACCGCGCCCACCGGTGTCGCCTGGCAGACGACCTCGGTCGTTCGGGCCTGCGGATCTGCTGCCTCGATATCGATCTTCGCCGGGTTACCCTCGCATCGTGAAACGTGCAGGAACGCCATAAACGTGGAACCTCGCGATGGCTACTTCTCCGGCTGCTCGGCCGGTTCGTTGAAACCGAACGCCTTGGTAAACGTACCGCGGACATCCCAATCGAAGGAAAACGAGATGAACCACGTTGCTTCGATGTTCTGACGGTCCGTGACCAACGGATTCGGATCGGACGCTTTCATCACCAGAATGCCGCTGGCGAGCCGGATCGCATCCGTCATGCGAAACCCGCCGCCGAGCAGAAGATATTGGCTGTTGAACAGGGGCGCCCGGCGGTTCGCCTCCGTGATGTCGCTGTTCCCGAAGGTGATGCCGATCATCGCCGACGCCCGGCGGGTGAACGTCTGACCGAAGCCGCCGAGCGATGACAGCGGCGCCGCCTTGTTGACGGGGCGGAAATAGATATTGGTGCCGAGGTACGGAAAGATCTCGTCAATGACCGGCGCGTAAGCAAGGCCCAAATCGGCGCTGATGTACCAGCTGTGTCGTGTGCTGAAATTCCCGACCGTGCTCGCCAGTATCCTTACGTCCATCAGAAGCCGCAGCGTGAGGTCGTCGACTGCCTTTGCGAGCGCCGCTGTCCGTTGGGAGAGCACGCCGACTATCGTCGCCAATGCGCTCCTCATGACCCCCAACAGCCCCTGCGTATTTGCGAGACTCTTGCGGAGGGCATCGCGCGTCTGGCCTCCCCCAGGGTCGGCGGATTTGAGCTGCGCCGGGGTGAGGCCCGCGAGCCAGGTATCGAGAAGTGCAAGACTGGACTCGGTTCGCGACAGACGCTGAATGCGGCTATCGATTGCGGTCGGGTCCCAGGTTGCGTCGACCGCGTCCCTCACGTCTTCTTCCAGGCCCGGCAGTGCCGTGCCGCCGAAGGCGAAGTCGCGCAGGCTGGTCAGCGCGGCGCGCGCCTCGCGGTCAGCCGAGGACGCAGCCGCTCCGGCACCGGCTGCGGCGATGAGCCGGTCGTAGTCCACCCGCGGGATCGAACCAGCCTCCTTGCGCGCGGCGGCGAGGAAATTGCGGAAGGTTTGTATCTGATTCGCACGGTTTTCCTGAAGGCTCAGCAGCGGCTGCAGGAACCCGTCGATGAATGCGTCACGCGCGCGGGCGGGATCCATCTCGCGGCTGAAGATTGAGGTGGATGGCACATCCACTGCCGCGCCTCCAGACGCGCGTTCAATCGCGTCGATGAGCGCCAGCCGCAGGCGAGTCGCCATCCCCAGATCGAACCGCTCCGGATTGGTCACCGGGCGCATCGCCAGATCGATCGCCGTGAGCGCAACCGCCCGGAATGCGGCAAGCTCCCGCGGCTGCGGATTGCGATACGGCGGTCCATAGCTGAAATTGATGCAGTAATAGCGATTGGCCTGCAGCCTCGGCAGCGTCAGCTGGAATGTGGTAGCCATGCTGCCCTGCTGACGCCGCCACGTGCCACCCCGCCGCCAGACGAGCGACGTGTCTTCGCAATCGAGCAGAGCCTCGGGCTCATTCGGCAGGAGTGCGTAGCTGGCGCTGACGACTTCGACCGTCGTTGCGATCGTGCCTTCGACGAGTATCGGCACGTCGAACGGAAGCCGCGTCCCGAACACGCCAGATTCCAGCGTGACCGTGACCTTTTCCATCTCCTGACCGAACGCGCGCGTGGCGCAGGTACACACAAGCGCTGCGATCAGCGCAATTCGTATGGACGTCATATCTGGTCTGAGCCGCCGCGAAGTATATGCGACGACGGTGTTCGCTGGCGCGACAAGATCAACTGGCGAGGATGTGTGTCGCTCAATGTCTAGAAAGGACCATAGAGTCCGTTCGCCACGTCGCATGTTGCGTGGAAAATGGCACTATCGTGCCACGTACGCCGCGGACAGCTGCGAACTGAAAGGTTCGTAACGCCGGTAGGGGGCTATGCCGTCGTGGACGACGAGACCGGCTCGGGATCAAGCCGTGGGTTCAGCGGGATCCTGACCGTCACCCGTGTACCCCCGCCGCCAGGTGCGGCGTCGATCGCCAGTTGACCGTTCACGATGGCCACGCGCTCGCGCATGCTGATGAGTCCGAGCCCCGCATGGTGGACGTGCGCCGGGTCGAAGCCGACCCCCGAGTCGGCAATCTCCAGCGTGATCTCGCGCTCATCGCACTGGACCGTCACCTGCGCCGAGTGGGCCTGGCTGTGACGGACGACGTTGTGCAGCGCCTCCTGCACGATCCGGAAGAGACACAGCGACACCGCGGGATCCACCGCCGGCATCTCGCCATGGCTGAACACCACGTGCACGTTGCGCCACGACGAGGTGTCCTCGCACAACGCCCGGAGCGAGGTGACCAGGCCAAGCGACCGCAGCCGTGACGGATGGAGCTCGTACGAGAGATCGTGTACGTCTCCGGCGATCTCGCCTACTTGTGATGAGAGCCGACGCAGCCGCGTGCGCAGCGCGTCCGCGTCGGGCTCGACCGAGCCCGCGTCGAGCTCCACGTTCAGCAGCGCCAGGCGTTGACTGATGTCGTCGTGCAGCTCGCGGGCGATCCGCTGCCACTCGTCCTCCTGGCGCGACAGCAGGCGCCGCGCCAGATCGCGGTTGATCTCCGACGCACGCTTCGATTCGGTGACGTCCCGGACGATGCTCAGCAGGCGATTGTCGTCCACACGCACGATCCGCGCCTCATAGAAGCGTGGTTCGTCCATCGGCAGCTCGTACTCGACGACGACGATGGCATCGCTCGCCCAGGCGCGCTCGAGCGCGTCCATCATCGTCGCGGCACACGGCGGCGGAAAGATCTCCGTGACAGTTCTGCCGAGGAACATCCCAGGCGGCGCGAACAGGAGACGGTCGTCGCGGGCGTGATAGTCGAGATATGTGCCATCGCGCCCCAGCACGAACATGAGGTCAGGAATGGCCCTGAGCAAGGCGTCGCTCCGCGCCTGGGCATTGACGACGGCCATCCGCAGCTCAGCGGCCTGGGCGTCCTGCGCCTCGCGCGAACGGGCGTGGGCCCGCTCCAGCTCGCCCACCAGGGCATTGATGCCATGGGCAATCGCGTCGAGTGCGTCGTGGCGCGGCGACACCGGCAGGCGCAAGTCGACCTGGCCCGACGCCAGGCGCTCGAGCGTCTGCAGCAACGCGGTCACGCGGTCAGGGTCGAACGAGATCGATTCCACCGTCATCCGTCAGACGTCGCTCGCATGACCCAGCACCATGTGCTCGGCGCAGACAGTTGGCCACAGGCCGGGCACGTCGTCATGAAAGCACGTGGTTTCGTAGCCACAGATCGTCAAAAACGGCAACTCGCCGGTCAGCGTGTTCCACGTGCGTTCGACGGCGAGCATCGCCTCGGTGTTCCCTTGCTCACGCAGCGCCACGACCAGGGTGCCGAAGAGGGTCAGACGCGGGGTCTCGCCGTCGGCACACGTGGCGCGATAGTCGTCCAGCTCCCCGATAAACTCCGCCAGAACACCCGCGTCGGCACGCCCGTTCCGCATGATTCTGTGCAGCCCCTCTGACGCGTCGAACACCCGGTAGCGCGGGTGCCGCGACGTATCCCAGCCGCGCGCACGAAGGCGCTCGTTCAGGGCGTCGCGAACCGGCGGCGTGACGATGGCGCAGGTCGCATCCCCACGGCGGAGCGCGTGGTGGAAGAAGTTGGCGAGGCCGTCGAGAAACGGCTTCGACCCCGTATGGAGAAGCATTGCGTGCATGCCGCCGGTCGCCAAGCCCGACAACGATTCGAGCGACGGCACGAAGAGCCGGCCGAGGAGTGCCTGTTCCAGGGCCGTCGACAGATCGCGCGCCGCGCGCGACTTCTGCACGTAGCCCTTTCCTCCGCGACGGAAGGCCGCGAGGACGGTGTCGTCGGACTGGTGCACACTCAGAAAAACGACCGGTGCCGCCGGTGTGCTGCCCTGCTGCATCGCCTCTAGCGTCTGAAAGCCGTCGAGTCCCGGCATGTCGACGTCGAGCACGATGACATCGGGTTGCAGGGCCGGCGCGGCGTCGACGGCCTGCCGGCCATCGGTCATCGTCCCCACCACGGTGAAGTCGTCGGACAGCATCGCCGCCACGGCATCGAGAAGCTGACGATGGTCATCGACGAGCAGGACTCTGGGCTTTGGTGCGGACCTTGTCGTTCGATAGAATCGGCGACCGGAAATGGCCACGGAGCCTGCAATCGTACTCGATCTCGCGAGCCAGCCACCTCGGCTCGATCAGAATCTCGCATGGTATCGACGCATACTCATGAAATCTCGACCGCAGGCCAGGGCGACGCGCACGATCTCACGGCGATCGTGGCGAAGGCGGTCGCAGGCTCGAATCTGACCACAGGCGTCGCTACCGTCTTTGTCGTCGGTTCAACGGCGGGAGTGACGACACTCGAGTTCGAATCAGGCGTGGTACAGGATCTCGACCGCGCGCTGCAGCGGCTCGCGCCGCGCGAAGGTGACTATCAGCATCACCTGCGATGGGGAGACGATAACGGCTCCAGCCACGTCCGTGCCGCGCTGGTCGGTCCGTCCGTCACCGTTCCCTTCGTCGGCACGAAGCTGATGCTCGGCACGTGGCAACAAATCGTGCTCGTGGAGCTCGACACTCAGCCGCGCCGGAGGCAGATCGTCATCCAGCTCCTCGGCGAGTAATGGCCACGCGCCGTTAGCTATAATCGCGGCCTCTCGTCCGGCACGGTCAGCAGCTGAGGAGGAAACCATGCGGTGGATTCCATTGGCGGTGGTGATCCTGTCCCTCCCGGAGCCAGCCTTCGCGCAGGAGTGGGCGCGCTTCGTCAGCACTGACGACGGCTTCAGCGCGAACTATCCCGGTCAACCCGCACTCGCCGTCACGACATATCCGACGGAATACGGCCAGACGCTGCCGGCGCGCGTCTACCGCGCGATCGATGCGTTCGGCCGCTACTCCACGACCGTCGTCGACTATCGCGGCCTCGAGAAGCTGCACACCGCTCGAGTGGCGAAGTGCCTGGCGGCAAAGGGGGCGAATCAACAGGACGGCGACACGTGCCAGAACGACTTCCGTCTGGATATCGCCGGCGCGACCGACCATGCGGTGTGGAACTACATCAAGCGCGACGGCGTGAAGATGACGCACTACATGTACTACTTCATCGAGCTCGTCTCCGGGCGCCTGCTCCAGATGACGAACGCCGATCGATCGCGCACCTACGCGGCGATCCATCAGCACGCCGGCCGTCTCTACATTCACGAAGCCACCGTCGGTTCCGGAACGCCGGAGCCGATCCTGTTCATGCAGTCGCTGGCGTGGGCCGACGAGAAGGGGCTCGCCATCCGCTATCGGACCATCTACACCGAAGGCTACGGGGACTGGGCGTTTCCGCGCGAGCGTCCGCCGTTTACGCTGCGGGACCTCACCACATCGATCGACGGCGTCGTTCGACCGCCGCGATAAGGAGACAGCCATGGTGTTCAAGGCCCTCGGCACCGTCCTCGTCTGTGCGATTTGCCTGACCGCCTCTCCCGCGGCCCATCACTCGCATGGCAATTACGACATCACCCGGTGGACCACGATGGAAGGCGTCGTGAAACTGATCGTCCTGATCTCCCCGCACTCGATCGTCCACCTCGACGTCAAGAACGCGAAGGGCGAGACGAGGACCTGGGCCCTCGAGGCGACCAACCCGCAGACCATCTACTTGAAGGGCGTCAAGAAAGAGGATGTGCGCGTCGGCGACCCGATCAAGGTTCGCTGCCATCCGCTCAGGGACGGCAGCGCCGGCTGCCTCCTCGGGTTCGTGACGCCGATGCATGGCGACAAGGCGAGAGGCCATGGGGTCGAGCTGGAGTGGGACTAGTCGGTCAGCGGGTCCCCGCCGCCGGCGCAGGCCGCGTCCCGCTGATCGTCGCGTGGACCGCGGCGATGTGTGCCTCGCGGATCGTGTCCCAGCGCTCGAATCCCTTGTAGGCGTCGAGCGTCAGCGTCTTCTGGATGTCCGACAGGCTGCGGCCCGCGGCGACACCGGCTGCCACGCCCTTCGAGATGTCGAGCAGATACTGCAGCGACTGCATCGCGTCCTTCTTCGTACCTGACAGGGCATGTCCCGTGAGCGCGTGCTCGTAGTCGAGGGCGTTGATGGTCGTCAGCGCGTCGATCCACGACCCCACAGTCGGGGCAAGCCCGCCGGGGAGCCGCTTCACCTGCAGGATGTCCGCACTGAACACCGCGCGCTCGTCCGGGAAATGCAGCACTGAACTGTCGTCCGCGTGCGCCACGCCCAGATACGTCATCGTCACGCGCTTTCCGCCCAGCGTCACGGTGTGGCGATCGGTGTAGGTGATCGCCGGGGCATGCACATCGCTCACCGATCCGCGCGCGATCTCGGCTCCGCTGAGCACGTCATCGCGGTTGTAATCGAACATGGCGAAGCGCTCGCTGTACGCGCCCGCCGCCTCGCTGCGCTCGACCAGTCCGTTCTTGTTCGCGTCGATCTTCACAGCGTCGGCGGGCAGCGGCGGGTTGCCCGCCGGCGGCGCGAGCGCCGTCAGCATGTTGCGGTGACCGACGAACTCCGCGGTGTCGGCGAATACGACGCCGCCGGAGGCGTGGTCCCAGTCGCGATGCGTGTACAACACGTACCGGACGGGCACCTTGAAGCGTGTCGCATACTCCGCCTTCAGCCAGCGCGCGAAGTCGCGGTTGATTGGGTCGCTCATGATGATGCCCTCGGGCGTCACGAGGAACACGGTGTAGTGGTTGTTGTTCTGCGCCCGATACAGCTGCCCGGTGACGTTGACGATGCCGCGCTGCGGCGGCTGCGCGGCAGCCGGAGGCTGCTGGGCCGACGTGCCCGTGGTGAGGACGAGCGTGCAGACGATGAGGACGGAGGTGATCAGTCGCATCGGCGTTCTCCCGCTGTGTCAGGTCAAGGGGTCGGCCGAGTCTTTTTCTGCTCGGCGAGCGTTGTGTGGTAGCTCTTCTCCATAGTGTCGACCCACGCTGTGTAGCCCGACGGATCGATGTAGGGGTTGGTCGCGCTCCCCAGTCTCTTGTGCTTGCCGGCCAGATCAAAGAACCAGCTGTGCGCGCCGAGGAAGATGTCAACCGGCAGTGACTTGAACGTATTGATACTCCGGGCGAAATCCTCGGCGATTTCAGGATAGTTCTTGTTGTTGACCAGCTGTGCGTTCCCCTGCAGACCGGCGCACGCGATGAGGACGTTGTAGGTCCTGCCGCCGTCCGCAATCCTCGCCGTCCAGGTCGTGCAGCCCCGCGTGTGGCCGGGCGTCAGGTGGGCCGTGAGCGTGGTGCCGCCGATTGACACCTGCTCACCGTCCTTGAGGACCCGGTCAGCGGAGTACGTCTTGCCGCTCGGCGCCTTCGTCGCCTTGAGCGCAGGAATGTCCTGCTCCATGGCCATCACCGTTGCACCGCCCGTGAGCTCCTTCAGCATCGCATCGGCCTGCTGGTGATCCGGATGCGCGTGGCTGCCGAGAATGATCTTGATGTCGTTGAGCGTGAAGCCAAGCTTCTGGACCGATGCGCGCAGCAGCGGCACGGTGTCCTCGTAATTCGTGTTGATCAGGATGTGACCTTGCGGCGTGGTGAAGAGATACGAGTTCAGCGTTGCGGTCCCGACATAGTGGAGGTTCCCGATGATCGTGTGCGCGGGGAACGCGACTTTGTCCTGCGTCCGATCCTGCTGCGTCTGCGCACGGACAAGCGCCGATGCTGTCCCAACGGCGACAAGCAGCACCACCGCGCAGCGTGTGTTCGAAGTCACGAGTCGCATGACATGTGTCCCTACCTTGGCCACGAATTGTTGATCATCAGGGCCTCGGCTAGACCTCGTTGTGAACGACCTTCCCGCCCACAACGGTCATCACCGACCGCACGCGCTTGATCTGATCGTCGGGCACGGTGAAGTAGTCGCGGTCGAGGACCGCGAGATCGGCGTGGTTGCCCACCTCGATCGAGCCGAGATCATCCTCCCAGATGAACCACTTGGTGGCGGCCGTCGCGAGCCAGAGCGTCTCCTGACGCGTCAGCGTCTGATCGCCGAGGATCGGCTCCCCTGCCAGGTTCCTGCCGGTAATCATCGTGGAGAAGTTGAGCCACGGGTTGATCACCGTGATATCGCCGCCATCCGAATGGAACGCCTTCCTGATGGCATGGCCCATCAGCATGCGGTACGGCGGGCCGACGTTCGTGCCCGTTCGCGTCGGGCCCCACCCGACCAGCACGCCGATGCCAAGGGCGTTCGCGCGATCCGCGAGCTCCGATGAGAAGGCGGGAATGTGCGAAATGATCCAGCGGAGGCCGCCGATCGGGATCTCCTTGTTGACCGTCTCGCGGGCGGCGATGAGCTGGGTCGCGTTCTGAAGACTCAGCGAGTGGTCCTCACCGCGCCAGCCGGCCCTGGCGATGGCGCGCAGCCCGTCGAGGCCGCCGCCGGTGAACTCGCCGATGCCGCCGGTCCGGATCCAATCGTTGCCGAAGAACGGAAATGAGTTCTTCAGACGATCGGACAAGGTCGGGAGCGGAGGGTCGGCTTTCGGGGAGTCCTGATGCAGGAAGTCGAAACGGAGCCGCGCCGCCAGGCGTCCCTCTCGCATCAGCGCGAGAAACGGCTCGTGCATCGTGTAGGTGTTCTCGCTGGCGATGCCTGGTGCCGGCGCGTCGGCATGAAACGCGCCCGAGTCGCGATGCGTGGTGATGCCGAGCGTCGCGTAGTACTGCAGTGCATCGGCCGCCGACCGCTTGCGCGTCTCGGCCGTGAGCAGCTCCTTGCGCAGTGTCTGCAGCGCCTGACCGGTGGCCTGACCGGTGATCGCGCCGTCGGCGGCAACCGTCACGCCGCGCGTTTCGAACCACTTCTTCCCTTCTGAATTCGTGCGCGTGCCGCCCTGCGCGGCCTGCAGATAGACAGGGCGCGGCACCGCGTCGAGCTCTGTCAGGTTCGGCAGACGGTTCCCGGCGAACTGCATCGCGGCAAGCGGACCGACGCACGTGATCATCTCGCCGGCGGGCACTCCGGTGGCACGCGCTTTCAGCGCCGCAACGCAGTCGGGGATCGTGAACACGTGCTCGAGCGGCGTGCTCCACCCCGGGCGGTTTCCGACCAGGACGATGTGGTTGTGCGCGTCGACGATGCCGGGGATGACCGTGCGGCCGCGGAGATCGACCCGGCGCGGGTTGCCCTGTGTCGACAGGTTGTTGCCGACGCCGGCAAAGCGCCCGTTCCTGATCCACACCTGGGATACGACGCGCGTGGCGGCGTCCATCGTGTGGAATCTGCCGTTCACCAGGTGGAGGTCGGCAGCCTGTGGCGGAGCCGCCTGCCGTGCCTGCGCGTGCAACCGCGGACCGCCCAACCCGAGGGCCGCAGCCACTGCTGCGCGTTCGAGAAATCGCCGTCGTGAGGCGTCCATCCGGCGCGCATCTTACAGCAGCACGTCGAATCAGGGGTGTTTCCAGCTTCGAGCCCCATTGACAACCCCGCGCGCAGCGGCATAATTCCGTCCACTTCCGGCATCAGGCGCACCTCCCTGTGCGCACTAGGAGCTCGTATGCAGACGTGGACCAGGTTGTTCAGCGTCGTGGGTCTCCTCGGGGTAGTAGCCACCTTCGGTTGCAGGAGCACGACGGATTCGACGGCATCCAGCACGACGGCTTCAGCGGACAGCCCCGACAAGGAATGGGCGATGCCGAACAAGAACGCGGCAGCGACCCGCTACAGCACGCTCGCGGAGATCAACGCCAGCAACGTCAAGGATCTGAAGGTCGCGTGGTCCTTCTCGACCGGTGTGTTACGCGGCCATGAGGGCAACCCGTTGGTGGTCGGCAACACCATGTTCGTGAGCACGCCCTATCCGAACATCGTCTACGCGCTCGACCTGACGAAGGAAGGCGCGCCGATCAAGTGGAAATACACGCCGAAGCAGGATCCCAACGTGATTCCTGTCGCCTGCTGCGACACGGTGAACCGCGGCGTCGCGTACGCGGACGGCAAGATCTTCTTCAACCAGCTGGATACGACCACGGTGGCTCTGGATGCGAACACGGGTCAGGAAGTGTGGAGCGCGAAGCAGGGCGACTACAAGGTCGGCCAGACGGTCACCTCGGCGCCGCTGATTGTCAAAGACAAGGTCATCTCCGGAATCTCCGGCGGCGAGTTCGGCGTGCGCGGGTTCGTCACCGCAAACGACGTGAGCACGGGCAAGCAGATCTGGCGCATGTACAGCACCGGGCCCGAGGCCGAAGTCGGCTTCCCCGGCTCGGTTGAAACGTGGAAGGGCGACGAATGGAAGCGTGGTGGCGGCACCACGTGGGGCTGGTACAGCTACGACCCGGAGCTGAACCTCTTTTACTACGGCACGGGCAATCCCGGTTCGTGGAATCCGGATCAGCGGCCGGGAGACAACAAGTACTCGATGACGATCTTTGCCCGCAATCCGGACACGGGCAAGGCGGCGTGGGCGTACCAGAAGACCCCGCACGACAGGTGGGATTACGACGGCATCAACGAGAACGTGCTCGTCGATCTCAACATCAACGGGCAGACACGACAGGTGCTGGTCAACTTCGATCGCAACGGGTTCGCCTACGTGCTCGATCGCCGGACCGGTGAGCTGCTGCGGGCCGATCCGTTCGTCTTCGTCAACTGGGCAAAGGGCGTCGACCTCAAGACCGGCAGGCCGATCGAGGATCCCGAGAAGCAAACGTCGGCGACGAGAAACACGAAGGACATCTGCCCGTCGGCGATGGGGGGGAAGAATCAGCAACCGGTGTCGTTCTCGCCGAAAACCGGATACTTCTACGTTCCGTCCAACAACCTGTGCATGGACTACGAAGGCGTCGAGGTGAAGTATCAGGCCGGGCAGCCGTACGTCGGCGCGATCGTCGTCAGCAAGGCCGGCCCCGGCGGTCACCGCGGCGAGTTCCTGGCCTGGGATCCGATCAACGGAAAAAAGGTGTGGGGTATCAAGGAACAGCTGTCGGCGTGGGGCGGCGCGCTCGCGACTGCGGGTGACGTGGTCTTCTACGGGACGATGGAAGGGTGGCTGAAGGCGGTTGACGCGAGGACGGGCGACGTCCTGTGGAAGTTCAAGACGCCATCCGGCATCATCGGCAACCCGATGACGTATACAGGTCCCGACGGCAAGCAGTATGTCGCAGTGCTGTCAGGGATCGGTGGATGGTCGGGCATCGGCGTCGCCGCTGACATGAGCCTGGAAGATCCGACCGCCGGACTTGGCGCAATCGGCGCCTTCAAGGACCTGGCGAACTACAGCAACCAGGGTGGCGTGCTGACCGTGTTCAGCTTGCCGTGAAGCTCGCGCTGCCGGCGGCGATCCTGCTCTGTGTCGTCTGTTCTGCGGGCGCGCAGACACGATTGCGTGTGTGCGCGGACCCGCAGAACATGCCCTTTTCGAACGACCGGCTCGAGGGATTCGAAAACCGTATCGCCGAGCTGATCGCGAAGGACTTCGGCTCGGTGCCGAGCTACATCTGGTGGGGGCAGCGGCAGGGTTTCATCCGCAACACGATGAATGCGACGCTCGAAGAAGGGCGTTGTGACGTGGTCGTCGGCGTGCCGGTGCAGTATGACCTCGTGCGGACGACGAAGCCGTACTACCGATCGACGTACGTCTTCGTCTATCCGAGGCAAAAAGGGTGGGCGCTCGCGTCGCTCGACGATCCACGGCTCAAGAAGCTGAAGATCGGCGTGCACCTGCTGGGCGACGATTACACGAACCCGCCGCCGGTGCACGAGCTGTCGAAACGCGGCATCGTCGATAATGTGGTCGGCTTCAGCACGTTCTATTCGGAGACGAACCCGCCGGGCGCCATCATCGAAGCGGTCGCTGCCGGACGTGTCGATCTGGCGATCGTGTGGGGACCAGTGGCGGGCTACTACGCGAAACGGCAGCGCGTCCCGCTGGAACTCGTGCCGATCCCGTCGGGCAAGGGCGACCTGCCGTTTACGTTCGACATCTCGATGGGCGTGAAGAAGGGCAACGACGCGCTCTACGCACGAGTCGAGCAGGTGCTGGCAAAGCGGCGGTCCGAGATCTCCCGAATCCTGATGGACTACGGAGTACCGTTGGTGAATCCGAACCGACGCGCACCGCGATGACGACGAGCCGCGTTCGATTCAGCCTTGCCGCATCGGCTGTGGCACTGTTGCTCGCCATCTCGACGACGATTGCCGGCCCCTTCGACGCGCCTCGCTCGCTCAGGGCCGAGCAGGCCCCGGCGAAGGCCGCCGCCGCTCCGACCGACACGTACCGCGAGGTCTATCAAGGCTGGAAGTGGTGGCACGTGTACTGTTACCGCTGCCACGGAGTCGATGCGCTGGGAACGACCACCGCGCCGAATCTGATCGACCCGACGGAGAAGATCACGCGCGCAGAATTCCTGCGCGTCGTCCGTAACGGCCTGCCGAAGACCGCGATGCAGGCATGGAACAAGCTGCTCGACGACAAACAGGTCGGGCAGGTGTATCTCTACGTTCGCGCGCGCGCGGACAAGGTCCTGCCGCCCGGCCGTCCCGACGAGGTCGGTCCGAACGGCGGGCAGTGGATTCCGCCCGAGGGTTGGCGCGCGCGTTGAGCGCCCGCTGAATCGTAGTGTCCGCCTTCAGGCGGACCTGCCGAGTAGGAGGACCGGTGCGAAAGTTACTGTGCGTTTCGATCGTCACATTCATCGGTGCGCTGGCCGGACCCGCACTCCAGGCGGTCGCCGAATTTCCATTGTGGGCGTATGGGGTCACGACGCCCCCGCCGGCACCGGGGGCCGCACCCGCGGCTCCTGCACCTGCTGCCGGCGGCGGTCGCGGCGGCGCCGCTGCCGCGCCCGACACGACCATGCACAGCCTGCCGGGCGCTACGCAGCAATTCACTCGGGCGCAGATCTCCAACCAATACGGGCCCGCCGACTGGTATCCCGGCGATCATCCGCAGATGCCTGAGATCGTCGCCAGGGGAAAGCAGGCGCAGAACGTCGCCGCGTGCGCGTTGTGCCACATGCCGAATGGCAAGGGGCGTCCCGAGAACGCACCCGTGGCCGGATACCCGGTGGAGTACTTCGTCAAGACGATGATGGACTTCAAGAACGATCTGCGGAAGAGCGCCGACCCGAGGAAGGCCAATACGAATCGGATGATCGCGTTCGCGAAAGCGATGACCGACGAGGAGATCCTGCAGGCTGCCACGTATTTCAGCGCGATGCCCTGGACGCAGTGGATCCGCGTCGTCGAGGTGAGCATGGTTCCAGCGACACGGATCCAGGGCGGGATGTTCCTGCGGCTCGAGGGCACCGCAACGGAGCCCATCGGCAATCGGATCATCGAGGCTCCCGAGAACACAGAACGGACCGAAGTGCTGCGCGACCCGCGATCAGGGTTCGTCGCGTATGCCCCGATGGGCAGCATCAAGCGGGGGCAGGCGCTCGCGACCAGCGGTGGCAACGGCAGGACGATCGCCTGTGCGACTTGTCACGGCGCGAACCTGGAGGGCATGGGTCCGGTGCCGGGCATCGGCGGCCGCTCGCCGAGCTATCTGGTGCGGCAGATGTACGACATGCAAACCGGCGCACGGAAGGGAAGCTGGTCGGAGCTCATGAAACCCGTCGTCGAGAAACTGACGGCCGAGGACTTCGTTGCGATTGCCGCCTACGTCGCGTCTCGTCCGCAGGCAGCCGGGCCCGCCACCCAGACTGCCGCGCGATAGAGGATGGGATCGTCTGGACCGATGTAGAATCCGCGCGGCTTAAGCATGTCAATCGGACCTGGTGCCCGCCTTGGCCCGTACGAAGTCGCCGCCCAGATTGGCTCCGGTGGAATGGGCGAGGTGTATCGAGCCCGCGATACGAAGCTCGATCGCGACGTCGCGATCAAGGTCCTGCCGAGCCTGTTCGTCGCCGACGCGGAACGCGCGGCGCGGTTCGAGCGTGAGGCGCGCACGCTTGCCGCGTTGAATCATCCGAATATCGGCGGCATCTACGGCCTCGAGGAATCGAACGGCGCGATGGCGCTGATTCTCGAGCTCGTCGAAGGGGCGACGCTCGCCGACCGGATCGCGCAGAGTGCCATCCCGGTCGATGAAGCGCTGGTGATTGCGAGGCAGATTGCCGAGGCGCTCGAGGCGGCGCACGACCAGGGGATCGTCCATCGCGACCTCAAGCCAGCCAACATCAAGTTGCGGCCGGATGGCACCGTCAAGGTGCTCGATTTCGGTCTCGCGAAGGCGTTCGACGCAGCGCCTGCGCCGACGAGCAGCCTGTCGATTTCGCCGACGCTGACCAGTCCCGCGACGCAGATCGGCGTCATCCTCGGCACGGCCGCGTATATGGCGCCCGAACAGGCGCGCGGGAAGCCGGTCGACAAGCGCGCAGATCTCTGGGCGTTCGGCTGCGTCCTGTTCGAGATGCTGGCGGGGCGCCGCACGTTCGACGGACAAGACGTCACCGACACGATCGCGGCGATCGTGCGCGGCGAGCCGGACTGGGTGTCGCTGCCCGATGACACGCCACCACGGATTCGCCGTCTGCTGAAGCGGTGTCTCGCAAAAGATCCGAAGCACCGGCTGCGTGAAGCGGGAACAGCGATCGTTGAAATCGACGAAACACAGACGTCAGCGCCCGAGCCTGACACCGCGGCGCCGCCCCCGGCGCTTGCTGTATGGCAGCGTCCGAAGACTGCTGCGGCGATCGGCGTATTGCTCGCGGCCCTCGTCGGCGTCGCGACATGGGTCGTCGCCCGTCCCGCCAGCGAGCCGAAGCAGGTCCTACGGTTCTCCATCCCGCTCGGCCCCGAGACGAACTTCTCGGCGACGGGCCGACACGTCGTCGCGATCTCGCCGCAGGGCACTCACGTGGCGTATGTCGCGAACCTCCAAATCTACCTCCGCGCGCTGAATCAATTCGAATCCACACCGATCCGCGGCACGGAGGGGACCGCAGGTCCCAGCTTCGGACGCAGCCCATTTTTTTCGCCCGATGGCAAATGGATCGGGTTCTGGGGCGACGGCGCATTGAAACGCGTTGCCGTTACAGGGGGCGCTCCTGTCACACTCGCAGCTGCGGCGAACCCATGGGGAGCGTGGTGGGGCGAAGACGAAAAGATTCTCTACGGTCAGGCCGATGGAATCTGGGAAGTGCCGGCCGCCGGCGGCGCGCCGCGCAAGCTGGTCGAGGCAAAGAACGGTGAAGTGCTCCATGGGCCTCAGCGCCTGCCCGACGGCGAATGGCTGCTCTTCACGTTGAGACCTGCGAAGGTAACGAGCTGGGAGCAGGCGCAGATCGTTCTCCAGTCGCTGACGACCGGGGAACGCAAGGCGGTAGTCGAAGGCGGCAGAGACGCGCGTTACCTGTCGAGCGGGCACATTGTCTACGCGTCTAGCGGCGTGCTGTACGCCGTCCCCTTCGATGCTCGTACGCGGGGGGTGACCGGTGGCCCGGTCTCGCTGGTCGAAGGCGTCGGAGATGCCGGTACCACCACAGGCGCTGCCCACTACAGCGTTGCCGCGAACGGTTCGCTCGTTTACGCCAGCGTAGCAGGCGGGGGCGGAACGCCCGTGTCGTTCGTGTGGGTCGATCGCAACGGGCGCGAGACACCGGTCGCAGCCCGCGCCCGACCTTACCAGGAATTCACCCTGTCTCCCGACGGCACCCGAATCGCCGTACGGGTGCTCGATGCGGCACAGGACATCTGGATCTATGACTTGACGCGGCAGACCGAGACGCGGCTGACATTCGATGAGGCTGTCGAGGTTTTTCCAACGTGGACCCCAAGCGGCCGGCAGGTCGTGTTCGGCGGCAACGGTATCGCGCTTTCCGCACGAGCGGCGGATGGGACTGGCGCGGTCGAAGTGTTGGCTGAACCGGAGCGGGATCCAAATCGCTTTCGCACGCCGCAATCCTTCACGCCCGACGGGAAGACGCTGATCGTCGAAATACGCGCACCGGGGGTGACAAAGCTCAGCACGGTCGGCCTGGACGACAAGCGCACCGTTACTCCCTTGTTCCACGAGACCACCGGCACGCAGCGCAACGGAGCGCTCTCGCCTGACGGCCGATGGCTGGCCTACGAGTCGGACGAATCCGGCACGCCTGAAGTCTACGTTCGTCCGTTTCCCGACGTGAACGCCGGGCGCTGGCAGGTGTCAAGCGGCGGCGGACGCTGGCCGCTCTGGCATCCAAAGGCGGGCGGCAAGGAACTGTTCTACGTGAGCCCGAAAGGGTTGACGTCCCTTTCGGTTGTGACGACGCCGACATTCACGCCGGGGCGTGTCTCGATGTTATTCGAGACGGCCGCGTACAACAGTGTTAGTGCAGCCAACAGCAATCGCAGACTCGCCGTCGCGCCAGACGGGCAGCGGTTCCTCCTGTTAAAGGCGGCCGCGACGGCGACCGGGGCCGGTCAGGAGCAGCGTCTGCTGTTCGTCGAGAACTGGATTGAAGAGGTGAGGCAACGCGTTCCCACCGATTGAGCCGGGATACGTATCGGAGGTCATGATGGCTGGTTTTCGTCTGTTCATGGCAACCACGGCCGGCGCGCTGCTGCTGGCGGGGCATGCCGGCGCACAGGGAGTCCCACGACTCGATTCGTACGCGGGTGTCGCCGTCCGAATCCTTCAGAGCAACAACGCCGGGAACATCCATCACCTCATCGATCCGACAACGCGCCGCGTGGCCGGACTGATCCGGGGCTGCCCCCACGCACACAACCTTGCGGTGCACCCGGACAGCCTCTACTACTACTGCTCGAACGAACAGGACAAGACGGTTGACGTCTTCGACACGCGAACGCTGCAGCAGCTCCAGCAGATCCCGCTGAGCGAACGGCCGAACAAGGTCGTCGTCAACAAGAAGTACCGCAAGATCTATGCGGGCATCCGCCAGATCCCGCGCAATGGTGTCGCCGTGATCGACGTGATCGACGTCGATACGAACAAGCTCGTTCGAAGCATTCCCGTCGACCATGGCGTGCACAACACGTATGTCACGCCGGACGAGCGCTGGGTCGTTGCCGGTCTCGGCGGCGAGGTGAAGCCGGGCCAGCCGACGATTCAGGTGATCGACCCGGCCACCGATACCGTGGCCTGGAGCATGGAGTTGACCGGCCACGAGCAGTACGGCCGCAGGAACCATGAAGTGCGGCCGATGGCGTTCGAGGCAAACGCCGACGGCACGACGAAGCGGATGTTCGCCCAGGCAACGGGCATCAACGCCGTGTGGGTCATCGACTGGGCATCGCGCAAGGTCGTCGATATGCTGTGGCCGCCGGCGCTGCCTGCCTGGAAGCAGAACGCGGACGGCATTCAGACGGGAGACATGCACGGGCTCGAGGTTCTGCCCAACCGATCGGCGGTGTGGGCCTCGAGCCGCCTCGACAGCCGGATCTACGGATGGACGCTGCCTGGCCTCAAGTACATCGGCGCGGTGGAAGTCGGGCCAACCGCGAACTGGATGACCCCGACGCCGGACAGCCGCTTCATGTACGTGGCCGTATCCGGCGCCGACTATACGGCCGTCATCGACCTGCAGAAGCTGCAGGTTGTGGACAAGATCAAGGTCGGCGCGCGCCCGGCGCGGATCAATACGGCCATCTTGCCGCTGGACCGCGTGAATGCGCCGACGGCCACGAGCGGGGCGAGTGCGTCGCCACCTGTCCGCCGGAGCGACGGACAGCCCGCGACGCCGGTCGCCACCTCCGGCGTCCAGTCGAAGGCGGTGTCGAGCAGCGCGGCTGCTTCCGCCGCGGACGTGGACTTCTTTCGCAAGAACATCGAGCCGCTCTTCACGCGTGCGCGCGGCGGCACGATGCCGGGCTACGCCTCCTGCGTGATGTGTCACACATGGCAGACGAAGCTCCGGTTCAGCCTGCAGACGCCCGCCACCGATGCCGGATGGACGGTGGCACAATCACGGGCCAATTTCGACGTCGTCACGAGGCTGATCAACACCGCGACGCCCGAAGCCAGCCGCCTGCTGATCAAGCCGCTTGCGCCGAACGCCGGCGGATCAGGTCATACCGGCGGGACCTATTGGAACTCGCGGGACGATCCGGAGTATCAGGCCGTGCTGACGTGGATTCGCAGCCTGCCCACCGACCGTTATGTCCCGCCGGCCGAGCCAACGCTGGACTTTGCATTCTTCAGGGCGTGCGTGCAGCAGGTGTTCGCCAAGCCTCGCGAAGGGCACATCCGCTGCAGTAATTGTCACAACGCAGGCATCATCGGGTTTGCGGCACTGCCGGGTGACGGGCGCGAGAGTTGGAACGACGCCGAGGCCAAACGGGCGTTTCAGTTGATCTCGCGCGTGATTGTCCCCGGCGATCCGGATCACAGCCGGTTCCTGCTCAAGCCGCTCCATCCGGACGCCGGCGGCTCGTATGCGCACAACGGCGTTCGCCGCTGGCAAAGCCGCACCGATCCGGAGTATCAGATGCTGGCGGAATGGATAGCCGGCAAACGCACCGGCAACAAGTGCTCGTCGTAATGTCCCCTCAGGCGGACCCTATCAGGTGAAAGGCCGACCTGCTTGCCCGCCGTAGCTTCAGCGGAGGCGGGAAGGTCGGCCTCTACTTCACGTCGCCCGGATCGAAGGACGATCCGGCGAACACCTGACGGCCATCCGGGAGCTTGACGGTCCGCGCGTTGGCGACCTTGTCCGACGTCTTCGAACGGAAGCCTTCGACAACCACCTGATGGCCCTGCCGCAGCGAGTTGCGGTTCCAGCCATTTCGCATCAGACCGTTGGGCGGGCCAAGCTCGAAGTCCCAGAGCTGAAACTTCCCCGTTTCGTCCTTCCCCTCCACATAAATCCGCGCGTGCGGGTTCGTCCACTCGAGTTTCTGGACCACGCCCGTGACCGTGATCGTCCGATCGCGGTCGTACTCCGCCGCAAACGAGTGGTGTGCCTGCGAGGGGGTCGCGCCGGCGAGCCACGCGATACCGGCCACCATGACGAAGCATCGACGGTTCATGAGCGCTCCTGAGAATCTTGAGCATAATACGCCTGAGGAACGCATGCGAAGAGCAGCCTTGTCCGTCGCGTTTGTCACGGCGTTGGCGGTTCCTACCCTGTCGGCGCAGTGGCCCAAGCAGCCAACACCTGGCGTCCCGAGAACGGCAAGCGGCGAGCCCGACATGAACGGCCCTGTCCCGAGAACGGCTGACGGGAAGCCCGACCTGTCGGGCGTCTGGCGCGGCGGCGGGGGCGGCGGCGGACGGCAGGGTGCGGCGGCGCCCCCGCCCAGCGGCCCTCCGGTGGCAGGTTTCCGGGACGTGGCTCAGAACATCAAGGGCGGGCTGCCGCTCACACCTTACGGCGCCGAGCTGCTCAAGACCCGCATCGCCGGCAACAGCAAGGACAATCCCGAAGCGCACTGCCTGCCGATGGGGATCGTTCAGCTCCACACGCAGGGCGCGCCGCGCAAGTTCTTCCAGATGCCGCGCTCGCTGGTCATCCTCTACGAAGCGAGCTGGGAGCGCCGGGAGATCTTCACCGACGGCCGCAAGCTGCCTCCAGTGGACGATGTCCACCCGTGGTACTACGGCTACTCAGTGGGCCGATGGGACGGCGACACGCTGGTGGTGGAAACGGCCGGCTTCCGCGACGGCGGCTGGCTCGACATCATCGGCAGCCCGCTCACCGACGCAGGCAAGGTGACCGAGCGGTTCCGGCGCGTGAGCTACGGGCGCATGGAGATCGACGTGACGATCGAGGACAAGAAAGCGTATACGAGCCCGTTCACCGTTCGCGTCAACCAGCAGCTGATGCTCGACGAGGAGCTGATCGAGTTCATCTGCCTCGAGAACCAGCGTTTCGGCCGGTAGACAGGTCGAGGAGCGACGTCGTCTTGGTGACCTCGTTCCCGAACTTGATTGGCAGGTCAACGAGCCCTGTGACGTTGAAGGGAGCGGCAGCGAGGTCGATCGCCCGGTATCCCCCGGGAACAATGTCCGGATTTCCGGTGCCACGATCATTCGTCAGCAGAACCCACTTGTACTTGCCCTTCTTCAGATTGTTCCTGATGAACTTGTCCACCAGCGCGTCGGGAAGATGCTGGAGGACGTCCTTGGAAATGAGGAGGTCCGCGGCGGGGAGTTCCTCGGTGATGTCACCCACCCGAAAGGTGACGTTGCGTTTCTCGTACTTCCTGCGATTCGCCTCGATGACGTCCGAGGCGACGTCAACGCCAAGGTAGCTGGCGCCGCCCCAGTCGATGGCGCTCGAGAAGGTCCAGTCGCCGCACCCGGCGTCGACAATCGATCTGACGCGCTGCGTCCTGATGAACTCCTCGAGATAGGCGCGATAGTCGCGCGTGATCTCCAGGCTCGATCCTGAGCCACTGGTGCCCTTCCCCGCCACGTCGCGGCCCCAGACGCCTTCTTCGTAAATGCGATTGAAGGTCTTCGTCAACGGCGACTCCCCGTTGACGGCGCTGATCGCGAAGTAGAGCAGCGAGAGCGCAGCCGCCAGGGCGGCTGCGACACGAAGGCGCTTGTTCATCGATGCGTGCGATGCGGCTCCAGCGGCTCAGCCGCCAAGCGGTCTACGCGGGGTTGCTGGCGGGCGGAATGACGCCGTTGAGCCGGAGATACACGACGAGCTGGCCGTAGACGTCCTGGCTGTGCGCCATCGAGAAGTTGATGAGGCGCACGCGGCTCGCGCTCGGCCCGAGGAACACTCCGTTCACGCGCTCGAGCAGCCCGGCATCGTCGAACTCCTTCAGCACCGCCTGGCCGTATTCGAGCGATTGGCGCAGCGCCGCAAGCACGTCGGCCTTCGTTGTCGCGCTCATGTTGATCTGCGGCGCCGGAGTCTTTGCGCCGAGAGCCGCGAGCAGCTTGGAGTCGATCTGCACGATGTGCATCACGTGCTGGCCGAAGGTGCGCTGCGGATCGGTCGTCTTGAAGTTCCACTTGTCCTCGGGCATCGCCTCGGCGGTTCTGATCAGCAGATTCATATTGCGCGTCCAGTCCGCCTGCACGTCGCACGCGAGGTTGGTGCACGCCGGTGCGCCGCCGCGGCCGCCGCGGCCACGTCCCTGCCCCTGGGGCGCCTGGGCAAACGCCGTCGCCACCACCAGCATCGTCATCCCGATCGCCATCGTCGCCCGTTTCATGTTGCCTCCGTCGCGACTATTCCGCCGCGTCGCAATGGTATACGAGGTCAGGGCCATGCCGAAAAGGCATAGCGAACAGGCCCTCTCTCGCGCGAGCCTGACGCTCGTCGGTTTTGGGCTCGCAATGGCCGAGTGAGGTTAGTCATGGTCGATCCCGCCAACGAATCCCGCTCTGATCCACCCCCGTCGGAACCGATCGGCATGGCGACGCTGCTGCGCCGGGCGCGGGAACAGCGCGGGCTGACTCTCGAGCAGGTCGCGGACGAGACACGGGTTCCGCTAGAGCGGCTTGCCGCGCTCGAGCAGGACGTACTCCCGCACATCAACCGTGGGTTTTATCAACGCGCGCACATACGCGCCTATGCGCGAGCCGTCGACCTGGACGAGCGCATCGTCCTCGCCGAGCTCAAACGCGAAGCAGCGCCAGCGGATCCGCCGCCAGCCGAACAGCCACCGCCTGTTCGCAGGCGCTCGGTACGCGGGCATCACGGGGTCATGCTCGTCGTCCGCGCCGCGCTTGTCGTCGGGATCAGCGGCATTGTGTGGGACGTCTCCACGGCCCGCAGCACCGGCGACCACGCAGCGAGTGCGGTATCCCCAGTGCCGGAACGCCACGCAGTCGCGACGACGGGGAACGCACCAGAGATTGTCCAATCGACTCCACCGGCCGCGGAATCAACTCGACTCGTCCCCGAATCGACACCACTTGTCGCTGTCCAGGACGTTGAGGTGAGTGCGCTCGAGCCGCCCGGGCAATCGGAACCTACGACGCCGCCGACCCCTGCGGTGACCGAACTCGTCATCACCACGGATCCCGTAGAAGCGCGCGTGGTCGTGAACGGCATCGGGTGGGGCTCCACGCCGATCACCATCCAGCATCTGGCGCCCGGTGAAAAACGGCTCCGCGTGACGAAGGACGGGTATATGGCCGTCGAGCGCGTCACGCGCGTTGTCGCAGGTCGATCAACGACCGTGAACATTCAATTGCAACCAAACGGTAACCCGCCAGCAAAACCGTAATCGTCAACCCTCGCGACGACACCGCGCCGAAGCCTCCGAGGCTGGTAAGCGCGCACACCCACGTGCACTGATGATCGCTCACGAGATTGCTCATCTGCTGATCGGCACTCGCGACCATGGGAGCCGCGGTCTGATGCGCGGTGAATGGCGAGGGAGCGAGGTGGCGCGCCGAGCACGCAGTAGACCTGCGCCCGCAGGCACGTCGCCCTAGTCAGCGCGCAAGGCAACCATGGGATCCACGTGGGTCGCACGCCGCGTAGGAACGATCGCGGCGGCCAGGATGACGGCGCTGACGCCAGCGATGGTGCCAGCGAGAATGCGCGGGTCAGTCCCCTCGATCCCGAACAGCAGCGCTTCCCCAAGGCGGCCGAGCGCCAGCGCCGCGGCAAGACCAATGCCTCCACCGATGATGCCGATCTTGCCGACGTGGAACAGGAGGAGTCGACGGACATCGTCGCGGCATGCGCCAAGCGCCATTCGGATTCCAATCTCGCGGATTCGCTGAGTCACCGTGAACGCGAGGACAGCGTACAACCCTACCCCCGCGAGCACCGACGCAAGGAGGGCGAACCATGACGATAGCGTGGCAAGGATGCGATCGCGGGCGACGTTGTCCCAAATCTGTTCGTCCATGCTCAGCAGCTTCTCCACCGGAAGGTGTGGATCGATTCTCGCCACCACCGCCGGAATAACCGCGCGAAGCGGTTGCGGCTCCGCCGAAGCCCGCACATAGAAGGTCAGCGGCCCAATCGGCCCCTGGCGATACGAGTAGTACAGCTGCGGAGGAGCGGCCTCGCGCATGTCGGCATACTTGGCGTCGGCCACGATGCCGACGATTTCGACATCTGCCACTGTTGCGCCGCCGCTCGCGAGCCCGACGCGCTTTCCAACGGGCGAGTCGAGCTGGAACTTCCGGACGAACGCCTGATTCACGATCGCAACCTTCGGTGCACCAGCGCGATCGGCCGCTGAGAACTCGCGCCCGGCAAGCAGTGGGATGCCCAGCGTGCGGAAGTACGCGTCCCCGATCTGCGCAAAGCTCGCTCGCATGTCCGCATCGGGTCCCGCCGCGAATCCCTCGACGATGACGTTGGGGCGTTGACGATTTTCAGCGAGGAGGGGAACAGCCGTTGCCGTGACGGCGGCGACGCCTGGAGTGCCGCGCAGCTGATCTTCGATGCGCTGGAACAAGACCAGAGCTCGTTCCGGGGTGTATCCGTTCGCATACGGCGCAAGCCGGAACGTAATCAGTCCGTCACGCTGAAAACCGAGTTCCACGCCGGCGACGTTGACCAGGCTTGTGAGGAAAAGACCAGCCTGCGCCAGCAGTGCCGTCGCCAGGGCGATCTGCGCGGTTGCCAGCGAGACACGAACGCGCCGCGCGCCCACCGACAAGGGCGAGCACGCTGATGCCGCGCCCGCGGCTGACTGACGCGCCATACGGACCGCGTGCAGGGCCGGAAAGAGACCGAACAGCAGCGCCGTTCCCACTCCAACGCCGAGCGTATAGAGCACAACCGGCATGTTCGGCTGGAACGCCACGGTCGACGCGTCGTCCGCCGGCATGATGCTGATCAGCGCGGCGCTGGCGATTCTGGCGACAGCGAGCGCGCCAACGGCCCCGAGTGTGCCAAGCAGAGAGGCCTCCAGCAGCAGCGAGCGGACCAGTCGTGCGGTGGACGCGCCCATCGACACTCGCACCGCCATCTCCGTCGCGCGATCGGCGGCCCTCGCCAGCAGGAGGTTGGCCACATTCATACACGCGATGATCAGGACGAGTCCAGTCACGACGAGCAGCAGCCCGAGCACGAGCCGGGCTTCGCGGGGATCGTTCACCCGCATGCGATGCCCGTCTTCCAGCACAAGGCGCCTGGACAGAAACCGTTCACGCGCCCGACCGGGCAGCTCGCCGGCGTGGACCGGATATTCGACTTCCTTGATTAGCGCAGAGAACGGCACGTTGAGCGCCGCCTCGGCGCGTTCACGCGCGATGCCCGGATTCAGCCGGGCGAACATGTACAGCCAGTGATCTTTCCGCCCACCGCCTCCGATGCGAAGGCGGGGAGCCATCGCGAGCGGCACGAAGACGTCCGGCCTGTCCATCGCGACGGTGCCGGTGAATCCTTCGCCCGTCACACCAATGACCGTCAACGACTCGCCGTTGACAACGAGTGCCTCGCCAATGACTCCACGATCGGCGGAGAAGTGTGTCGTCCAGTATCTGTGCGAGAGCACGGCAACCGGGTGCCCGCCCTCGACGCGATCGTCGTCGGGGCTCAGGAGGCGACCAGCGGCAGGCAACAGCCCGAGAGCGGAGAAGTAACCGCCCGACACCACCAGGCCCTCGACGCGTGTCGTGATGCCTCGATGCGCGACGTTCGCTCCGAAGTCCGCATGCGCCGCGATGCCGGAGATCCCGGGCATCTCCAGCCGCTCGAGGTCGCGGAATAGCGGCACACTGACGACCGCATCCGGGCCGCCGGCATTCCCCGTCGAGCGTCCACCGGGTTTCAGCCCCGGCGCGATCACGTTGACGAGATCGTTGCTCGCGGGCGCGCTGACTGTGCGCAGGAGCATTCTCTCGAAGACCGAAAAGATGACCGTGTTGACGCCGATGCCGAGCGCCAGCGACGCCACGGCGACACCTGTGACGAGCGGCCTGCGGTGAAGCGAGCGGATGGCCAAGCGAACGTCCTGCAGAATCTGGTCGATCATCGTGCGGCTCCCGAATCGGCACCTTAGCTCAAAGTGTGTGCCATGCGCGCCGACGCCTCCGGCGGATGAGTAACTGGCGTCGGAAGGCGCGGCGGCGACGTGAGTGTGCGCCGGTGGGACTGGCGTGTGCGGGCGCGGACATCCCCGTGGCGCCCTTCGCGGTTATCCCGTCCGCCCGGCGGCGGATGCTACGAGGTCCTGCAGGTAATCGACACGCCCGCAGCGCTCGATCGGTCGATCGTCGTGCGGCCGTCTGGAACGGTCTTCAGGTGTTGCAGGAACTCGCGGATGCCCGACTGACGGGCGCTTCCGACATTGTGCGCCGTGAAGCAGCCGCCGGGCACCACCTTCGGCCAGACCGAGCGGAAATAGTTCGTGTACCACTCCTTATCGGCATCCGAGAACACGAAGTCGAACGGTCCTTCCAGCGTCGGCACCAGCCGGTGCGCGTCACCCAGCCTCGCGTCGATGTATTCGGAGAGCCCTGCCTCCCGGAAGTTGGCCAGCGCCTCGCGGTGGCGTTCAGGGTCGATCTCGATCGTGGTCAGCTTTCCGCCGGTCTTGCTGAGCGCCCATGCGATCCAGACGCCAGAGTGGCCGGTGGAGGTGCCGATCTCGAGCGCACGTCGAAAGCCATGCTTCAGAACGAGGTCGTACAGCAGGCGGCCGTCGGATTCCGGCACGTTGAGGTCGCGCCAGGTGCCGCGATGTCGTTCGAGAAAGGCCCGAACCTTCACGTCCAAATCGGAGGAACCGGTGTCCTGCACGTAGGCGACAGCGCCGCAGGCCGGGAGGGCAACCACCGCGAGCATCGGCAGAGCTGTCCAGAGGCGCCGCATTCGGTCAGTTTACGCCTTACCGCTCGTCAGACCGAGCTGACGCTTCTTGCAAAATCTGAGTGGCTATGCGGAAATCTGTCTCTCCGCGTTGATCGTGGACAGTGCCCAAGAGGAGGCGACACTATGCGACCATTCGTCCGGCTGATAAGTCTGGTCTTGGGTCTCAGCATGCTCGTGGGCGTCGTTCACGCGCATCACAGTCAGGCGGGCATTTTCGACTCGAGGAAGACCATCGAAGTGAGCGGCGTGGTCAAGGCGGTGTCATGGCGAAATCCGCACGGGCAGATCCTCCTCGCCGTGACGGACGACAAAGGCCGCGAGACCGTCTGGGACGCCGAAACGGCATCGATCAGCATCCTGCGGAATCGCGGTGTGGACGGAAGCTCCATCCGCGTCGGCGATCGCATCACGATTGCCGGTTCGCCGTCGATGCGCAGCCGGCCCGAGATTCTCGCGCGCAGCGTGCTGCTGCCCAACGGCAACGAATTCACGTTTGGATCGGACAAGCCGTATTTTGCCGCCGGGAAAGCGGGCCGCGTCGTCGGAGCGGCAAAGATCAACGCCGATGTGGCTGCCGCGAAAGCGAAGGCCGACGGCCTGTTCCGCGTCTGGTCGACGATCATGAGCGACCCCGCCGCGTTTCCGATGTTCAAGGGAGGATATCCGCTGACCGCCGCCGGCAAGGCCGGGCTCGCGAAATGGAATCCGCGCGACAACGTGCTGCTGAAGTGCGGCACGAAGGGCACGCCGCTGATCATGATTTCTCCGCTGCCCATGGAGTTCAGCCGGGCGGGCGACCGGATCGTCATGCGCCTCGAGGAATACGACACCGTGCGCACGATCCACATGAATCCGAAGGACGTCGCACCACCGGCCCATACGTTGTACGGATTTTCACGCGGGCGCTGGGAGGGCAGGACGCTCGTGATCGAGACGGATCACATCGCCGCGGGCTATTTCGATCACGAGGGGACGCCACAGAGCGACCAGATCAAGACCGTCGAGCGCTTCATCCCGAACGCGGATTACAGCCGTCTCGACTACACGCTGACGACGACGGATCCGGTGAATTTCACGAGACCCTTCGAGCTCAAACGGTACTTCGTGTGGAAACCGGAGAACAAAGTGCACCCCTACGAGTGTCTCGATCGGTTCGTGCCCGGGAAGTAGGCGACGCCGCTCCGTTCTCGCGGCAGCGAATTTCGGGCCGAAGAGGACGTGGCACAGTCGGGAAGCTTCGGAAACGCCTTCGGATTCAACCCGCCGGCGGGGCATCCCGGCTCTCGTAAGCCGGGAAATATACGGGTGTTTCTCCTATAATGCGCGTTCACGCTCATCTATTCGGAGGCCCGTATGGGTGTTCGGTTCCGTCGACCCGTTGCTCTCATGGTTGGCATCACCATTCTGGCGGCGCCGACGCTGCTCTTCGCTGACCCCGGCTTCGGGACGCTCCGCAGGAAGGTCATGGATCTGCGGACGCGACGGCCGGCGCTCGTTCGGCTGGCGAACACGTCGCTGGCTCTGAGGAGCAACGCATCGGACCCCCAGTATCAGAACGCGCTGGCGAGCCTCGTCGCCACGCTCGAAACCGAACTTCTCAGCAACGAAAAGACGTTGGTGAAGAAGCCCGAAGGACAGGCTGAGTGGACGCTTGCGCTGACGATCACGGGCTTCCAGGTGCCTCAACCCACCACACGGACCGAAAGGTCCGGCAACACATCGCGGACGATTCGTCGATGGACCGGAACGATGAACGTGGCGTATCAGGTCGTCGACCAGGACGGACGCATCCACGACGCCGATAATGTGGCCGCATCGTATGACAAAGAGGTCGACGCGAACGCATCCGCGCCGTCAGGGATACCAGGCATTCGAATTCCGGGACTCGGCGGCGGTCAGAACGAGACGCCTGACCCGAGATCCCAAGAAGACGTGAAGCAGTTGCTGATCCGTGACGTGGTGCGACAGGTTGCAGCCAACCTCGGGAACACCGCCCAAGTCATCGAAGCGCGGATAGCCGGCGGTGATCCGGCACTCGATCGCGCCGGCGACTTCATGAGCAAGCAGCTGTGGTCGCGTGCCGTCGAAGAGCTGGAGAAGAAAGCAGCGTTCGCCAAGCCGGAAGACGAGTCGTACCGTCAGTACAGCCTCGGCCTTGCGTACGAAGCGATGTCCTACGATGCGAAGGTCTTCAACGAGCAGCGCGCGAACCTTTTCAAAGCGCAGGAGTACTACGACAGAGCTGCCGAGCTGAACCCCGGCCAGCGTTATTTCATCGACGTGGTGGCACGAACCAAGGACTCGGTGGCGCGCTATCGAACGCTCGAGGCGATGAGCAAGGAAGATCGCAGCAAGCAGCAGCTGCCCGACACGAAGGCGCGCAGCGCCGATGTCGCATCGCCGGCGGCACCTGTTTCTGCGACGAAGCGCGCCGCTCTGACGGTCGACGACGTGATTAAGATGCACGCCGCCCAGGTGTCGTCCGCCGACATCATTCGTCTGATCAACGACTCCGACATGTCTTTCGCCCTCGACGTGGATACGCTGATCAAACTGTCCAACGCCAAGCTGCCGATGGACGTGGAGAACGCCATGCGTGCGAAGTCGGGCCATCCGTTGCGCGCAGCCGGACCGTCCACCGGCCGTGGACGTGGCGCCCCGGCCGGCGCCACGCCGGCTTCCGGCACAGCGCCGGTGGCGCCAAAGCGGTAGCGATGACTCGACGGCAACTGATCGCGCTGGCCGCCGGAGCTGCCGGCGCGAGCGCGATCGGCCATCGGCGGCTGCGCGCGCAGACGCTTGGCGACACGGTCGGCGCCGCGCGCGACCTCGTCTATCAAGCTCTGGAGAAGCTGTCGGCGAGCGCGCCTCCCGATCAGGTCCAATCGGCGGTTCGGATCCTCAGGAACGCGTTGGATCAGGAACCGGGCTTCGGAGATGCGCATTACTACCGGCATCTCTGCTTGAAGCGTCTTGGCATCGAGCCCGTGCTGCAGCGCACTCACCTCGAGGCGGCGCAGCGCTACGAGTCGGAGGCGCTGCGCGACGGGCGCGACCCGTTCGTCCTGGCCGTTCCACAGATCTATGAAAGCCTCCCGGTTGTCGGACAGAAATGGGCGCTCGTCGTCGGGATCAGCAGATTCCAGCCGAAGATCGGGGCGAAGCCGCTGCGCTTTGCCGCCAACGACGCCGATGCGTTTGCCGCGGCGCTGCGTGACCCGAATGTCGGGCGATTTCCCGCCGACAATGTGCTCCATCTGACGAACGAAGCCGCGACCAGCGGCGCGATTAAAGCGCGGCTGAACACGATTGCCAGGGCCGCCAAGCCTGAGGACGTCGTTGTCGTCTATATCTCGACGCACGGATCGCCGCGTTCCGCCGACCTGAAACAGGTCAGCTATCTCTACACCTACGATACCGATGCGACCGGTGTCGATGAACTGTTCGGCACCGCGCTGCCGATGGTGGAGATCTCCAGCATCATCAGCACCCGCTGCCGTGCCCAGCGGACAGTCGCCATCTTCGATACGTGCCACAGCGGATCCGGCGTCGACTCCCGGGCGCTGTCGCCCGAGGACATGAATCGGTTGCGAGACGGCGCCGGGCGCTATGTGCTCAGCTCCTGCGAGCCTGATCAGTTGTCGTACGAAGATCGCGGTCATGGTTTCTTCACCGCGAGCCTCATCGAGCAGCTGCGCGCGCGTCAGGGCTGCGTTCGCATGAAGGATCTGTTCGCCGCCGTGCAGACGGACGTGAGCAGTCGAGTACGCGAGCGTGTGATGCGCGAACAGCGGCCGGTGATGGCCAGCAGCGACAACTCGTCGGAGATCATTCTCGGCGCGGCAGTGGGCGGCGCCAGCGACGCGTGTACGGCATAGCGGCCGCCGCTACGCCGGCTGCACCGGTGTGCCTCCATCGGGGGCCGGCGTCGCTGAAGGGCCGCCGCGGTGCAACCGATCTTCGCGGATGAGATCGACGATGATGTCCCAGGCCATCCCGCTGCTCAGCATTCCGATCCAACTGACCCACACTATTTCCAGTTTCCAGAAGACAAGAAAGCTCACGGACACGGCGACCGCCATACCCAGCACGAAGCGCCAGAAGACTCGGATTCCGAGCGCGGCACTGATGCCGCCAAACACCGCGGCGGTGAAGAAGCCGAGCGCGATATCGAGCGCGAGACCGGCGAGGTGCGACAGACCTTCGAGGCGGGGACCGTAGAGCTCGGCGCGGACCGCGCTGGCGTTGATCCAGAGGCCCGGAGTCTGCTCGCCGATGGGCGTTCGATGGACGTCCTTCAGGTCGGGAGTGTCTCCACCCAGGATGACGATGGTCTTTCGCCAATCCTGTGTGCGGGCCATTGCGCCGCGGAATTCCCAACTATTGCAGACGTTCGATTCAACTCGACGGCATCTCACGAGCGGGGTAACCGAATAATGATCCGCTCGAAGTCGCTTCCCGTCGAACGGCAGCAGCACCTCGTCAGCATCGGCACGACGATCGCACGCCGCATCGTTCCTTGCCCGGCAGTACGCCCGCGCGACCTGCCTCGCGAACGTGTTCTCGAACGGATCTCCGTCATCGACATACCACTGCCGAGGGAGCCTTCGTGTAACACCATCCTCATCGTACGGATAGATCGCCAGTCCCCAATCGAAGCCGAGCCTCGCCGGATCCCGGCCAAGGACATGGCGTGGCGTAGCGACCATCCGATCGCGCCTCAGGTTGATGAACCGGGGAACAAACGCCGCGCGCTCCAACCGTCCATTGAGTGTTCCTGCAGCCCATACGATGGGAGCCTCTCCGGATTCGGTGGGCCACGGGCGCTGCGGATCCGCGTTCGAGTATCCGGCGTCGTCGGTGATGAGATCGACACCGACAACGGCGGGGTGTGCCGCCTGAATTGCTGCGACCAGCGAACGTACCGCGCCGGGGTCGAGCGGCGACGTGCCGCCGAAGTAGTTCTCCGACTCGGTTCGGTCGATGCCTATGGTGATGATGTTGGCCTGCCTGGATTTGGACCACGAACCGCGTTGATAGACGTTTGATACCCAGCCCTGCAGATTCGCAAAGACGCCGAGGTGCTCGACGTACTGCATGGCGACCGCCATGCCGAGGATGAGGCACCATTCGCGTCGGCTGCGGAACAGCTCGACGAATTTCCTGAGACATCGCCGCGTCTGATCGCGAAAGTGCAGGCCATTCATGGCTCGGCGAGCCCTGCGAGCGCCGCACGACGGAGCGTGGCAAGGAGACTCGGGGACACGCCGGAACCTTCCAACTCGTCGACCGACGCCGCGTACGACCGCCACTCGGCGTCGATTTCCGAGAATCGCGGGCGGCTGACAATCAAAACCCAACCGGCATCCTCGTTGGGATCCGGCCGGCAACCGGGTCCCGCTGCAGGTCCCTTGCGAAGCGAGTAGAGACCGGGTTCAAGGCCGCGAGCTGTCGCGAGACCTTCTGGGTCGCGCGAGCGATCCCACTTCAGCTCCGTCGTCCAGGTTTGCGCGGAAGGGGGAAGCGTCCCCAGACTCAGGCAGTAGCTTCCTTCCAGGATCCCGGTGAGCGCGGGTGCCCAGTGAACACCCTTTTCATCCAGCAGCACGACGGAGTCGGCGGGCCCGCCCATTGCGCGCGCGGCGGCCACTGCCGCCGGTTTGGGATCCCGGGTCATCAGCGCCTGCAGCCACCGCTCCAGGCCTCCTTGCGGTTTCCTTTCCGACTTGAATGACCACTCCCTTCTTCTGACCCCCTTGCCTCCAGCCGCGCAGGCGGACACCTCACAGGCGTCCTCCGCGCAGACATACAACCATTGAGTCGTGCTCTTTTCTTGAACGCAGGACAACAGAATCTCGTCGCCGCGTTTCCCGGTCAGCATCATCGTGCCGTCTACCGGCAGATTTCGCGTCGCTGGCTTGCCGTTAACCCGGAAACCGTCCGCGTCGATGATCCGATTGGCGCTTCGCGTCTCTTGCGCATGTCCGGGAAGCGACACCACGGCAGCGAGACACAGTCCTGCGATGACACCCGTGGCCATACGCGAAGTGGCTGGGAACAATGCGGCCATCGCTTTCTCTTCAGGAAATCACTCCGGAAGGCCAGGATTCTAGCCTATAGGGGTCGAGACCGATCACGTCGCGGCGGGCTATTTCGATCACGAGGGGACGCCACAGAGCGACCAGATCACTCAGGCGACACCCGCATCTGGCAACCGGTGACCAAAATACAAACAGTATCCGTCCAGGTCGCGGACAGCGTATTCGCGGAGCCGGTACGGCTGATCCCGCGGCGGCTCGACGATCTCGACACCGTTGGATCGATGCCACGCATACAACCCGTCCGCGTCATCGACGACAAAATAGACAGAGCACGCCTGGGCGCGGGTTGACCTTGGGTCAGGAAGATCTGCACGCAATCGAAGTTGACGCCCGCGAACGTCGGCGGATCGCCCTCGGAGAAGGCAACCACGAAGCCGAGCTTCGTCGCATAGAACTCGGCTGACGCCTGGACATCACTCACCGACAATGTCGCGTGGTGTTGTTCGCATCGAATCTGCGGCCTGGCGACCGAGTTCATGAGTCCCTTGTCATCGCGGTGCTTGGCAGCACCCTGGCAGCGTATCCGGCTGAAGCCGGACTCCACAAATAGAAAAGAGCGCGAGAACAGAGTTCTTCGCGCCCTTCGCGATCGTCGCGGCCTTCGTGGTTAAAGGCGGGTGAAGGCGGCGCCCATCGACGTTACAACCGACGAATCTGGAACGCACCGCTCTGCGCGGCACGTTTCCAGGTACCCACGAGCTGGCGGTTCCCGCCCACTGGATTGCGGAGCGTTCCCTCGAACGTCATGCCGTCCACGTCGAAACGCACCTTGAACGTTGGCGGAACGCCGGTGGTCGATTGCTGTCCCTGCGGCGCCGGCTTGCCGGGAATGATGTCCAACACGGCGGACGTGAGCGGTTTGGAGTTCGGTCCCGGATTGATCAGACCGCTGACGCTCTTGCCGTCCCACTTCATGACGACCGTCAGGTCGGTCTTCTGGTTGCCGGTGCTGTAATCACCGTACCACGTGCCCTCGAGAGGATGGCCTTCCTGGGCCGCGATGGTCGCGATTCCGGCTGCGATCACGACCGCAATGACGAACGAGAGGCTCCTGGATTTCATACTGCGCACGACCTATGGAACAAAGAAGCGCGTGTTGTCGATCTCTTCCTGGCTGCCGAGCATCAGCGTCGGACCCTCGTTGTACTGCTGGCAGATGTACTCGAACAGCTCGTCACCCGGCCTCCATCTGAGGTTGAAATCCGCCGTCGTCCAGGGCGCCGTGTACGCGCCGGGATCGTCGATCGTCGCCTGATACCGCATCGTGTTCATGTCCGTTCGGGTCAGGCGCTCGGTGAACTTCAGTTGCGACGTGTGCGGCGTGCCGCGCGTGTCCAGCCAGAACTTCTCGTTCAGCCCGCGCGTTTCAATCACGAGCGTATCGCCTTCCCAGTGCCCGATCGAATAGCCGTAGTTCGTCAACGGGATGTTCTGCGGGAACGAGCGCCCGTCGAGGTAGATGATCCGGTACGAATTGGGACCGCCGTTGTCCATGATGTACATCCGCTTCAGGTCAGGGACTTCGACGAACTCCGTGCCGTACGGCGTGGAGAACTGCCGCGACACGCCGGACGCCTTGCACCGCGTGTGCGGCTCGAATTGGTCGATCTGACGGATGTCGTAGGCTGCGCGCGCCCAGGGCTGAAACGGAATCTTGTCGAGTTGCCCTTGTGGAAGCGTCGTCACGCCGGCGCCCCACCCACCGACGGGCTGTCCCGGCACCGAGCCGAGAATCGGTTTGCCATCGGGCCATCGTGGCGTCGGTGCCGACGGCGCCGCGGCCCCTCGACCCTGGCCGCGCCCCTGGCCACCTGCCCGCCCCTGGCCACCTGCGCCGGCGGCTCGTCCCTGGCCGCCCGCGCCGGCTGCTCGCCCCTGACCCGCGCCAGCGTCCTGCGCAAACGCACCGCTCGTCGTGGCGACGGCGAATGTCAGGCACGCAGCCAGCGTAAAAGGACCTCTCATCGATCGAATCCTCATCTCGAACTCCAGGTCCGCCTGAAGGCGGACACTACGTCTTCCTCGAGGTCCGCCTGAAGGCGGACACTACCTCTACGGGCGATTGTCCATGCACAGGAAGTACGGCGTCTCTTCGCCGGGCACCCAGTTCAGATTCCAGGTGCTCTTCCACGCCCGGGTATAGGCGCCCGGATCGTCGATCGTGACTTCGTACCGCATCGTCCCCATGTCGGTGCGGGTAAATCGCTCAATCAGGTGAAGCTGTTCGGTGTGCGGCAGGCCGCCGTTGTCGAACCAGAACTCCTCATTGAACGAACGCGTGTCGACGACGAAGGTGTCGCCCTCCCAGCGGGCGACGGCCTGACCGTAGAACACCGGATTATCGTCGTTGCCGTTCACCTGACCGACCTGCTTGCGGCCGTCGGTATAGATGATGCGCCGGTTCCGGTTGGCGCTGCCCATCAGCACGAAGACACGTTTGAAATCCGGCTGCTCGACGAATTGGAATCCGTAAGGCTGCTGGAACTGACGCGGGCCACCCGGCGGCTTGCACCAGAGATACATGGGATCGCGCTGCAGGAACGTCCGTTGTCTCTCGCGATACAGACTGAGCGCCCAGGGCTGCATGGGAGCGACCTTCGACGCGTCGGCAACGTTGTTCAACAGGCCGTAGCGATCCATCTGCACGTTGACGCCATCTTCGAGAAGACCACCGCGTGTCGGGTATCCCCAATAGCCGGTCTCACCCGGAGGAGGACCAAGTCGCGGCTGGCCGGACGGCCAGCGCGGCGTGGTTCCGGTGGCCACACGCCGTGCCTTCGGCGTGCCGTTCGTACCGACGTACACCGGCTTATTGGTGGACGTCATCACCACGGACCTGCCGGAGATCTGCCGGCTGCCGTCACGCGCGGCGTATCCCTCCACGCGAATCGTTTCGCCGATGGGAAGTGACGCCTGACTCCAGCCGTTGTCCGTGAGAACGATCGGACCTTCCACTTCCACTGCCCACAGCGCCGGCAGTGGCTGTCCGGGCACCTTCATCAGGATATGGACATAGGGGTTGGCCCAGTCGATCTGTGTCACCGTGCCGGTGAGCGTCAACGGCTTCGTCAAGTCGAATTTTGCTGCGAGCGTATGCTGCGCGCCCAGCGACACGACACCAACAGCAACGGTCAGCATGACCGCAACCACAGCCCGCTTCGTCATCAGCTCTTCACCTGCTTCGAGTATCGGTTGGCGCAGATCATGGCGCGACCGGGTATGCCTGTCAAACATCGAATCGCCCGGTTACGCCGAGTCGCGGTGGACCGTGTCGGGTGAGAACGCCGGCAGACAGACCGCCACATACTCGGCCCCGTCTGCGTCGGGCGTGCTGTAACGGACCCATTCCCCTGGCGCGGTGACGACCGCCTGCCCTGCCTGCACGTCGAGGCTGCCGCCTTCGTGCTCGACCCGTACCATTCCGCGAAGCACGATGGTGATCTCCTCGAACGTCGGCCGCTGGCCGGGCTCGAACCAACCCGCCGGGGAGCGCATGCGCGCGACGCTCACGGCGTCGTGACCGCTGTTGACGCGGCCCACATACTCTTCAATCCGCTTTGGTTTCGTGCCCGCGGCCTGGATGATGGATGGAGCGTCGATGAGACGTGGCATGGTGCTCATCGTATCCGCAAAACGGGGCCGACCTCAGGGTCGGCCTCGTTCACGCACGGCCCGTCACTTCACGCCGGTTGTCCCGCGCACGTCCCGGCCGAGCGCCTCGCTAAACGCTCTTCCCTCTGGCGGCACCGTCACTCGCGCGGTGCCGAGCGCGATATCCCGGGGTACGGCGCCAGCTCCGTACGCACGGATGTTCGCATCCTTGTCCGGCCTCAACGATCCGCCCGACAGATCGATGCCCGCAAACAGTCCTTTCGAGCGCGAATACGACAGCATCTCCGCCGTCATCTGCGCGTCCGTCGCCGCGCTGACCGTCCGCCCGACGGGACCTGCGGCAACCGACGCGTCGGTCCCCAGCGTCACTTTGTTCGACAGCAGCTTCTCCAGTCCGCGCCGGTTCATGATCACGAGGACCAGCTGCGTCGCCTGCACACCGGCCTGCAGCCCGAAACTGCCCTTGGTGAGCTCCATGAAGACAGGCGCGCCCCATGTGGCGCCCTGCCGGCAGCTCAACACACCGCTGCCGCCCTCGGCGCCGACGATGAAGCCCGCCTTCTTGAGCGACGGAATCACCACGACGCATTCGGCCTTCTTCCAAATTGCCTCAGGAATACCCTTATCGGGGACGTCCCGGATTTCGCCGACTGCGGCCGCTGCGTCCCTCAGCTGTTCGATGTCGTCCTTGTCCAGCTGCGCGAAAGCCGGCGTCGCCATGAGCAGCGCCGTCACAGCCACAGCACCCAATCTCAACGCGCACATACTGTTACCTCCCGTCCACGTTCAGAAGGTGCAAGTCGCGCACGCGGCGGAAGCGAATGAATGCCGCACGTGGCGGGGCGGTCGACATGGGCGTTCACGGCCGGCGGAGAGGATCCACCGCCGGCTGTGCAGCCGTCCGGCTGAAGCTGAAGCGGGACACCAGTCGAGTGTCCGACGCGGCCACTTGTGCCAGAACGAGTCGAGGGTACACAGGAAGAGGCACCAAGACCGGTGTCCAGGTGCCTCAATCCTGGGGAAAGAATGGTGGGCTGGGCCCGATTCGAACGGGCATCACTCTGTTCTGACGGCAAGCCGTCAGCTTAGAGATTCTCCTGCATTGGAGGACCAGCCCTCAAACTCCGGTCGTCACATTCGGCCGCGAAGCCACGAGTCGTGCGGCGCGGCGCTTCCAGGTGTCACGCCGTCGGTCAATCATCGTGGCATTTGCGCGCCCCCCGGGCGTTGCGGCCAGCGGATCGAGTAACGCGAGCGCCCGCTCGATCTCCGCTCGGCTCCGCTCGGCCCACGCCTGCTGTACGAGATAGTCAAACCACACCAACGTGGGCCGTTCACCCTCCTTGGCGGCCGTCAACTCCTGATCGATTCCTTCTCTCGTCAGAGTCTCTTCCGTCGTTCCGAAGCGTACCGACGCAGCGGCCAGCCATGGCGCGATCGCCGATAGGTGAATCCTGTTCAATTGATTCCTGTCGATCTGTACCTGGCGGAGATCTCTGTCCGGAACGCTCTTGAGCGCTTTCGGGCGCCCATCGCCCCGCACGTAATGAACACGCCGGTTCCGGCCAGCCTCGTAAAAGCCGGGAGCCAATCGACCACGGTTCACCCAGGCACGAAACCGGGGCCGCAAGATCATTCTTCGGATCGCCGCCGGTGAGACGGCAACCAATGCGGTGGCACCCGCCACCACGGCGAGTCCTGTGGCAAGAACAGCGCGGCGGCGCCGGCTGAACGCGTACTGTGGCGAGCGCTCGAATGAATACGAATCAGGCACGCGGCCGGGTGTCAGCCACCAGCACGCGATTCCGATGAAGACGGTGCCGAGAAGAATGGTCGTCGGCAAGACCAGTGTATTCCTGAAGATCACTGCCGAGGCGGATGCCTGGACATCCAGTTGCGAGTACAGGATGCCGATGTAGACGACGTGCGCGGTGACCAGGCCTGCCCCAAGTTGAACGAGACCAAGGCCGACATGATTTTGCGCGCTCGTACGATCCCAGCCCGCCGCCGACCGAAGAAGCGTGGCCGATACGTACGCGCCATCTCGCCTGGGTAGCGGCGCTATCCAGAACGGCAGCGACCCCGCGACGTCGTGGAGCACCTTCGGATCGACCTCGAGCTCGGAAACGAAGATCCGCAGCGCGCGCGAATACAGCGTCAGCACCGATCGACGGCACCACGACAGGTAGTACAACAGCGAAGCCGCGCACACCAGCCACACCAGCGCGGCAGACGCGTCCCTTACGGTGATCGGCGGTAAACCCGGAAAGGTAAAGGTGAGCGTTTTCGCTCTCTCAGTGTCCTGTTGAATCTTCCCAGCCTGTTCCTGGAGCTGAACGGCTTGAGTTTTCAACAACTCGGCATACCCGGATCGGCGGCGCGTTCGATCCGACTGCGGGTCTGCTGAGCGCAGCTTCCTGACAAGATCGGTGTTGTTCGCTTCAGCGGCGTCGCGCTCGCGAGACAGGTTCGCATACCGCGGCTTGTCGGCGAGCGCCTGGAGGAGACCGCCGGTACGATCTTGCAGCTCGAGGGACCAGATAAGAACGAGCGCCAGGCCGGCACCGAACGCAATCACGCCCGCCCGCGCAGCGCGACTCTGCGCCAGTTGAAGATAGGCTTTGGCGATGTCTCCTCGAGTCATGCGCTGAGACTCACTTCGGCCTGACCGCACCGCGTCGCCGTCCCGGTCGGACCTGCCGCTTTCGCGTGCTTCTCGTTTTCGGTTGCCGCCCTCCGGAGTGATCGCTGGGCGCAGCCCAATGATCCTCTCAAAGGTTTCGTCCCCCTTCGACGGTCCGGCGCGCTGCGGTATACATGAACCTTGGTCCTCCAGGAGACCAGCGTCCGACCAGCAGGGCGCGGCCAAGGTCGAACTCCAGACACTTCTCCAGCATCTTCGGATGCACGTCGTCGAGGCCGAGCAGGTTCCGGGCGATGTTGAGCACCGATTCGGAACTCAGTTTCATGATTGCCTTGTTCTCGCATTCCGATAGCACAAGGGGATCGAGCTTGTCCGGCCGCTGACTGACGAGCACGACGAATAATCCATACTTCCGCCCCTCGGCCACAACGGTCCGAAAAATCTCACGAACGGCCGCCTCCGCCTTTGTCCGCGGATGATCCGGAATCAGGTTGTGCGCCTCATCGATCACGATGAATGTCGGTACCCGGATGTCTCGTCCGCCGGGTTGCCGCAACGCGTTCGCCCACCGCGCGCGAGCATCGTTCCATTCCCCGCTCATGATTGCGTTGATCGCGAGGAGGCGCGTGTTCTGGTCCGCCAGAGATGGCAGGTCGACGACGTCGAGACGCTTTACCGACATGAACTGTGTTTTGGGTCGGTCGATCTTGGGACTGATCACGCCGGCCGTCTCATAGCCGCGAGCCTTTGAAAAGTAGAAATGCTCCACAGCTTCCGAGACGTACTTCGGGGTACGGACCAGACTCTCGGTCAGCGAGCTGATCCGGGATCGGACGCGCGACTGGGCGTACGCGATGAACGACGGCTCGCCGATGAGATACTCGGACCCTGCGCCGAAGTACGTTTCTCTGATGTACGCCGGAAGACCGCCTTTTGCGGAGGCCGGCAGAATGCTGTCCGGGTCGTACTTCAGCCTCAGGCGATCGCGAAAACTCAATTCGGAGAGCCGTGCTTCACGCAGCAACTGCTCGGCCTCCTCGATCAGATCTCGCGTTTTCGGCGGCGCGGCATCCTTGAGGAGACGCAATTCAGAAAGATCCCGAACGAAGGTGTGACAGTGGTAGAGGTCGCTTCGCAGCATCGGGTCGAGGTCTTCGGCCAGGACGTCCATCGACAGAGCCGGCCACGAGACCTGCAGCCCCTCGTAGGGTGCCGCGTACGAGTCCCGCCCGCCGGTGCGAATGCGAACGCGACTCTTTCCCCACAGACGCGAGAACTCGCTGCGGGTTCTCTCATGCGTCAGCTTGCCACGACGGCGAGGCCTGTCGTACCGGGGATTCGCCCACAGCGAGGCATCTTCAACCTCGTGGATACGTCGGAAGTCGGCGTTCGGATCCAGAACGATGCAGCGGGCCTTCGTGCGCAGGATGATCTCCTCGACAAGACGACCGAGGAAGAACGATTTCCCCGAGCCAGACTGCGCGATGATGGCGGTGTGACCCGCGATCGTCTCGGCAGGCACGGCAACGAGATCGTCGGGCCTCTGCTCGCCTGCCTGCGCACTGCCTTCCACCCAATAGGCGGGCTCCAACGTGGAGGTTGTGCGCCAACCGAGGATCAGCTCGGATCGTTCGAAAGGCCCCACCATCGACTTTCCTTTCTGAAGCCGGACGTCCGGGAGGCGTGGAGTCTAGCGCGACGGTCGAGCTGGATCAATTGACGGCCGGACGTACGAACAAAAGGGCGAAGAGGCGCCCCCGGACACTAGATCTACCGTGCGCTGCCGGATTCCGCCGTGCGCGCGGCGCTCAGAATGTTCCTGATTGCCTGATTTCCCTCGTGGCAGGCGTACTCGAGCACCGCTTCCTGATCGTTCATCGTCAGCGGAATCGTGAACGTCCACGGGCGTGACCACGTCGTGGGATCGTCCACAGTGACCGTCCACTCGATCTTGTCCGGCGCGACCCGAGTGAAGCGCTCGATCAGCTTCAACGTGTCAGGGTTCGCGTTGCGATACGCGCTGCGCCCTTTGAAGTTCGTCGTCTCGACGACGAGCGTGTTGCCCTCCCACCGGCCGCGGGCGACGCCCATGTCCGAGCGGATCTGCGACCCGGCGCGCGGCGCGTCTCCAATCGGAATCACACGCGTGTCGTGCACCATCTCATAGCGGATCGCGACGACGCCCGGGCCCTGGACGATGTGATACGAGTTGCCGTACTGCCCGGGGAGCATCGAGCCCGGCAGTCCCCGGGTAATGCACCGATCCCACAGGCTGAAGTCCTCGTGGCTGTTGAACGGTCCGTTGCCGAAGCTGCCGGTGCGTGGGGCCGCGGCGATGCGGGCGCGTGCCTCGGGACGGATTGGCGGGATCCTGCCGTCCAGCGGATCGATGACGAACCACGGACGACTGCCCTTGGTGATTTCGTAAATGTCTCGGAATTCGGCCGAGTTGCCGATCCGTCCTTCAGGGTCGCCGCCAAAGTATTTGGCGCGCGCCAGCGTGTCCTCCTGCCGGCGGAGGACGGCCGCCGCGAGCTCGGCGGCGGTGATGTCTTCCATCCGGCGCCCTTCGAACTCCTTCGGCCGTTCGAATGGCGTGCCGGTCTCGTACTTGTTCGTGTAGTTGCCCTGCAGGTCGGGGTCGCCCCACGGTGTGCGTGGAGGCGTCCAGCCGCCCGCAGCGGAGCCGTTGGCGCGCTGGGCGTGGATTGCCGTGGCGAAGGAAAGAAGGACGAGCAGCGCACCGATGAAGGGCCTATGCATCTGCCTCTCCCGGAAGAATCACGGTAACTCTACTCCGGCGGGATTCCCAGGTCGATGGCGTACAGAAGGCACCCCGTGAAGGGGTGCCCGGCGATTCGCTCGAGGCTATTTGAAGAT